>NZ_JBJMIE010000759.1:0-12094 GCF_045807065.1 Actinophytocola sp. | reverse complement strand
GGTCACGCTGCTGGGCGTGGGCCAGACCCGCGACGGCCGCTACACCCTGGTCGCCGCGGAGGGCGTCGTCGCCGACGGCCCCCACATGAAGATCGGCAACACGACGAGCCGCGTCGACTTCGGCCGCGACCCCGGCGAGTGGACCGACGAGTGGTCCGCGAGCGGCGTCGGCCACCACTGGGCACTCGGCACCGGCCACCGCCTGGCCGAACTCCGCGCGGTGGCCAGCCTGACGGGAGTGGACCTGGTCACGGTGAGCTGAGACATACGGGTGGGCCGCCGCGAGGCGGCCCGCCCACCGCGGCGACCGGCATGCCGTGGGCTACCGGCTCGCCGCGGCGGGCGGCCCCGCCGGGGCGGACGGTTTGCTGTGGCGGACTCGATCACGGCCCGCCGAGGCGAGCGAGCACGCGCACACGCATCAGCTCGTACTCCTCGCGGCAACGCCTCGGCGGCCCGGCCGGCCGGTGGACCACCTGGCCGCCGACCACGGCCTCGTCGGGGCGGAACTGCTCGCGTGTCAGGTCCACCTCGAGGCCGGCACCGAACCGGTTCCAGTAGTGGACGCCCGTCCGCTCCCCTCCCACGTGGACCTCGCCGAGCACGAGGTCGCCGCCGAAGAGGTCGTGGAGCACCAGCGCGGTCACCCCGCACTGGCCGCGCGCCGGGTTGTCCGGATGCCAGTCGGGGCGGTCGACCGGGTCGCAGGTGTCCGCGCTCCAACTCGCCCGGACGGCGCGTTCGAGATCGGTGAGTGTCCACACACCGGTCATTCTGCCGATGAGTTCTCGCGCCGTCGCCGGTCCAACCTCCGACCGCACCGAAGGAGAGCACAGTGACAGACCTGCGCGGGCTGCTGCGGCAGTACGTCGACGACGGCTCGCTTCCGGGGGCCGTGGCCCTGGTGACCAGGGGAGACACGGTCGAGTTCACCGCCGTGGGGACCCAGGACGGCACCGTGCCCATGGCGCGGGACACGATCTTCCGCATCGCCTCGCTCACCAAGCCGATCACCGCGGCGGCGGTGTTGACGCTGGTCGAGGACGGACGGCTCGGGCTGGACGACCCGGTCGGCCGCTGGTTGCCCGAGATCGCCGAGCCGGTGGTGGTGCGCACGCCGGCCAGCCCGATCGACGACGTGGTCCCCGCGACGCGGCCGGTCACCGTGTACGACCTGCTCACCTCCCAGGCCGGGTGGGGCTTCGCGTCCGACTTCTCGTTGCCGGCGGTCGTGCGGTTGTTCGACGTGCAGCGCGACGGACGCGAGGTGCAGAGCTTCCCCTCCACGGAGGTGTGGCTGGCCGAACTGGCCCAGGTGCCGATGCTGTACCAGCCGGGCGAGTCCTGGCTGTACGACACCTGCTCGGCCATCCAGGGTGTGCTGGTCGCGCGGGTCTCGGGCCAGTCGCTCCCCGACTTCCTCGCCGAGCGGGTCTTCGCGCCGCTCGGCATGGCCGACAGCGCCTTCGTCGTGCCGGCCGGGAAGCGGGACCGGTTCGCCAGCTACTACAAGGGCGGCGCGCTGGCGGACGGTCCGGACGGGCAGTGGAGCACGATGCCCGCCATGCCGCTCGGCTCGGGCGGCCTGGTCGGCACCGTCGACGACTGGCTCGCGTTCGCGCGGATGTTGCTGGCCGGGGGCGTCGCCCCGCACGGCGGGCGACTGCTGTCGGCCGCGTCGGTCCGGCTGATGACCACCGACCACACCACGCCGGCCCACCGCGAGATCGGCGCCCTGTTCCTGGAAGGCCAGGGGTGGGGCATGGGCGGCTCGGTGGACATCGCGGCGACCGACCCCTGGGTCGTCCCCGGGAGGTACGGGTGGGTCGGTGGCACGGGCACCTCGGCGCACGTCGTGCCCGCCACCGGCTCGGTCGCGATCCTGTTCACCCAGGTGGGCATGGCGAGCCCGGTCGCGCCGGACTGGATGCGCGAGTTCTGGCTGTACTCAGCGGGTGGCGGTGCACAGGATGTTGGCGTTGGACGCGACTAGGTCGACCTCCGGGGGCAGCGTGCGGCCGTAGGACTCGGCCAATGCCGGTATCCGGTCCACGGCGGCGCCCCAGCCGTGCGCGGCCAGCCACGCCACCGGGTCGTCCAACGAGGACCGGAACCGGGCGTCCATGTTCCGTGCCAGCTCGGCTACCTCGCGGACGGCCGCACGGCCGCTCGCCGCGCTTTCCATGTGGTCGAAGGCGAACCGGCTGCCCGGCGCGGACCGGGCGGTCAGGGCACCCACCAGACGGTCGTTGTCGGCCTGCGGCAGGTACACCAGCAGCCCTTCCGCCAGCCACGCGGTCGGTGCGACCGGGTCGAACCCGGCCTGCCGCAACCGTTCGGGCCAGTCCCCGCGGAGGTCGGCCGGCACCGCGGTCCTGGCGCAGCCGGCCACCGCGCCGTGCGCGGCCAACACGGTCTCCTTGAACTGGAACACCTCCGGCAGGTCCAGCTCGAAGAACCGGGTCCCCGCCGGCCAGGCCAGCCGGAACGCGCGGCTGTCCAGTCCCGCGGCGAGCAGCACCACCTGCCGCAGCCCGGCCGCGCACGCGTCGAGGAGGTACTGGTCGTAGAAGTGGGTGCGGACGGCCAGGAACTCGTTCGCACCGGGCGGCAGCCGCATGGCGTCGGTCGTGTCGAGCCCCGTCGCCGCGACGAACGCGCTCGCGAGCCGGTCGTCGAACAGCCGGTCCGGCCGCCCTCCCTCGGCGGCCCGCATCATCGCCACCCACAACGCCGTACGCCCGATGCCCCGCAGTTCCTGGCCCACGTCCCGTGTCCTACTCCTCGCGAGCCGTGCCGTCCAGCCCGCGCCCTGCTAGCTTTCGACGCAGGAGGCCATCCGATGAACCGTGACGAGATGCTGAACCTGGCCGGCATCCCGCTGACCGCGCTCGCCGACGGCGTGGCACTGCCCGCCGAGGCACCGCCCGCGCCCTGGCACACGTCGATGCGCGCGGTGGTGTGGCAGGCGCGGCCGAACGGCGCGGCGCGGCAGGCGGCCGGTTCGGTGCACGGCCGGCCCGCGCTGGTGCTCGGCGCGCTGATCAGCTACGACGAGACGCCGGTCGGCCCGTACGACGAGATCGTGGGGGGCGTGGGGTTGTTGTCCGGCAAGGGGTTCGCGGCCACCGTGCCGTTCATCGCCGTGGACTCCCCCGCCAGTGTGGTCGGCGGGCGGGTGAACTGGGCGCTGCCCAAGACGCTGGCCCGGTTCACCGGCACGCCGCCGACCGGGATGACCGCGACGGGCGAGGGCTGGTCGGTGCGCGTCACGGTCCGCGCGCCGGGGTTCGCGGTCCCGTTCCGGACCAGGGGCCAGCTACGGCAACCGTGGCCGGGCGGCGGCGTTCGGCGCACCCGCGTCGGCATGTCGGGCAGGGCACGACCGGCGCTGGTCCACGTGCGGGTCGAGGCCGAGCCCGCGCTCAGCGGCTGGTTGCGGGGTGGGTGGCACCTCGGTGCGGTGCTGGAGAACGTCACCGGCCACTTCGGACCGGCGACGTGACCGCCCGGCGCGTGGTCATCGACACGGACCCCGGGATCGACGACGCCATCGCCATCTTCCTGGCGCTCGGCGCGGCCGAGCTGGACGTGGTCGGGTTGACCACGGTGTACGGCAACTGCGCTGTCGACGTCGCCACGCGGAACGCGTTGGTGTTGCTGGAGGTCGCCGAGCGGGGCGAGGTGCCGGTGGCGATGGGGGCCGCCGCGCCGGTCGCCACCGAGTACCGCGGGGCCATACCGCACATCCACGGCGTGGACGGGCTCGGGGACAGCGGTCTGCTCACCGAGCCGGCCGGGCGGCCGGTCGACCTCACCGCGGCCGAGTTCCTCTGCCGGCACGCGCCCGGGGCCACGGTCCTCGCGCTCGGGCCGCTCACCAACCTCGCGCTCGCGCTGCGGCTGCGGCCCGACCTCGACACCTTGGTGCGCCAGGTCGTCGTCATGGGTGGCAACGCGCTGGTGCCCGGGAACGCGACACCCGCCGCCGAGGCCAACATGGTGAACGACCCGGAGGCCGCGGACGTCGTGTTCGGGGCGCGGTGGCCGGTCACCATGGTGGGGCTGGACGTCACGCAGCGGGTCGTCATGGACGGACCGCGGATCGACGCCGTCACCGGCGGGGACGCGCCGACCACACGGCTGCTCAGGGGCGCCATCTCGTTCTACCGCCGGTTCCTGGAGCGGGTGAGCGGCGTCGACGGGATCTACCTCCACGACCCCACCGCGGCCGCCTACCTGCTCGACCCCGGCCTGTTCCGCACCGAGCGGTGGCCGGTCCGCGTCGAGACACAGGGTTTCAGCCGCGGCAAGACATGGCCGAACCTCGGCGGCACCGACGACGAGGCGCCGGCGGCGTGGCAGGGCCGGCCACTGCTGGACGTCTGCGTCGACGTCGACGCGGCCGGGGTGGTCGACCTGGTCAGCCGCCGACTGGGCTGAGCGGGTACGCGCGGGTCGCCGTGCCGGCGAAGACCTCCGCCTGTTCCGAAGTGGACAGTGCCGACGTGAACTCCCGTGCCGCCGCGTAGACCTCGTCGTACGTCGCGGCCAGCTCGCACACCGGCCAGTCGGAGCCGAACAGCACGCGGTCCGGGCCGAAGGACGCCAGCACGTGCTCGGCGTACGGGCGCAGCTCGTCGACCGTCCACGTGGCCCAGTCGGCCTCGGTCACCAGCCCTGAGAGCTTGCAGAACACGTTGGGGCGCGTGGCGAGCGAGGTGAGGAACCGCGCCCACGGCTCGTAGCCGCCGGTCGCGACGGCCGGCTTGCCCGCGTGGTCCAGGACGAGCCGGACACCCGGCACGGCGTCCGCCAGCTCGATCGTCGCCGCGTGCTGGGCCGGTTTCACCAGGACGTCGTACGTCAGGCCCGCCGCGGCCACCGCCGCGATGCCGCGGACCACCTCGGGACGCAGCAGCCAGCGCGGGTCGGGCTCGTCCTGTGCCTGGTGGCGGATGCCGACCAGTGCGTCACCGCCCGGCGCGGCGCGCAGCTCCGCGAGCCGGTCCGCGACGTCCGGCGCGGTCAGGTCCACCCAGCCGACCACGCCGGCAACCAGCGGGGACGACGCGGCGACGCCGAGGAACTCCACCGTCTCCTCGACCGAGGGCACGGTCTGCACCAGCACGGTCTGCGCCGCCGGGCTCACCGCCCGCAGGTCGGCTTCCGTGTACGGGCGCTGGATCCGGTCGAGGCCGGCCAGCCAGTCGTAGGTCCGGCGGCCCGGATCCCACAGGTGGTGGTGCGCGTCAACCAGCTTCACGCAGCAACCCCTCCTCGACCAGCGCGTCCCACAGCGCCGGCGGCACCTCGGCCGACGCCCGGGCGACGTTCTGCCCCACCTGGGCGACCGAGCTGGCACCCAGCACGACCGACTCCACCGCGGGATGCGCCGCCACGAACGCGATCGCGGCGGTCGGCAGGTCGACCCCGAAGCGCGTGCACACCTCGGCGATCCGGCGCGCCTTCTCGACCAGCTCCGGCGGCGCCGACTCGTAGTTGTAGGTGGTGCCGGGTGTCGGGGTGGCCAGGATGCCGCTGTTGAAGACGCCGGCGGCCATCACCCGCACGCCGCGCTCGACGCACAGCGGCAGCAGTTCCTCCAGCGCCGGCTGCTCCAGCAGCGAGTACCGGCCGGCCAGCCTGATCGTGTCCACGTCGGACTCGCGGACGAACCTCGCCAGGACCTTGTCGAAGTTCATGCCGAGGCCGACGTGGCGCAGCACGCCCTGCTCCCGCAGCTCGATCAGCGCCGGCACGGCCCCGGCCAGCGTCTCCTCGACGTAGTCCTCGCAGTCGTGCACGAACGCGATGTCGATCCGGTCCAGACCCAGCCGCGTCAGGCTGGACTCCAGCGAGCGCAGCACCGCGTCCCGCGAGTAGTCGTAGCGGCGGACCACCGTCGCCGGCACGTCGAACCCGTCGGTGTCCCGCTCTACACCCGTGTAGGCCGGGTTCTCCTCGAGCAGCCGGCCGACCTTCGTGGACAGCACGTACTCGTCCCGCGGCCGACCGGCCAGCGCCACGCCCAGCCGGCTCTCGGACAGGCCAAGCCCGTAGTGCGGCGCGGTGTCGAAGTACCGGATGCCCTGCGACCAGGCCTCGCCGACGATGGCGTAAGCGCTTTCGTCACTCATCGCCCGGTACAGGTTGCCCAGCTGCGCACACCCCAGCCCCAGCCGTACCCGTGCTCGATCGTTCGCTCCGCTCACGACAGCTCCCACACCAGCTTGAGACCATCGTCGTTGCCCGAGTAGTCGTCCTCCACGTCGAGCAGCCGGGACATGCGCTCCTGCCACGGGATGTTCGCCGGGTGGTCGCGCAGCGCGGCACGCATGGCCCGGTAGTCCTCGACCTCCAGCACGTGGAACAGGTCGAGCCCGTCGCGAAAGATGGCCCAGGACGTTACGCCCGCATCACGCAACGCGATCTCCAGATCACGAGGGATGACCGCGTGCACCTGTTCGTACTCCGCCTCGCGGCCCGGCTTGAGGCGGGTGTGCAGTGCTACACGCATCCGTTCACCTTTCGTGGCACTCTAGGAAGACAAACATCCGAGGTTTGAAGGGTCCAGTACATGCCGGTCACCGACGAAGCGATCGACAAGATCAAGGGCATGATCATCTCGGGTGAGCTCGCGCCCGGTGACCGGCTCCCCAAGGAGGCCGACCTCGCCCAGCGCCTCGGCCTGTCGCGCAGCTCCCTGCGGGAGGCGGTCAAGGCGCTGTGCCTGATCCGCGTGCTGGACGTGCGGCAGGGTGACGGCACCTACGTCACCAGCCTGGAGCCGAAGCTCCTGCTCGACGCCATGACGTTCGTGGTCGACTTCCACCGCGACGACACCGTGCTCGACTTCCTCCAGGTGCGGCGGATCCTGGAGCCCGCCGCGACCGCCATGGCCGCGAGCCGGATGAGCGAGGAGGACATCGCCTCGCTCGAGAAGCTCCTCGAGGGGCTGGAGGAGTCGCCGACCGTCGAGGCGCTCGTCGCCAACGACCTGGAGTTCCACCGCCGGATCGCGCTCGGCAGCGGCAACCCGGTGCTGTGCTCGCTGATCGACAGCCTCTCCGGTCCGACAACCCGCGCGCGGATCTGGCGCGGCCTCACCCAGGAGGGCGCGGTCGCGAAGACCCGCGAGCAGCACCGGGCGATCTACGACGCCATCGTGAGCCGCGAGCCGGAGCTGGCCCGCTCGTGGGCGACCGTGCACGTGGCCGGCGTCGAGCAGTGGCTGCGCAACACCCTTGGCACCGCTCCGCATGACGACGCCTAGACCTGCGGTTTTCCGCCGGTGAACCGGGCGATCATCAGCGAGACCAGGATGATCGCGCCGAACACGGCCTGGGTCCAGAACGACGGCACCTGAGCGAGCGTCAGCAGGTTCTCCACCACGGCGAGCAGCAGCACGCCGGTGAGCGCGCCGAACATCGTGCCGCGCCCGCCGTCGAGCGAGATGCCGCCGATGACCGCCGCCGCGAACACCTGGAAGATCATCCCGTCACCCTGGCTGGCGTTGATCGCGCCGACGTACCCGGTCAGCACCAACCCGCCGATCGCGGCGAGCACCCCCGCGACGACGAACACGAGCCACGACACGCGGTCGACGTTGATGCCGGCCGCGCGGGCCGCCTCGCGGTTGCCGCCGATCGCGTACAGCGCGCGGCCGGTCCGGTGGTAGCGCAACACGAACCCGACGACGCCGTACAGGACCAGCGCGAGCCACACGGAGATCGGCAGCCCGACGAACGTCGAGGTGGCGAGCGTGAAGAACGGGTCCGGCATGTCGAACAGCGTCCTGCCCTCGGTCGCGCCGACGAGCAGCCCTCGGAGGATGATCAGCATCGCCAGCGTGACGATGAAGGCGTTGAGCTTGAGCTTCACGATGAGGAAGCCGTTGAACGCGCCGACCACCGCCCCGACCACCAGGATGACGGCGATCCCGGCCGCGGCGGGCCATTCGCTGCCGAACCCGGACGGGATCACCAGCAGGGCCCCCACCGCCGGCGCGATGCCCACGGTGGACTCGAGCGACAGGTCGAACTTGCCGGAGATCAACACGAGCGACTCGCCCAGGACCACCAGCGCCAGCGCCGCGGAGGCGCCGAGGATGCTGATGATGTTGCCGGTGGTCAGGAAGCTGTCGTTGACCACCGCGCCGATGATCAGCAGCACCACCAGCGCCGGGACGAGTGCCAGCTCCCGAAGCCGCGGCACGCGGGAGGCCTTCTTGGCCGTGGCCGGAGTCTTCGTCGTGGCCTCCCCCGGCAGGACGTCAGTCATCCGATGTGACTCCCTCTATGTCCGCCACGAGGTCGCCGACCGACCAGCCGGCCTCGTGCTCCGCGACCAGCGTGCCCGCGCGTAGCACCAGTACCCGGTCGCACGGGCGCAGGTCGTCCAGCTCGTCGCTGACGATCAGGACCGCCTTGCCCTCCGCGCGTACGCGCTCGACCTGGCTGAGCAGCGCCTCCTTGGACTTCACGTCCACGCCGGCGGTCGGGTTGATCAGCACCAGCACCGACGGGTCGCTCGCCAACGCCCGTGCCAGCACCACCTTCTGCTGGTTGCCGCCGGACAGCGCGTCCGTCGGCTGCTCCGGGCCGGACGCGACGATGTCGTAGTCCGCGATCGCCTTCGTCGCGACCGCGGCACGTGCGCCCGGGGCGACCAGGCCGGCCGAACCCATGCGGTCCAGCACGGACATGGCCGCGTTGTCGGCGATCGACATGCCCAGCACCAGGCCCTGGTGGTGCCGGTCCCGTGGCACGCAACCGATGCCGGCGCGCAGAGCCGCCTTCACGTCGCCGCGTGGCAGTGGGCGGCCGGCGACCAGGACGGCGCCGGCCGTCGGGGTGCGCAGGCCGTAGATCGTCTCCGCGACCTGGTGCTTGCCGCTCGCGTTCGAGCCCGCTATGCCCAGGACCTCGCCCCGCCGCAGGCGGAACGAGATGTCCGTGAAGCCGTCGCCCGACATGCCCGCAACCGTCAGCACGTCGTCGGCGTCCGCGGCGACGCGGTCGCGCGAGGCCGCGTCCACGACCGTCAGGCCTTCGCTCTCCCCGGTCATCGCGCCGATCAGCTGGGGGCGGGAGACCTCGGAGACCGGGGCGGTGAGCACGTGCCGCGCGTCCCGCAGCACCGTCACCGCCTGGCAGACCTCGTACACCTCCTGCAGGTGGTGGGAGATGAACAGGAACGTGACGCCCGCGTCCTGCAGCTCACGCATCCGCGCGAACAGCCGCGTGATCGCGTCCGAGTCCAGCTGCGCGGTCGGCTCGTCGAGCACGATGAACCGGGCGCCGTAGGACAGGGCCCGCGCGATCTCCACGAGCTGGCGGTCCTCCACCGACAGCTCGCCGGCCGGCAGGTCCACGTCGACCCCGACCCGCCACGAGTCGAGCAGCTCGCGGGACTCCCCGCGCAGCCGCGACCAGGAGATCACGCCGCGCCGGGTCGGCTGCCGGTTGATGAACAGGTTCTCCGCGACCGTCAGGTGCGGGATGACCGTCGAGTGCTGGTAGACGCAGGCCACCCTGGTGCGCCAGGCCTCCCGGTCACCGAGCGCGGGCACGGGCGCGCCGCCGAAGGTCACCGTTCCACTGTCGGGTTTGGACAGGCCGGTGAGGATGGACACGAGTGTCGACTTGCCCGCCCCGTTGCGGCCGACGAGCGCGTGCGACTCGCCGGCGGCGACGGTGAGGCTGACGTCGGCGAGCGCCACGGTCGGCCCGTAGCGCTTGCCGACCCCGACGGCCTCGACCACAGACGCGCCGCTCCCGACGGTCTCGACCACAGACGCGCCGCTCACGAAGCCCCCTCGCCCGCCCCGCCCGACGCTGTCCACATGGCAACGAGCGAACCGCCCATCCTGCTCCCCGGACCAGCACGAAAGTCCCACTCGTGCACCCAGCCGCAGGTCAGGTGCCCTCCTGGGCACCCAGGGTTCGCTCCGCAAGCTCCGCTCACAGCGTGTTGCCCCACAACGCCTTGTCGTCCACGTTGTCCTTGGTGACGATCGGCGCCGGCAGCTGGTCCTCCAGGATGCCCGGCGACGCCTCGACGACGTTGCTGTCGTGGTCGGTCGGCCCCTTCTTGAACTTCTCCCCCGCCATCGCCTTCTTCAGCCAGTACAGGCCGTACTTGGCGTAGTCGTCGGCCGGCTGCGACACCGTCGCGTCCAGCTCGCCCTTGCGGATCGCGTCCAGCTCCTGCGGGATCCCGTCGTTGGACACCAGCACGATGTGCTTCGGGTCGCCGACCGGGAACTTGAGGTTCTTGCGCTCCAACGCCTGCAGCGTCGGGGCGAGGTAGACGCCGCCGGCCTGCATGTAGATGCCCTTGACGTCCGGGTTCGCGGTCAGCAGGCTCTCCAGGCCGGACGCGGCCTTCTCCGCCTTCCACTCCGCGGGGATCTCCAGCACCTGGATCTGCGGGTACTTGGACTTCATGCAGCCGCTGAACGCCTCGGACCGGTCCCGGCCGTTGATCGACGCGAGGTCGCCCTGGATCTGGATGACCTTGCCCTGCTTGACCTTCTCGCCGATGACGTCGCACGCCTTGGTGCCGTAGGCCTTGTTGTCGGCCCGCACGACCATCGCGACCTTGCCGGACTCCGGGCGGACGTCGACCGACACGACCGGCACGCCCTTGCGCTCGGCCTGGTTGAGCCCCGCGACGATCGCGGCGGAGTCGATCGGGGTCACCACCAACCCCTTGACGCCCTGGTTGAGCAGGTTGTTGATGTCGGTGATCTGCTTCTGGGTGTTGTTGTCCGCGTTGACGGTCGGCAGGACGTCGAGCCCGGCCTCCTTCGCCATCGTCGGCACGTAGTTGTTGTACGCCTGCCAGAACGGCGAGGTCAACAGCGGCACGGTCGCGCCGACCTTGCCGCTCCCGCCACCGCCGCCACCCGCGGTGTCCTTCGTGGACCCGCAAGCGCCGGTCGCGAGGGCTAACGCGGTGACCGCCGCCACCACGCCGATGGTCCTGCGCATCGCATCCTCCTTGATGCTCTGTGGGAGAAGGAGTCTCGTCAGGCCCGCGGCCGTGGGCGCAGGCCGTACATCCCACCGTCGACCGCGAGCGCGGTCCCGGTGGTCGATCCGGACAGCGGACTCGCCAGGTACGCGATCGCGTGCGCGACCTCGTCGGCGGTCACGAGCCGGCCCATGGGTTGACGGGCCCGCAGCGCCGCGCGTTCGGCCTCCGGGTCGTCGGCGGCGTCGAGCAGCCGGCCGACCCACGGGGTGTCGGCGGTGCCCGGGCACACGCAGTTGATCCTGACGCCGTCGTCGAGGTGGTCGGTGGCCATGGCGAGCGTGAGCGCGAGGACCGCGCCCTTGCTCGCCGAGTACAGCGCCCGGTTCGGCAGGCCGGCCCAGGCGGCGATGGAGCAGGTGTTGACCACGGCCGCCCCGGTCGACCGGCGCAGGTGCGGCAGGGCGGCGCGGGTGGTCCGGACCATGCCGAGCACGTTCACGTCGAGCACGCGGTGCCACTCGGTGTCGTCGTTGGCGGTCACGTCGCCGGCCGCGCCGATGCCGGCGTTGTTGACCAGGACGTCGATCCCGCCGAACTGCGCGGCGACTCCCTCGATGGCGGCCCGTACCTCGTCGTCGTTCGAGACGTCGCACCGGAAGCCGTTCTTCACGCCCTCGACGTTCAGGTCGAGCACCGCCACCTGCGCGCCGCGGTCGGCCAGGATCGCCGCCGCGGCCGCGCCGATGCCCGACGCGCCACCGGTGACGACGGCGGTCAGTCCAGCGAACTCACTCACTTGGCGTCCCTCCATTCTGGACCGTCCGGGAAGGCGTACCGCGCGAGCGCCTCGTCGTTGATCCGCGCGGAGAAGCCCGGGGCCGTGGGGGCGAGGTAGCGCCCGGTACGGACGACAGCGGGATCGGTGAAGTGCTCGTGCAGCTGATCCACCCACTCGATGGCGCGGTCGTCCTGGCTGCCGGAGACGGCGACGTAGTCGAACATCGAGAGGTGCCGGACCAGCTCGCACAGGCCGACGCCGCCGGCGTGCGGGCACACCGGCACGCCGAACTTCGCGGCCAGCAGCAGGATCGCGATGTTCTCGTTCACCCCG
>NZ_JBJMIE010000758.1:0-16201 GCF_045807065.1 Actinophytocola sp. | reverse complement strand
TCGAGCTTGACGTCGCCGGCCTCGGCCAGCTCCTCCTCGATGATCTCGTTGCAGAGGTCGATGCACTCGTCGCAGATGTACACGCCAGGTCCAGCGATGAGTTTCTTCACCTGCTTCTGGCTCTTCCCGCAGAAAGAGCACTTCAGCAGGTCTCCGCCGTCGCCGATACGCGCCATGACCGCTGACCTCTGTCCCCTCCGGCGTGCATCGGGGTGCACACCTGGATCTTTGGCCTCTGACGGACCCCGAGTGACTAGTATCGCCCACGCCACTCCAGGCCCGGTCGTGCCTGTTGCCTTCGACGGTACCTGCCAACCCCCACTCAGGGGGAGAACCTCGCCGCCGAGTTATCGGATTCGGCTGATCAGGTGGCTCCGGACCGTACGGTCCGGAGCCATCCGAGGCCCTGGTCAGGGCCGAGTTGACGACAGCTTCCGGTACGACAGCACCTCGTCCACGATGCCGTACTCACTCGCCTCGTCGGCCGTCAGGATTCGGTCCCGCTCGATGTCGAGGTGGATCTGCTCGACCGAGCGCTTGGTGTGCCTGGCCAGCGTCTCCTCCATCGACCGGCGCACCCGCTGGATCTCGTTCGCCTGGATCTGCAGGTCGGACACCTGACCGTAGGCGCCTTCCATGGAGGGCTGGTGGATCAGCATTCGAGCGTTGGGCAGCGCGTACCGCTTGCCCGGTGTGCCGGCGGCGAGCAGCACGGCGGCCGCCGACGCCGCCTGGCCGAGGCAGTAGGTCTGCACGTCGGGCCGGGCGAACTGCATGGTGTCGTAGATCGCCATCATCGACGTGAACGAGCCACCCGGCGAGTTGATGTACATGACGATGTCCCGGTCCGGGTCAACGGACTCGAGGTAGAGCAGCTGGGCCATCACGTCGTTCGCGGACGCGTCGTCGATCTGCACGCCGACGAAGATGATCCGCTCCTCGAACAGCTTGTTGTAGGGGTTGGACTCCTTCACCCCATAGCTCGTGCGCTCGACGAACGACGGCAGCACATACCGTGCCTGCGGGCTGTAGCGGTCACTCATTGTTCAAGCTCCTGGAAGTTGGTGCCCCGGTCAGTGACCGTTCCCGTTGTGGCGCGCCGGGGAGGCGTGGCTGAAGACCTCGTCGATGAGGCCGTACTCCGCCGCCTCCGCCGCCGTGAACCAGCGGTCCCGGTCCTGGTCGGTGGTGATGCGCTCGATGGTCTTACCGGAGCGCTCAGCCGTGATGCTGGCGATCTCGGTCTTCCACTTCGCGAGCACCTCGGCCCGGATCGCGATGTCGGAGGCGGTGCCGCCGATGCCGCCGGACGGCTGGTGCATCATGATCCGCGCGTGCGGCAGGGCGTACCGCTTGCCCGGAGCGCCCGCGGTGAGGAGGAACTGTCCCATCGACGCGGCCATGCCCATGGCCCACGTCGACACCTCCGGCTCGATCAGCTGCATCGTGTCGTAGATCGCCATGCCCGCCGACACGGACCCACCCGGCGAGTTGATGTAGAAGGTGATGTCCTTCTCCGGGTCCTCCGCAGCCAGCAGCAGCAGCTGCGCCGTGATCCGGTTGGCGATGTCGTCGTCGACCTCGGAACCGAGGAACACGATGCGCTCCCGGAGCAGCCGCTCGTACACCGAGTCGTTCAGGGTGAGCCCTGCGGTGCCCGACCGCATGTCGGGCGTCTGCCGTGGTTGCGTCACGTCTGCCTGCCTTCTCCGCTCTGGTTGCGAGGTTGAACTGGTCTCATGTCCGACATTAACGAAGGCGGGCGGCATCGAATGCCCGACACCGCCCGAGTTCGCTCAGAGCGTCACGTGGTCTCCGCGTCCTCGACCGGCGCGTCAGCCGTCTCCTCCGCCTCGCGCGGTCCGAACAGCTCCTCCAGGTCGACCGCGTTGCCGCTCTCGTCGGTGACGGTGGCCAGGCGCACGACCGAGGCCAGCGCCTTGCCCCGGCGCACGTCCGCGAAGATGGCGCCGAGCTGGCCGGACTGCTGCGCGCGCTGCACGTACTCGTCCGGGCTGACGCCGAACCGCTGCGCCTGGTAGATGATGCGCTCGGTCAGCTCGTTGTCGTTGACGTTGACGTTCTCGGCGTCGGCGATCGAGTCCAGGATCAGCTGCGTCTTGACGGCCTTCTCGGCCTCTTCCTGCACGTCGTTGTTGAACTCCTCCAGAGTCTTGCCCTGGGACGTGAGGAACTCCTCGAAACGCGCCTCGTCGTGGTCGAAGGTGTGGACCGCGTCGTGCTTGCGGACCTCCACCTCGGACTCGACGACCTTTTCGGGCAGTGGCACCTCGGTGATCTCGAGGAGGGCGTCGAGCACCTTGTCCCGGGCCTGGACGCCCTGCTGCATCTTCTTGACGCGGCCCAGGCGTTCCCGCAGGTCGCTCTTGAGCTCGTCGATGGTGTCGAACTCGGACGCCAGCTGCGCGAACTCGTCGTCCGGCTCGGGCAGCTCGCGCACCTTGACGGAGTTGACCTTGACGGTGACCTGGGCGTCCTTGCCGGCGTGCTCACCGGCGACCAGCTTGGTGGTGAAGAGCCGCTCCTCGCCGGCGGACAGCCCGGTGATGGCCTCGTCGATGCCCTCGATCATCTCGCCGGAGCCGACCTCGTAGGACAGACCGGAGGTCTTGGCCTCTTCGACCTCCTCGCCGTCCACCGTGGCCGACAGGTCGATGGAGACGAAGTCGCCGGTCTCCGCGGGGCGCTCGACGCCGGTCAGTGTGCCGAAGCGGGCCCGCAGCTCGTTCAGCTGCTCGTCCACCTCCTCGTCGGTGACCTGCAGGTCGTCGACGGTGACGGACAGCTCCCCGAATGCCGGCACAGTGATCTCCGGCCGGATGTCGACCTCAGCCGTGAACGCGATGTGGTCGCCGTCCTCCAGCTTCGTGACCTCGATGTTCGGCTGCCCCAGAGTCCGAACCTCACCCTGGGTGACGGCCTCCATGTACTTCGCGGGAATGGCCTCGTTGACGACCTCGTCGAGGATCGGCGCGCGCCCGATGCGCGACTCGATCACCCGAGCCGGCGCCTTACCGGGCCGGAAGCCGGGGATACGGACCTGCGAGGCGATCTTCTTGTACGCGCGGTCGAAGTTCGGCTTGAGCTCGTCGAACGGCACCTCGACGTTGATCCGGACCCGCGTCGGGCTCAGGTGCTCGACGGTGCTCTTCAACGTAGTCTCCTGGGTAGCGATGGTGTGGGGCTCTCGCGAGTCTATGGAACACGCGCGATCTCGCAGCGGGCGGGGCCGACCTGCAGGTCATACACGATCCGCAGGTCGCCCGCGGTCAAGTCGGGCTGACAGGATTTGAACCTGCGACCCTTCGCTCCCAAAGCGAATGCGCTACCAAACTGCGCCACAGCCCGCCGTCCCTCGCGGAGGGACACCTGCAACAGCGTAGCGCGGCGCGCTAGGCTGTCCGCGCGCCGGCACACTTGCGGCGCACGCGGGTGTAGCTCAATGGCAGAGCCCCAGCCTTCCAAGCTGGTCATGCGGGTTCGATTCCCGTCACCCGCTCGTTCGTGGGCTATCTGTGCTCGCGGAGGGCGCTCGCCCAGCTCACTCGCCATTTCTTGTGGGGGTGCAACCCCCACGCCCCGCCCGGCGGGCTTCGCCCCCGGACCCCCGTCCGTCGTCGCGTGCCCCTCGCGTGCCCCTTCCGTGTTCGCGTGCCCCTCCTTCGCCTTGGGGTCCTTGCGCCTCTTCTCGCCGGCCTCCGCTGCCTTGCCCTTGCCGTCCTTCTTCTTGGCCTTCTTCCGTGCCTTCTTGACCATGGCGTCCATACCTGCGGCGATGTCCTTCCCTCGCTCCTCTCGCGCGTGGAGGTAGACGAGCGCCGCCCGGGTCGAGCCGTGGCCCATCCGGTCCATCAGCTCGCGCAAGGTCGCCCCGGTCTCGGCCGCGAGGGTGTTACCGGTGTGCCGGAGGTCGTGAAGGTGCAGGTCCGGGATGCCAGCCGCTTCCCGAGCCCGGGCCCAGATGATGTGGAAATTGTTCCTGGTTGGTCGCGCTCCCTTCGGCCCAAGGAACACCCACGCTGACTTCGCTGGCCTCACGAACCGGTCCAGATGCGCCTCCATCTCAGCGACCATGAACGGCGGCACGATGACCCGCCGCTTACCGGCCGCGGACTTCGGGTCGGTCTCGATGATCTGCTGCTTGTTGGTTTGGATCGACTGCCTGCGGACGTGCACGACCCCGTTCACCAGGTCGAGGTCCTGCCGCTGGAGCCCCACCATCTCCGCGAATCGCAGAGAGGCGAATGTGGCGAGCAACACCATCAGCCGGTAGCGCGGCAGGATCGCGTCAGCCGCCTTGAACGCCTGCTTGATCGTGGCGATAGGCCGCTCAGGGCTCTTCTCGACGCTGGCACCCTTGATCACGCACGGGTTCGACTTGATCAGCCCGTCTTCCAGGTGAGCCGTATTCATGACGGCCTTGAGCAGCCGATAGGCCTTGGTCACCGTCACTGCCCCGACGCCAGCATCCAGAAGCCCCTTGCGCCAGGTCCGAACCCGGGCGGTGGACATCTCGCCCAGCATCACGTGACCGATGTGCGGCCCGATGTGGTTCCGCAGCAGCCCCTCGTACAGCTCGACAGTCCGAATGGCCAGGCCAGGCCGCTCCTCGATCCACTGCGCCACGTACTCACCGAGCGGAACCATCCCGGCCTCAGGATCAGCCCAGTCACCCCGCCCGAGGTCCGTCTCCGCCGCCGACAACCACCGCTCAGCGTCCGTCTTCCTCGCGAAGGTCTCCGGCGCGCTCCGCAGCACCCCATCCGGCCCCGGATAACGAGCCTGCCACCGCCCAGAAGGAAGTTGCCGAACTCTTCCGAACCGACGCCGCGCCGTCATGACGCCCTCCGCACATGCCGCCGCACCGCTCCCCGGTCGAACACCTCGACACGCCCCGCATCGGCGAAGGCCTCCAGGTCGTCGAGCTTGAGCCGCACGAACTTGCCGACCTTGTGGAACGGAATCCGCCGCTCAGCGATCAGCCGGCGCACGAACCGGACCCCGGTCCCGAGGTACTCAGCCGCCTCTTCCACCGTGTAGTACTTCTTCATCTCGCTCCCCCTCTACGCCTACGCCGCCGCTTGAGTTGCCGAAAGTTCGCCGGCCGCGAGTAACGCCTTGTCGTACTCAGCGCGCCATCGGATTCGCTCAGCGATGGCGTGCAGGAGCAGATGCGCCCGAGGCGGAACATGCGGGTCACCGGGCTGCACCTTGTTCCAGACAAGCCGCCGAGGCTCCTCGACCGGCTTCTCGATCCCAACCTCGGCGAGCGCCTGGAGCACAAAGGCCCGGCGGTCAGCGCGATGGTCGGCGAGCGTCTTGCCCGACCACTTCCGCGAGACGAGCACCCGCCGACCAGGAAGCCCGAGCGTCGTCCGACGGTGCGCCCGAGACTTACAGTGACCGGGCGATGTCTTACTGCTCACTCCGAGCGGTTGGACGCCATAGAGCAGCCACACCGCACAACGCGGCGAACAGGGCGTGACCTGCAGTTCCGCGTGCAACCGGTCGTGGTGCCGCCGCTGCCGGTCGGAATCGGCCTCAACGATCTCGCCGAGCGACTTCGTGAGGTACTTCGTCAGGTAGCCGATGTGCCGCCCCGACTCCTCCGAGCCGCCGAGGATGCCCTTGGAATGCACCTGCCGCCCGAACGTCGACACGTGCGCCGGCTCCTCCACCGCCTCGAGCGCCTCAGCCCACGACGTCAGCGGCTCCCGACTGTCCGGGTCGACGAACTGATCCCCATCCCACACAGGCAGCCGCCCACCGCCGTAGACCAGCTCGTCATGCGCCGGCCACCACACCTGGTGATACGTAGCCGCCGTGACCGCCCGCAGCACCTCATGCGGAATCGAACCGCGGACTGCGGCATGCAGATGCGGAGCAACCCGCTTCTGCGGCTCCACCGTCGCGAAGTACTGCACATCCCAGCCGACGCAACGCCGGAGGTTCTGCCACCACCGGTCTACAAGAGACGCGAAGTGGACAGCATCCCGAGCAGCCCGCCGGTAGTCATAAGTCGACTCGTCGACCGGCGTCCCGTCATCCCGAACGCGCCCGTAACTGTCACAGGTGAGCGTGACGAACATCGACGGCCGAAACCGCCCCGCGAACTCCCGCCCGAGCGTCCGCTTCTCCACCCGCCGACGAGGAAGCTCAGGAGCATCCTGCCGCCGCTTCGTCGACCGCTTGGGCGTGACCTTGGCCGGAACATCGGGCGCAGGCAACCGCCCCCGCATCCCGAGCGCCCGCAGCTCCTCATCCACCGACTGAATCTCATCCCGCAGATCATCCGCATCCGCACCGTGCGAATCCCGATACGCAGCAACGAGATCCGCCCGCAGCGTCAGCAGTGCCTTGTGATCCTCACTCGGCGCATCCGGCGTGAAGTCTGGCTCCTCATCCAGGTGCCACCCCTCACGACACTGCACGATCCGCAACGCCCGAGCCTTCCGAGCACACGGCCCACACACCGACTCCACAGTCGACCCACACGGCACCGCGACATGCCGCAGCTCCCCCGTGTCGAGGTCACCAACCTCCATCGTGAACGGTCGAACACACACCCCGTGCTGCTCAGCAGTCGCGGTGATCACGTCGATGGCGAGTGGGGTCCGCATCCGCTCGGCACGTGTCTGGCCGCTCATGCCGCCACCGTCGTTTCGCCGGCCGCCCACGCGCGCAGGATGGACAGGGCGACGCCTTGCCGTCCCTCTGGCTGGAGGTCACCGAACAATGCTTCGGTGTAGTCGATTCCGCCGAAGACCGTCGCGCTCGTGGCGTCGGGCAGTTGGCCGGTGAGGTTCAGGTGCACCGTCCTGCCATGTTGTGGTCGCCACGCGGTCACCGTGATCCCAGTCAGCGTGTCGGCCCAGTCCAGCAGCGCGGCAGCAAGCTCAGCCAGCTGAACCGGCCGCAGGTGCACGATGACCTGTTCGCCGTTGAGCGCATCACGGCCCACCGTCACGGTCGCGATCCGCGCCGGCAGTCGGAAGGTACTCAGGTGATACTGGATCGCACCGAGCAGCCGAATCGTGGTCGTGGAGTCGTTCACGCCGCACCCCCACGCTCGCGGTTGCCGGCGGGGAACTCGACGACCTCCGCCGACGCAGGCAGGGCCGACCGCCCGGTGAGGTAAGCCACGAGTTGCGCCAGGTGGTCATCGGTCACGTGGAAGACCCGCGCCCGAACCGGCTCGCGCTTGCCGTCCTCTTTCACCCACGCCACGCCGGGTGTGCTCTCGGAGATCTCGTGAGCAGCAGCGCCACGCTTGCGGACACCGTCGCCGAGCACCATGTCGACCTGTGCCGGCTCGTCGAGCCGCATGGCGATCCGCGTCGAGAACAGATGCCGGAACGCGATGATCTCCTTGCGCGGGTCCTGCAACAGCCCCAGCACACACACGCCCGGCGCCCGACCCTGTGAGGTGATCGCCTGCACGGCACGTGTCGCACGGTCGCGGAGATTCTTGTCGGTCTGGTAGGCGATCAGGTCGGCCAGCTCGTCGACCACGAGCAGAATGAACGGGTCACCGCACTCCGGTGTCCACATCCGACGTCGACCCCGGTAGGACTCCGCGCGTCGCTTTACTTCCTGCGCCAACCATTCCAGCAACGTCACCGCGCGGGACCCGTTGTCGTAGACGACCTGTTCGAACACCTCCGGGGCCTGACCCAGCTCCATCCCGCCCTTCGGGTCGATCCCGTAGAGCTTCACCTGCCCGGCCTTGACTGCCGGAGCGAGCGCCCAGACGACTGACCACAGCAGCGAGCCCTTACCCGCGCCCGAGACGCCGACCGTAAGCACGTGGGTACCGAGCAGCTGTAGACGTAGCGGCTTGCCGGTCTCGGTTCGGCCGATCATCACGCGCCGGAGATCCAGAGCGCTTGGGTCCTCGGCGAGGTCCGGCACAGGGATTACGCAGGCGAGGGGGTCGGCGTGGATGAAGTCGAGTTCCAGTCGACCAGGCTTGACCACCCGCACCCGGCACGATTCGGCGTTGAACGAGTGCGCCAGGCCGGAGGCGCGCAGCTCCCATTGCTCCGGCGCTTGGCCTTTGATCATCTTCACGCGCACCAGGTCCCGCCAACCCTCGGCACGGATCCGGCCGAGCTTCGGGCGGTACTCCCGACCACGCTTGTCCTTGGTCAACTCAGAAAGCCGCATGACGGATCGCCAGTCAAAGGCGTAGACGAACAGCCGCCGCAACTCGGTGCGGATGCGCGGCAGGGCAAACCGTTCGAAGGAGTCGCGGCGACGCCACCACCACAGACCCAGCCCACCGAGCAGCACGGCCAGGAGCAAACAGAACCACCACGGCCCGAGACCGGAGTACGACCACCACCCGGAGACCAACAGCGTCAGCGAGAGCGGGTATCGGTAGACCACGCGACCGAGCTGATAGCTGGTCCAACACAACAGGATCAGCGCCGCCAATGGCGAGAGCACGAGCTTGACCCAGCCAGGCAGCATCGTCCACCACGGCAACCGCGGCCGCGACACTTCCAACGGCGCAGGGTCAACCCAACGAGATTCCCTTGCCATCACCGCTCACCCGACCCGAAGTCGAGCGGGTGCATGCCGGCACAGCGGCCGCACAAGGTTTCGCCGGACAGCAGCCGAGCGAATCGCTTGCACTTGGCGCAGCGCATACGGGTGACCCCACCTAGCGCCAGCCCACGACGAGGTTCTAGCCTTGTCATTGCTTACCTTCCGGGGTGAGCAGCGCAGAAGCGGACAAGGTTGGTAGCCAGGTTTCCGCTTCTGCGTCTACGGGTTTGTTGCAGCACAACAAGGGCGCGTGTCATCGCCACACGACCCGCGTGCACTCGTGTGTCTACTTACGAACTAACGTCTCCGCTCAGGACGTCGCCTTGTTCTCCTGCTTCTCGATGCCGGAGTCCGGCGTGAAATGCGCGAGGTGATTGGCCAACTCACTGCGGGTGCAACCGATGAACGAGGCCAGATGCTGCACGACCGCCGGCTCAACCTCGACAATCCCGTCCGGATAGTCGTTGAGAAGGTTGCGCGCCCACTGCGCAAGCGGCCGGAACGTCACCCGCTCATCGTTGAGCAAGGCACGCAGGTCAACCACCAGCGTCAGGTTCTCCACCAGGAGCCGCGCACGCTGCAGCCCACGCGAGAAGATCGTCGGCGCGTCGACACCCAGCGCCCAACTCAGTTCGGCCAGCCTCAGCACCGTGAGCTGCCGCGTGCCGTGCTCGTAGGACAGGAGGGTCCGCTCACCTATTCCCGACGGCAGTCGCGACACCAACTGAAGCCGCGATATCCCGCGCGCCTCTCGCGTGAGCCGCAACTCTCCGCCGACTGCCCGGGTGATGGCGTCACCGACCAGCTCGTCCGGAACCAGCGCCTTCACTCGTCATCCCCCTCAGGATTGAGCTGGTGCTCGATGTCCCGGGCCTTGCGCATCTCCAGCCCCGCGCACTGTGTTGCCTCGTGCTGGTGCCGCAGGTCGACCTTGGCCGTCTGCGCGTACACCTCGGCACAGTGCCGGTGATACGCCGCCAACTCCACCAAACCGGCATCCCGCGCCGGCCGCCGACGCCACAGCACCTCGTGCGCCTCAGCCAGCGTCGTCGGCATCACCGAAAGCCCGCGCCTCACCGCGGCTCACCGCCCAACCAGCCGACTGACCCCTCATCCAACCGATGACGAGGCCCGCCCGGCACCGGCTCGTTGTCCGGGTCGATCTCGGCCGCCAGCTTCGCGGCTTCCCGCGCCAGCTCCCGGCAGAACTTCGCCAGCAGCAACTCTCCGCCGGGGAACGGCGGCAGCTGGATAGCGAGGTTGACCGGGTCGAGGTACATCACCAGCGCGGGCAGGTGCTCGGTAACCCGCATGAAGGCTGCGGCAGCGTCCCTGCCCGGCGTGCACGTGACGTTGAACCCCATAGCTCAGCCCTCCCCCTTCTTCTCGGCTTGTTCCAACTCGGCCTTCCCTGCGGCGATCGCGTCCCCAAGTTGCGCGAGGGCGGGGCCGTCCACGATCAGCGCGACCGGGAACGCCTTGCCCAACCGGATCTCCACACGGTCCGCGTAACTCAGCGTCCGTGAACGGATCGGCAGGTCAGCAGTGATGTGGACCTGCACGACATCGCGCACCTCGGCTCCCTTCGCGCTCACGCCGCTGACTTGTCGACCGAGGGCTTGCCCCGCCCGGCCGCAGGCGCCCGCAGCCCCGAAGCGCGGAAGCTGTGCGCGATGCGCCCCTTGTTGTTCGCGTACGGAGTGATGGTCAGCCCGTCGAACTCAACCGGCGCGAATGGGAACCCGGCGATCTTGGCGGGTGGCACCGGCTGGTGGTCGGCCGCGACCTTGACCTTGAACTCCGCCCCGAACTTGGCGGCCTCCTCGTTCGCGTCCAGCGCACGAACCGTCCACACGAGCTGACCGGTCTCCTTGTCCCGCTCCTGCTGCTTGGGCAGGGACGGGTCCGCCGAGAACGCCATCGACGGTTCGACCCCGAGCACGAACGCCCCGAACGGGAAGACCTCACCGAAGTCGACCGGGAACCGGGTCGGGATGAGTGGCATGTCTGCCTCCTGGATAGAGCCCGGCGTGTTCCGGGCACTACCCAATGTCGTCCACAAAGGAGGACGGGCACACCGCACAGCAGGACATCTAAGGACGTCCCTGCTACCGTGAAGACGTCCCTAGTCGTCAACTCACCTGGGAAAACCGACCAGAATGACGAACGAACGCCTCCGCGACGCGATGCTACGCAACGGTCTGGGTCTGGACCAGATCGCTCTGGCGACCAAGGTCGACCCCAAAACGGTCGAGCGCTGGATCACCAAGGGCCGGCTGCCCTACCCCCGACACCGCCGCACGATCGCAGCCATGGTCCGAGAGACCGAGAACTACCTGTGGCCGGACGCCATCGCGCCGGAGCGCAAGGCTGAGATCGCGGAGTCCGAGGTGGTCAAGGTCTACCCCCACCGCCATTCGGTGCCGAACGACCTGTGGGAACGCCTCCTCGAAGGGGCCGAGCAGCACATCGAGATGCTGAACTACGCGGGCATGTTCCTCACCGACAACCCGACGCTGGTCAGGAAGCTCCGCGCCAAGGCCGAGGACGGCGTGAAGGTCCGCCTCCTGGTCGGCGACCCAGCCAGCCGAGCAGTAGCCCGCCGCAGCGACGAGGAAGGCATAGGCAAGGGCACCCTCGCGGCGAAGGTCCGCAACGCGATGGCGTTCTACAAACCACTGGCCGAGGTCCCCAACGTGACCGTCCGCAGCCACGGCACCACCCTCTACAACTCGATCTACCGCTTCGACGACGACATGCTCGTCAACACCCACGTCTACGGCTTCATGGGCGCCCACGCCCCGCTACTCCACCTCCGCAGACTGGCCGGAGGCGATCTGTTCGAGACGTACTCGGAGAGCTTCGAAGCCGTCTGGAACGCAGCCAAGCCTCCAAAGTGGTAGGCAGGAAGATATGGCCCGCATCGACCATTACCGCAGCTCAGACGCTCCAGCAGCCAACAGCATCGTCGTAGCAGTAACCGCGTTCATCCAGGACGAGCAAGGCCGGCTACTACTCATCCGCCGCACCGACAACGACCTGTACGCCATCCCCGGCGGCGCACTCGAACTGGGCGAGACACTGACACAGACAGTGCAACGCGAGGTCATGGAAGAAACGGGCATAGCGGTCAACGTCACCGGCCTAATCGGCATCTACAGCGACCCAGCCCACGTCATCGAATTCACGGACGGCGAGGTCCGCCAGGAGTTTTCCATCTGCTTCCGCGCCACCCCCACCGGCGGCGACCTACGCACGAGCGACGAGTCCAAAGAAGCCCTGTGGGTAGCCCCGGCCGACCTCGACGACCTGAACATCCACCCAACCATCCGCCTACGCATCCAACACGGCTTGAAGAACCGCCCCCAGCCGTACTACTCGTAGGAGATCCCTGCGGACCGCAACCGCGTCTCAGTTCGCTCGACAGCCCCTCGCAACTCTGGCTCAGCTTGCTGAATGGAGAACGTCACCACATCCTGCGGCCCATACCGGCCTTTGATCTCCTCGATCCGCTCATCGAATGCCACAGGCACTCCGTCAGGCGAGGTGGTCATATCAGCCCACCAAAGCGCATCCCTAAGCGGCGTCTCTTCGTCGACCCACTCCGTCAGCTCACCAGTGAGTCCACGCAACTCGGCTTCGCGATAGGCACAGGAATGGTGGGCCACCAACGCTACAAGTCTCGTGACGGACGTCACGTCACGCAGAGCACGAGCTCCATCAAGAGGATGAAACCCCGTCCTGACCAGGTGAGGTGAGTAGCCCACGTCGTGCAGGACTGCCGCCGCGACGAGTAGTTCTCCGTCACTCTCAGCGAGCAAGGGAGCAGCGACCCGAGCGCGATCAGCGACCCCCATAACGTGGACCCAGCGGCGAGGTAGTTGCGCCTTCAACATCGTCGCCGCTTGTCCCTGAGCCCACGCCACTAGCTCGCTCATGCCGCGAACCCTACCGACACCCAAGTTCTCCCACAGCTACGCCGATGCAGTCGCAGAGTGGTGTCTATGAGTTACTCGCAGTCGCTGCGTCACCCGTTCTCATCGCCTGAGCTGACGACGGCGTTCTCCACTTCCAAACGCGGCAGAGGGCCACCGAGGGACAGCGTCTCACTCGAACATCACATCGCCGCGAAAGGGAGGTGGTTGCGAAGAATGAGAGCAGCCGTATGATACGAGAGTTGTCGTTGAAAGGGAAGGCACGAGAAATGACGCAGGCCTGCACGGACAGACCCGTGTCTTTTCAGCGCGAAGCTGACATGCTCAGCTCAATAGTCGCTCAGCAGCGAAAGTTCGCTGGACGGCGGACTCTTGCGCCATTTTTTGAAGTTCAGGCACTTCGTGGAGTCGTAGACATAGTCTTCGCCGAGCTAGATCCGGTAGCGATGAAGCATCGCCAAGACCGCGAACAGCGGCCTGTAACTGAGCTTGTAGGGCTCCTAGTACTACAAGCACTAGGAGCCTTGTCGAAGACTCCTTTAATCAGATTCAAGACGACCACCGAAGTAGCAGAAACAATTCGGGTCAGCGTGGATCATCTCCGCACTAGAGTGTTACCAGTGCTCCAAACTTCAGGTTGGATCGAATCAACCGCAAACGGGTGGCACCTTATTTCCGAATATCAATCACCGGTGCACAAAATAGTGGCTGTCGAAGCAAAGAGAGCAGACTGGAGAAGAGCCCTTTCTCAGGCAACATCGCATCACCAGTTCGCCGATGCAACCTTCGTTGCCATTGATGCAACACGATTGCCGAAGACAATGACATGGCGCCCGGCCTTCGAACATGCCGGCGTGGGTTTGCTTAGTGTGGAAGCCACGAGCGAAACACCGATCGATCCAACTGTCGCCCGCGTCACTCGCCTCCTACCCGCCGCAATCCGCCGACCACGAAGCGCCAATCGCGCCGTTATTGCAGAAAGAATAGCATCGCTCGCTGCCTCAGGATCAAATTCTGGTCGCGTATCACATGTATTCGGGCGCACAATATCAGCGCTTTGGGGACTAGATATCAGGACGCCTTGATGGCCGTAGACCTGCAGATTCGGTCAAAGTAGCGCCCGCCAAAGAGGCAAGTGGCGGGGATTGTTGTGGTTTGCGAGAGGTACCCTCTTGTTGGACTCATCCTTATAAACGCAAGCATTAGTAACAATCTCTCTCGCCGCGACACCTCTACCTCGTTCCGCCGAAGAAATTTGAGCCGTGAGGTCGGCAACACGGCGTAGGTAATGTGCGCCCGCGAGAGGCTTATCGAAGCCGTCGCCACCCCGTCGCATAGCGATGCAGAATTTGCACGAGCAGCGCTGTGCATTCGGCAGTCTGTCGAGGCTATCGAGAATGGGCTTTTCCACTATGTGCAGGAGAGGAGACGAGAACATCCGTTGAGTGGGAGCTGGCCGCGGTCCAGTCGCCTTGATTTTTATCAGCCGGATGTCCGCGAAAGCTCGCTCACCTGAGCCCATTCCAGTGGAGAACCCGTGAGCACCCCACGCTAAAGCAAGCCAGCCGGTAAGTCCGGTGTTGGGAAGAATCAGCTTGATGTCGTTGTCTCGGCACGTTGCAGAGAGTTCCATATAACCTTCAAGTATCGACGAGTCGATCAGATGACCATAAGGTTGCGCCAACAAAGGCCAACGGAAGCGCATGTAGAATACTGGATCACTCATATCGACTATTTCATTCAATAGTTGTTCACGAAGCACATCATTCGCGAGCCATGACGATGGCAGCGTGACATTGACTGCGAGATGTTCGCCACTCAAGACTCTTTCGCGCGACCAAACTGCATGCTGCCTCATCGCAGCGAGGCTTTTTGCAGGAGAGGCAGGATCTACCCAGAGGCCCGGACTGAGCAAGACGGTCGCACCACAATCGCGCTGAGCATCCAGGACTGCACCTATCCATTCCTGAGTGAATCCCGCAGGCAACTCTTCGGTGAAATATGTCCAATATTTCGAGGTTGATGGTCCGACGAACTCTTTATCGCGCTGCTTCTTTAATTCTTCACCAAAAGAGTCCATCCTAGCGAAGCACTCCGGATCCGCAATACGAATCGGAACGTCATCACTTGGAATAATATTAAAGAATGATTTGATCGATTTAGGGGACATCCTCGGCATTGATACAACAGCGCCCAACGTCAATTCATCGGAGTGCCGATCAGCAGCGTCATTCAACACTTGGGGCAGGATTGATGCATGCTGATGGCTGCGATGCACCAAGAGCAACGGCTTGTCTCGACTGAGAGCAGCGCCAGTAATGTCCTGCCCATTCGAGTTCGAGAACTCATACTCCACTACGTCGCGATCGTCGTCTTCAATGTCGTCGAGTTCGTCAAGATCATAGTCGATTTCACTTGCGTCACCGACGTTGTCTACGTTAGTAGAGTCGACGAGAAACTCTAGCTCATCACTGAAGCCATCCATAACCATCACCCTTGTTGATTCAGTAGGCCAATTAGTCTCACAACAGTTCCTCGCTTGTACGCCTGCTGCGACAAGCACCTCTTGATGACGTCAGCAATGCCTGAAGGGAGCTTCTCGGGCATCGCGATAGGCCGCTGGAGACGCGTCAGCGCGTCATCGATGGTGAGCCGCTCACCATCACCGAAGAACGGATGGTAACCAGTGGCGGCTTCATACAACATCGTTCCCACGGCCCATAGATCGCTAGCCTTTAGCGCGCGTTCCCCCCGAAGTTGTTCTGGTGACATATATAGGAGACTGCCAATGAGTGCCGGATAACGCGTAATTGACTCAATGTCTAGCAACTTCGCTAATCCCAAATCGAGGATTACGGGAGAGTCGAACCGGTTGCCCCTGAGGGTAATATTCTCCGGTTTAAGATCTCGATGAATGAGATCGACGCCGTGAAGCGCCGCTAATCCGTTAAGGAGCCCGCGCGCGAGACCATTGAGATCAACGGCGGAGATCGCGGCATTACTCATCGCACGAGTAAGCGAATCGCCGTCGATGTATTCGAACTCCATGGCCGCATATTGTCCGCTGCCGATCGCCACGAGGAACACTTTGTAGAATCTGACGACATTCGCATGATCGACACGTCGCAGACTCGCGACCTCTCTATCAAGCCTTTCAACCTGGTAGCCGGGCCTATATATGATCTTGATGGCGCGGTTACCGTCTTCAGTCTTGACCATCCAGGTCTCGCCAAAGCTACCGGTACCCAGGTAGGCGACTTGATCTGCGGCTAGACCTGACGCGACTTCATCTGCATCAAATTGCTGCTGCATTTACCAAGCTCCTTTATCTGACCTGAACCGCTTGCAGCAAGCGGCGGGCCACGTGTGCACGGCGCCCCTTACTCGTAAGAACTAACCACGAAGAGCTTCGGCGCGACTTCAAGCTAAGACGTACCACTGCTTCGCGATAGCTGTGTAGCCAATCGGCCGCTGCAGAATTTCGCTCTTGGGTATCAAGGCGCGCCGCCGGCGGCGGCGCGGTTGGCCCGTCGCGATGGCAACGTGGCCTGCATTCATCGCGGCACGGCCGGCTACCGCTCCGCTCGCGCCGGCCGGCCTGCGCGGCGCAGCACACTTGCCCTCGGCGGGAGCGCCACCGCCAGCGGCGCGAATGATCACTCATGCAAGATCCCATCGCCTATGTAGGCGACAGC
>NZ_JBJMIE010000757.1:0-12130 GCF_045807065.1 Actinophytocola sp. | reverse complement strand
GCCTGCACCTGGTCCTCGCCGACGGCACCCTCCTGACCTACCCGGTCCCGCTCGCCGACGAGGAGGTCCTCCCCGCCACCGGCGCCCGCTTCGCGCTGCGCAGGGCCGAAACCGGCTACGACGTCCTCGACCCCACCACCGACCGCGTGCTGCACTTCGACACCGACCTGACGTCCGTGGTGGACGGTGACGGCAACCGCGTCGACTTCCACCGCGCCGCCGACGGCACCCCGACGGCCATCGAGCACTCGGGCGGCTACCGGCTGGACGTGCACGCCGAGGACGGCCTGGTCACCGCGATCAGCCTGCGCGGCACCGAACTCGTGCGGTACCGCTACGAGGGGCGCCGCCTCGTCGAGGTCACCGGCGGGCACGAGACGACCCGCTTCACCTACGACGACGACGGCCGGATCGTGCGCCGGGAGGACCGGAGCGGCCGCTGGTACCGCTACGACGCCGCGGGCCGCTGTGTGCGCACCGAGGGCGCCGACGGCTACCTGAACTCGGCACTGGCCTACGCCGAGGGAACCACCACCGTCACCAACTCACTCGGCCACGCCACCCGCTACCACTTCGACGACCACCTGCGCCTGTCCGCCCGGACCGACCCGCTCGGCAACACCACGCGCTACGAGCGCGACGAGTGGGGCCGCGTCCGCGCCCGCACCGACCCGCTGGGCCGCACCACGCGTTACGCGCGCAACACGGCCGGGCTGGTCACCGCCGTCATCCGGCCCGACGGCGGCAGGGCCGTCCACGAGTACGACGAGCGGAACCGGCCGGTCGCCACGACCGGCCCGGACGGCGCGGTGTGGCGCCGCGAGTACAGCCGGCAGGGCAAGCTCGTCCGCACGGTGGACCCGACCGGCGCGGTCACCACCTGCACCTACGACGCGGCCGGCAACGTCACCACCGTGACCGACCCGCTCGGCGGCGTCACGACGGTCGAGTCCAACGCGGCCGGCCTGCCCGTGGCGATCACCGACCCGGTCGGCGCCGTCACCCGCTACGCCTACGACGACCTCGGCCACCCGAGGACGATCACCGACCCGCTCGGCGGCGTGACCGCGATGACCTGGGGCGCCGCCGGCGACCTGCATGCGCGGACCGACCCGGACGGCGCGGTCTGGCGCCGGCACGCCGACGGAACCGGCGACCGGACCACCGACCCGCGCGGCGCGACCACCACCGCCGAGTACGCGCACTTCGACCTGCTCGCCGCCGAGACCGGCCCGGCCGGTCGGGTGTCCTACGTGTACGACACCGAGCTGCGGCTGGTGTCGGTGACCAACGAGCAGGACCTGGTCTGGCGCTACACCTACGACCCGGCCGGCAACCTCGTCAGCGAGACCGACTACGACGGCCGCACCACGCGCTACGGCTACGACGCCGCCGGCCAGCTCGTGCTGCGCGGCGACGGCGCCGGCGAGACCGTCGCGTTCGACCGCGACGAGCTGGGCCGGGTCGTGCGCCGCCGCGCGCGGAACGGCTCCGCCCTCAACACCGCCGAGTTCACCTACGACGCCGCCGGTCGGCTCACCTCGGCCCGCAACGCCGACGCCGAGGTGCTGTTCGCCTACGACCCGCTGGGCCGGGTCGTCGCGGAGTCCGTCAACGGCCGCACGGTCCGCTCGGAGTACGACCTGGCCGGCCGGGTCCTGGCCGTGCGGGGCCGGGGCCGGCGGGAGAGCTACGCGTACTCGCCGGCCGGCACGACCGAGCACCCGCGCCGGTCCGGCGCCGGCGGTCCCCGGCACCACCTCGGCACGCCGCTGAGGCCCGCGGGCGACACGGTCCACGCGTACGACCCCGAGGAGGTCCGCGACGGCGCGGTCGCGACGGTCTGGGAGTGGGAGCCGGACACGTCGCCGGTAGTCCCGCAGGCACGCCGTCCGAGCTGGTCGCCGAGTGCGGCAACGTGGCCTGGCACGCCCAGGGCGGACGCCGCCGAGCTGCTCCTCGCCAGGGAGGCCGCCCGCACCGGTCCTCGGCCCGACCTGGCTCGGCAGCGGTGGATTCTCGACCAGCTTGACGGCCGCCGGCCTGTCGGCGGCAACCGCGGCCCCGGCGGCGGTCCCTGGGCGAGTGGCGGTGGCCCCGGTGGCGGCGAGGCCGGAGGTTCGGGCGGTGGCAAGGGAAAGGGCCGCGCCTGACGGCTCTTCAGGCCTCGTCGGGGCCGGTCGTCAGGTGCGGAGGTTGCTGAGGCCGCGCAGCACGCGGCGCAGGAGGTCCAGGTCCGGCTGGCCGTCGCCGGTGGGGCGGGTGGTGTGGACGGTCACCAGGCCGAGCCCGGCCATGTCGTCGAGGAGCACGCGGACCACGCCGAGTGGCAGTGACAGCAGCGCGCCGATCTCCGCGACCGATCTGGTCTGGCGGCACAGCCGGGCGACGGACTGGTGCTCGCTGCGCATGGTGTGCATCAGCTCCTCGGCGCGCCCGGTGGTCGAGACGAGCGTCTCGATCTCCAGCTGCGCGCTCGGCCTGGCGCGCCCGCCGGTCCACGCGTAGGCGCGCACGCTCGCGGCGTTCTCCTCCTGGGGTGCCTCCTCGAACAGCGGCACCTCCGCGGGCCGTGCCGGCTCCCGGGCCTGCCGACCGGCTCGCCTGCTGGCCGGGCCGCCGCCCATGAGCCCGTTGAACACGTCCGCGAAGGTGGACTCAGCTTCGTCGTCGGGGCTCACCGCACGCCTCAGCCCGCGGCGAGCGCGGCGCGCAGCTGCGGGGTGAGGATCTGCCCGACCTGGTCGACCAGGACGTTCATCTCGTACGCCACCTGCGCGATGTCGCAGTCGCGGACGGCCAGCACCACTAGGCACGAGCCGTCCCTGATCGAGGTCAACAGCAGTGAGCCGAGGTCCATCTCCACCACCGCACGCACGACCTCGTCCGCGCCGAGCAGCTTCGCCGCGCCGGCGTTCAGGCTCACCAGCCCGGCCGCGATCGCGGCCATCTGCTCCGCGCGGTCGATCGGCAGCTGACTGGACGCGGTCAGCAACAACCCGTCCACCGAGACGACGACCGCGTGCGCGACCCCCGGCACGTTGTCCGCGAAGTTGTTCACCAGCCAGCCGAACTGCCCTATCTGCGCACCCGTCATGATCCGGTCCCCCCTTTGCGGTCCTCACTCTGGCGTATGCCCGCCTGGAGGCCGCTCATAAACCCACGTGCCCTCTCGGCGTTCCGGGGCATGGCGGGCGGCTTCCCCGCCGCCGCGCCCCGCAGTTGCGCCTTCGGCACCCGTTTGGGCAATCCGGCCGGTCCGGCCGTCACGACCGGCTTCTCCGGGGCCGACGGCGCCGCGGCCGGTCGCGCCCCCGACCGTGTCCGCAACCACGAGAACCCCGGCTCCCGACCGTCCCCGACGATGGCCTCGCCGCCGTCGTCGCCCACGGTGTTGTCCGCGAACAGGATCGACGCCGGTGTGTCGGCGTCCGGCAGCACCGGCAACGTGACGGCGATCCCCGCCGACTCCAGCTGCCTGGCCACCTCGTCGGGCTCGAACGGCTCGTACGGCAGGGAAGCCGGCTCCGCGCGGCGCACGGCGGGCAGCCCGACCTGGGTGGGCGCGTCGTCCCCGTCGAGCACCGGCGTGGCGGCAGCGACCGCGGGGAACGTGGTGGTCGCCGGCTCGGCGCCACCGCCGGTCGCCTCGGCCGCGCCCAGCGCCCACTCACCACGCCCGGCCGCCCCATTTACCTCTGGCTCCGCCGTGCCGTCAGAGTCAGCCGGCGGAGTCGGTTCATCGGCGGCGGCCCGCCGCGCCGCTGCCCGCCAGCCGGCCGCCGTCGCTCGCTCGTCCGGCGCGGGAGCGTGCGCCGGCACCTGCGCGCCGCCACGGGCCGTCTCGAGCCAGTTGCCGGTCGCCGCCCGTTCCTCAGGTCCGCCCGGCTCGCCGTCAGCCCCCGATTCGGCCTTCTTCGCCGCCGCCAGCCAGCTCGCCGCCATCGACCGCCCGGCCCCCGACCCCTCGACCGGCGTCGTCCCGGCGGCGGGCGTCAGCCACGGCTCGCCGGTCCGTTCGGCCGGTGGCGGTTCGGTGGGAACGGCCGCGGCCACCCCGTTCATCGCCGGGCCGGGCTCGACCAGCGGCATCCCGAGCACGGCCGTCTGGCCCGGGTCCGCGATGTTCACCAACCCCGACGGCACCAGGACCGACGCGCACAACCCGCCCTCGGACCGGGGAACCAGCCGCACGTGGATCCCGTGCCGGGCGGTGAGCCGGCCGACCACGAACAGGCCCATCTGCCGCGAGATCGGCACGTCGACACCGCCGCCGCCACCGGCGATCTTCTCGTTGGCCTCGGCGAGCTCCTTCTCGCCCATGCTGACACCCCGGTCGACGATGTCGATCACGACCGAGCCGTCCTGCAGCAGCCGGCCGCTGATCATGACCTGGGCGTCCGGCGGGGAGAACGCCGTCGCGTTCTCGATCAGCTCGGAGATGGACCGGATCAGGTCGCCGGCCGCGTAACCGGCGATCCGCACGTCCGGCACGGACCGCACCACGGCCCGCTGGTAGTGCTCGACCTCGGAGATCGCCGCGCGCAGCACGTCCGGCAGCGGCATCGGCTCCGCGAACCGGCGCAGCAGGCCCGTACCCGACAGCACCATCAGGTTCTCGTTGTTGCGCCGCATCCGGGTGGCCAGGTGGTCGATCTTGAACAGGTTCTCCAGCTGCTCCGGGTCGTCCGTCCGCTGCTCAAGCTGCTCCATGAGGCGCAGCTGCCGCTCCACGAGCCCCTGGCTGCGCCGGGACAGGTTGGTGAAGATGTTCGCGAGCTTGCCGCGCAGGCTCGCCTCCTCCTCGGCCGACCGCACGGCCTGGTCGTTCACCGCGTCGAACGCGCGGGCCAGCTGGCCGAACTCCTCGGTCGTGGTCAGCGGCACCGGTTCGAGGACGACGTGCTCGCCCCTGCGGATGCTCGCCACCGCGGCCGGCAGCTGCTTGTGGGCCACGTCCAGCGCGGTCCGCCGCAGCTGGCCGACCGAGCGCAGCAGGTACCGGCCGACGCCGCCGCCGATGCCAGCCGCCAGCAGCACCATCGCCAGCAGCAGCACCGACTCCAGGCCGGCGCGGTTGCTGATGCTCTCCGCCAGCGAGCCGGAGTCCGACCGCAGGCTGGTCGCCGCGTGCCTGGTCAGGTCCTTCATCAGCTCGACCGTGGCGTTCGACTGCCGGTCCCACTGCTCCTGGTTGAACGGCAGCGCCGCCGGGTCCGTGGTGCGCAGCGCGTCCACGAGCCGCTGGTAGGCGATCGCGTTGTCGCCCTGGACGGCCATCTCGTAGCGGTTCGTCAGGTCGGGCGGCGCCTGCGACCGGAAGTCGTCGAGCTTGTCGTCCAACCGGACGTCCGCCTCGACCAGCAGCTGGCGCGCCAGGTCCGGCAGCGCGTGGTCGCGCAGCGCCAGGCTGCCGATCGCCTGCTGCAGCGCGACCTGCTCGCTCATGCCCTGCAGCTCGGCCAGCGCGAGCGAGGCGCCGGCCAGGTCCTCGTCGGGGAAGCGGCCGACCAGGGACCGGTCGTACTCCAGCACCGGGTTGGTCACGGCGTTGTACGCGCTGAGCACGATCATCCCGTCCGCGCCGGAGGTCACCTGGCGGCGGGCCGCGGGCAGCGTGTCGAGCGCACGGACGAGCGCGCCGTAGCCGGAGGTCGGGTCGCCGAGGTCCGGGTCGCGCCGCACGGCGTCCTTCATGGCGGCCACGGCCCGGTCGGTCGCCTTCGCCGCGGGGGCGAGCTGCCCGCCCGCGCGAAGGGCCTCGCCGCGCTCGTGCTCGACGGCGGCGAGCACCGAGACGAACTGCGTGCGCAGCACCGCGACGCGCTCGGTGGCGCGGTAGGTGCTGGACAGCTCGACGTCGGCCTTGACCCGCAGTACGCCGAGTACCAGCGCGCCCACGACCGGCACGACGAGCACCATGCCCAACTTGACCAGCAGCGGCCAGTTGCGCCACTGGACCGTCGCCGACCACCAGGTCGCGCGACGGCTGACGGTGTGGAGACCACCCGTCTCGACCGAGCTCACGAGATCGCACCTCACCCACGGCTTTCAGTGCTCGGGCACGCCCGGCCGGCCCGACAATCCCAGTCAATTTAGGGAGGCTTCCCGGCAATGTTCAAGCGTCGTTTACGCCACCAACCGAGCACTCTCCGTTGCCAGACCAATTTTGGCAACTCCTTTTCTCGATCTTACCGTATGCCGTAACTTTCGGACCTAAAGGGGACTTGACTAAGTGCGCGCGGTCGTTACGCTTTCGCAAGCTCCGCTGAGAAGGGAATACCGCCATGACTCGAGCGTCGGCGTTCACCCGCCCGCCGGAGCCGGAGAAATACGTTGCCTTCGATCCGCTGGTAAACGGTTTTTCCGCCGGGTTCCCCGTCGACGACGACATCGAGCCCGACTTCGCCGCCATTCGACAGCATCCCGCTTTCGTGCGGGTCCGCCGCCGGTTGACCCGGTTCATTCTGCCGGCGAGCGTGTCGTTCTTCGCCTGGTACATGACGTATGTGCTGCTCGCGGCCTATGCGCCCGAGTTCATGGGCCGGCGGGCGTTCGGCAGTGTGACGGTCGGGTTGTTGCTCGGCCTGTCCCAGTTCGCCAGCACGGTCGCGATCATGTTGTGGTATGCCAGGTTCACCAGGACAAAGGTCGATCCGGAGGTCGCCGAGCTGCGCCGCCTCGCCGGAGGGGAAGGATCATGACCGGCGAGCCGGTGCTCAACGTCGGCATCTTCCTCGCCATCGTCGCGGTGACCCTTCTCGTGGTGTACCGGGCGAGCAGCCGGAACACCACGACCGCCGACTACTATGCGGCCGGCAGCGGCTTCACCGGTGTGCAGAACGGCATCGCACTGTCCGGCGACTACCTTTCCGCAGCGTCATTCCTCGGTATCGCCGGTGCCATTGCCGTGCACGGTTACGACGGCTTTCTCTACTCGATCGGGTTCCTCGTCGCGTGGCTCATTCCGCTGCTGCTGCTCGCCGAGCGGGTCCGCAACGTCGGCCGGTTCACGATGGGGGACGTGGTCAGCTTCCGGATGCGGCAGCGGCCCGTCCGCGCGGCCGCCGCCAACTCCACGCTGGTCATCTCGGCGTTCTACCTGCTGGCCCAGATGGCCGGTGCTGGCGTGCTGGTCTCGTTGCTCCTGGATGTCCGATCCACCGGTGGTCAAGCTCTGGTCATCGCCGGCGTCGGCGCGGTCATGATCGTCTACGTGCTGGTCGGCGGGATGAAGGGCACCACCTGGGTGCAGATCATCAAGGCGAGCCTGCTGCTGGTCTGCGTGCTGCTGCTGACCGTGTTCCTGCTGGGTAAGTTCGGGTTCGACGTCTCCGCGCTGCTGAACCGCGCCGCCGACAACAACGCCCTCGGCGACGAGGTACTGCGGCCGGGCGCGCAGTACGGCAAGGACGGCACGACCAAGCTGGACTTCGTGTCGCTGTCGCTCGCGCTGGTGCTCGGGGCCAGCGCGCTGCCACACGTGCTGATGCGGTTCTACACGGTGCCCGACGCACTGCAGGCCCGCCGGTCGGTGCTGTCGGCGACGTGGACGATGGTCCTGTTCTACCTGTGCACGCTGGTCATCGGCTACGGCGCGAGCGCGGTCGTCGGCTCGCGGACGATCATGTCCGCGCCCGGCAAGGAGAACTCGGCGGTCCCGCTGCTGGCGTTCTCGGTCGGCGGGACGGTGTTGCTGGCGGTCGTGGCGGCCGTCGCCTTCACGACGATCCTCGCGGTGGTGGCGGGGCTGACGTTGACGGCGTCCGCCTCGTTCGCGCACGACGTGTACGCGAACGTGCTCAAGCACGGCCGGCCGGCGCCGGGAGCCGAGCTGCGGGTCGCGCGCATCACCGCGGTGGTGATCGGGTTGCTGTCGATCGGTGGCGGCATCCTGGCGATCGGGCAGAACGTGGCGTCGCTGGTGGCACTCGCGTTCGCCATCGCCGCGTCCGCGAACCTGCCGACGATCCTCTACACGTTGTTCTGGCGGCGGTTCAACACGACCGGCTCGTTGTTCTCGATGTACGGCGGCCTGGCGTCGTGCCTGGTGTTGATCGTGTTCTCGCCGGTGTTCTCCGGTGGCGCGAACTCGATCGTCAAGGGCGTGGACTTCCACCTGTTCCCGCTGAACAACCCCGGGATCGTGTCGATCCCGCTGTCGTTCCTGCTCGGCCTGGCGGGCACGCTGTTCAGCCGCGACCGCGCCGACGAGGCGCGGTCCGACGAGCTGGAGGTCCGCGCGGTGACCGGAATCGGCGCCTAGTCACAGAACAGTAACGGCGTGAACGCGCCCACTCGGGCCACGCGTGTGTGGGGCGTGCCGGTAAGACCGCCGGCACGAACCCGAATCTGGAGTGCGTACACATGAGTCGAGTCATGGTTGGCCTGGCCGTCACCGCGATGGTGGCGGTCGGCCTCGGGGGAGCGGCCAGTACGGCCGGTGCGGTGGGGGCCGCGCCGGTCGCGTCGGCCGCGCACCGGGAGCCCGTCCCGGACGTGATCAAGGTGCCCGACGGCAACAGGAGGATCGCCCTCATGCCGGCGCGCGGGGTGCAGACCTACCAGTGCACCGCCGGGGCGTGGGTCTTCGTTCAGCCGGACGCCATCCTGCGCAACCACGGCGTGGCCGAGGTCCTCCACACCAAGGGCCCGGTGTGGACGGACGTGCGCGACGGCAGCTCGGTGACCGCCACCGCGGCGGCCAACTCCCCGGTGCCCAACGCGATCCCGCAGCTGCTGCTCAAGGCCACCGGCAACCGCGGCCCGGGCACCCTCGCCGCCGTCACGTACGTGCAGCGCCTCGACACCACCGGCGGCGTCGCCCCAACCACCACCTGCACGGACGGCACCACGGCATCGGTCCCGTACACCGCGGACTACGCCTTCTGGGTAGCGAGCTAGGACGAACACGCAGTCGGATCCCGGAAGGCGGCGACCGTGTGCTTCCACGCAGCGGTGGGAGGCGCCGCCGTCCGGGATGACGACGGTGCCCACCACCGAGACCGGCGGGTCGAAGGGGATCGCCCGCACTCGAGTCGTCTCCCGGCCGGCGATCAGGTCGGCCGGGAGCAGTGCCCAGCTGTCCCGGTCCGCGCCCACCTCCACCAGCGTGTCCTGGATCGTGCCGGCGGGACGGCCCAGTCGCGGCCGCGTCCCGACCGCACGCAGGACCGCGTCGTACAGCGGCCGGTCGCAGTGGCGGGGCGGCATGCGCAGCGCGGTGTCCGCCAGCTCGTCGAGTGTCACCGTGTCACGCCGGCCGGCCGGGTGAGCGGTGGACACCACCGCGTGCAACGGCTCCGACCACGCCGGCAACGCCCGCAACCCGCGTGCCGACACCTCGCCGCGCACGAGCGCCAGGTCCAGCTCGCCGCGCCGCACGGCCGCCAACCGCTCCCGCACCGGCAGGTCGACCAGCACCACCTCGAGCCCCGGGTTGTGGGTGCGCAACGCGTCGATCCCGCGTTCGAGCCGGGTCGTGAGCCCCGGCGCGGTGCCGATGCGCACCCGTCCAGTCAGCTGACCGGCGGCGTCGCGCACCCGTTCGACCGCCGCGAGCGCGTCGTGCGCGGCCTCGAGCACCCGGCGGCCGGCCTCGGTCAGGCGCACCGTGCGCGGGGAGCGGTCCAGCAGCCGGACCCCCAGCTCGCGCTCCAGCCGCGCCACCTGCTGGCTGACCGCCGGCTGCGCGATGGCGAGCCGTTCGGCCGCCCGCCCGAAGTGCAGCTCCTCGGCGACCGTCACGAAGTACCTGAGTGCCCGCAGCTCGATCACGATTCCTTATTACCGCACATGGCGACTGGACCTCGCTCGGCCGCGGCGGACGCGGTGGACTCGGCACCATGCGTATCGGCCTCCACCTCATCGCCCTCGGCGACATCGCCGCGCTGCGGTCCGCCGCGGACCCCCGGTTCGACAGCGCCTGGACCAACTGGCAACCCGGTGGCTGGGACCCGCTGACCGTGCTCACCGCCCTGCCCGAGGGCCCGCGCGAGCTGGGCACCGCGGTCGTCCCGACCTACCCGAGCCACCCGGTCGCGCTGGCGACCGAGGCGCTGACCGTGCAGGCACTCACCGGCGGCCGGCTGACCCTCGGCATCGGCCCGTCGCACGAGCTCGTCATCACCGGCTGGTGGGGCATCCCGTACACCAGGCCCGCCAGCCACACCCGCGAGTACCTGGAGGTGCTGCGGCCGCTGCTGCGTGGCGAGCACGTCCGCCACAGCGGCGAGTTCTTCACGGTCGACCACCGGCTGGCCGTGTCCGCGCCCCCGCCGCCGGTGCTGGTCGCCGCACTGGGGCCGAGGATGCTCGGCATCGCCCGCGACCTGGCCGACGGCACGATCGTGACGTGGGTGCGTCCCGGCACGGTCGCCGACTACGTGGTCCCCCGCATCGGCACCGGCCGGGTGGTGGTCCTGGTGATGGCGGCCGTCACCAGCGACCCGGACGGGATGCGGGCGTCGGTCGCCGCGCGGTACGGGGCGGCCGCGGAACTGCCGGCCTATCGGGCCATGCTCGACCGCGGCAGCCTCGCCGGCCCGGCGGACACCGTGATCGCGGGTGACGAGGACACCGTGCGCCGCGAGGTCGAGCGGTTCCGCGACGCGGGCGTGACCGACCTGATCGTCATGCCGGTCGGGACGCCGGCCGAGCGGGTCCGCCTCCTGGACGTCGTGGCCCCGCGGTGAAGGGCGCCTCCCTCGCGAGGAGGACGTGCGCCGGTGCGCGGCCGGCGCCGCGGGGTCAGACGGGCTCGGCGATGACCACGCGGTTCTCCTCGTAGCCGTCGTGGCCGCCGACCCAGCGGCCGCCGCAGGTGACGAGCGCCAGGCGGTGCCCGCCGTCCTGGCCGAACAGTTCCTGCGCGCGGCCCGGCAGCTGGTCCTTGTGGACGGTCACCAGCTGCCGCACCTGGAAGCGGTACACCCGGCCGTCCTTGTCCACGACCGTCACCGTGTCGCCGACGGCGGCCTGCCACAGCTCGGCGAACGGTCCGGTCGCGCCGTGCCAGTTCACGTGCCCGGCGAGCACCGTCGCGCCGGTGGACGCGTCGAGCGCGGCGCCCCACCACGCGGCCTGCCGGACGCCCTCGGGCACCGGCAGCACCCCGTTGACGACCTCCATGGGCACCAGCGTGGCGGTGCCGCCGCGGGCGAGCCGGACAGTGTTGTCGGGCTGGGCCGGCCTTGCCTCCGGAGTGGCGGCCGGGGATGCCGCCGGGGGTGCGGCGGGGTGCGGCGCCTCGGTGGTGGGCGCGGCGCGCGGGGTGGGTTTGGCGCCGATCAGCGCCCGGTTCCCCGACTCGAGGGCGACCGGGGACGGCGTGCCCGCGACCGGCGACGGTGGGGCGGCCATCGCGACCGTCGCGGCGAGCAGGACCGCGCCGGCAGCGGCGGCCGGCGCGGCGGCACGCCGCAACCCCCGGTGGCGTCTGCGGTGCCGGCCCGCCACGGTCACACCCGCTCGCGCTTGCGCAGCACCAGCTGCCACAGCACCAGCCCGGCCAGCACGAGCACGCCGAGGATGCCGGCGATCGCGCCGCCGGACAGCGAGCTCTCCATCGCGGCCTGGGCGACCGGCACGTTGGGCGAGCCGCCGGCCGGGATCGCGCTGGGCACCTGCGGCGGCGTGGTGGTCGTCGGCGGCGGGGACGCGGTCACCTGGTTGTTCGCGGCCAGCTGCTTCTCCCCGCCGGTGCTCACGATGCGCTGCGTGTCGAGCTGGACGGCCTGCTGCACGACCGGCACCTCGGCGGGGCTGGCGAGCGTGACGTCGATCTTCGGGGACGTCCCGGTCGGCGTGACCTTGAGGACGAACGGCTCGGTCGCGCCGGTGGTGACCGTGCCCGTGGTCACCGCTTTGCCCTGCGCGTCGGGGAAAGTGGCGTCGACGGCGTTGACCGTGACCGGCACGTTCGGCACGGCCTTGCCGGCCGCGTTCTTCACCGAGATGCCCCACTCGGCCGCGACGCCGATGGTCTGCGCGGACGTCGGCGCGATCACGGCGGCCGTCCACGGGCCGCGGTTGGCGGTGGCGTCGGCGGTCAGGGTCTGCACGGCGGCCTGCGCGCTGGCCGGGAGCTTGGCCAGGTGGTACGGCGCGTCGTAGGCGATGTGCCGGAAGT
>NZ_JBJMIE010000756.1:0-11209 GCF_045807065.1 Actinophytocola sp. | reverse complement strand
GTCGGCGACGAAGGCGGCCGTCGAGTCGCTGGCTGGGATTGAGGTGCCTGCGGGGTCGGAGGCGGCTGAGGTGCCTGTGGATTCGCTCGCTGGGGCTGAGGCGCCTGCCGACCCGGAGTCGGCGACGAAGGCGGCCGTCGAGTCGCTGGCTGGGATCGAGGCGCCTGCCGATCCGGAGGCGGCTGAGGCGCCAGTGGATTTGCTGGCTGGAGCAGTGGCGCCGGCGGAGACGCAGGCCGGGGCCGAGGTGCCTGCGGATTCGGCGCCTACGACGGAGGCGGCTACCGAGTCGCTGGCGGGAACCGAGGCGCCGGCAGAATCGCTGGCAGGGACTGAGGTGCCCGCGGAGTCGGCGCCCGGGACCGAGGCTCCGGTGGACTCGCTGACCGGAGTTGAGGCGCCCGGGGAATCGCAGGCTGGGATCGAGGTCCCTGCGGAGTCGGCGCCCGCGACTGGAGCGTTTGCGGAATCGGCGCCCGCGACGGGAGCGCTTGCGGAGTCGGCGCCAGCCGCTGGGTTGCCAGCGGAGTCGGTGGCCGGGACTGAGGCGCCTGCCGAGTTGGCGCCTGGGGTCGAGGCGTCCGGCGAGCGGGCGGTCGCGGCTGAGGTATCCGCCGAGTCGCTGGCCCGGTCCACCGAGGCCCCGGCAGAGTCACTGGCCGAAGGTGAGGCGCCGGTTGAGTCGGCGCCTGCCATCGAGGCGCCCGAGGAGCTGGCCGAAGGCGAGGAGCCCGCCGAGCCGGTGTCCGAAGCGCGTGTCGAGACCATGGCCGCTGAGGCGCCTGCCGAGCCCGCGCCCCTGGTCGTGGCGACTACCCACGTGCCGCCTGCCACCGAGGTCCCGATCGAGCCGGCAACCCCGTCCGAGACCGAGCCTCTCGCCGCGACCGAGGCACCCGCCGCGACCGGGTCTCCCGCCGCGACGGAGGTCGAGACGCCGCCCGAGGCCGAGTCTTCCGCCGTGACGGAGACCGAGCCTCTCATCGCGACGGACGTCGAGTCTCCCGCCGTGACGGAGACCGAGCCTCTCGCCGCGATCGAGACGCCCGCCGCGACCGAGATACCCCCCGGGAGCGAGCCTCCCGCCGCGATCGAGACACCCGCCGCGACCGAGCCCCCCACCGGGAGCGAGGTCGAGGGCGAGCCTTCCGCCGCGGCGGAGAGGTCCTCGGTGCGTCGGTATCGGCAGGCGCCGCCTTCGCTCGAGGAGCCTGTTGGTCCGTCGACGCCGAGTCCGCTTCGGCCGCAGATCGACCAGCCGCGGGGGACCGGGGCGAAGCGGATGCCAGACCTCTCGATGCGGGTGCCGCGCAACCTGGTGCAGCGCAGGTCCTTCGGGCCCACCGAGGATGAGTGATCCCTTCGGCACCGCCGCCCTGCGGGAGTCGGTGCTTGCCTCGTGGTTGTCCTCGCCGACGCGGCTTCGGGAGGACGCGAACGCCGAGGAGGATCTCGTTCTCGGCGGGTACCGGGACCGGTTGCTGATCGAGCTCGCGCAGAACGCCGCCGACGCCGCCGGTTCGGCCGGGCGGCTTCGGGTGTCCCTCTCGGACGGTGAGTTGCGGGTCGCCAACACCGGGGAACCGCTTACCCGCCAAGGGGTCGAGTCGCTGGCGTCCCTGCGGGCGTCCGCGAAGCAGCAGGGCGTCGGCAGGTTCGGGGTCGGGTTCGCCGCCGTGCTCACGGTGTCCGACGCGCCCCGCATCGTCTCCGCCGCCGGTGGCGTCGCCTTCGACGCCGGCCGTACGCGGGCCGAGGTCGGTACCGCCGGGCGGGTGCCCGTGCTCCGGCTCGTCTGGCCCACCGACGAGGCGCCGCCGGACGGGTTCACCACCGAGGTCCGGCTTCCGCTTCGCGACGAGGTCGACGGCGCCAAGCTCCTCGAGGACTTCGCCGGCGAGGCCGCCGACGTGTTGCTCTCCCTCGACGGGCTCGCCCGCATCGAGATCGGCGACCGCGTCTGGTGGCGCGAGGGCAACGCCATCCACGGGCCCACCGGCACCACGCGCTGGGTCGTGGTCCGCGACCGCGGCGAGCTGCCGCCCGACCCCGCGCTGGGTGCCGAGGCGAGACCACAGTGGACGATCTGCTGGACGCTCGAGGTCGACGAGTCCGGCGAGCCCCAGCCGCGGGTCACCGACGTCCTCCACGCCCCGACACCCACCGACGAGCGGCTTTCCTTACCTGCCAGGCTCATCGCCACGCTGCCCACCGAGCCGTCGCGCCGGAGGGTCCGGCCCGGACCGGCTGCCGACCACGTGCTCACCGCCGCGGCCCGCGCCTATCCCCGGCTGCTCGACCAGCTGGACCCGCTCGCCCGGCCGAAAGCCGTGCCGCTGCCGGGTTTTCCACTGTCCGAAGTGGATGAGAAGCTGCGGCAGGAGGTGATCGCCGAGCTGCGCACCGCCCGCTGGCTGGCCCCGGCGCTCGACGGCCGCCCGCTGGCGCCGGCCGAGGCGCGGCTGCTTCCCGTGCCCAGCGAGGAACTGGCCGAGTCCGTCGCGCCCTATGTGCCGGGGCTGGTGAAGGCGGACCTGGTCGAGCACGCCGCGGCACTCGCCGCGCTGGACGTCGTTCGGCTGCGGTTGTCGGACGTGGTCGACCACCTCACCGGCGTCACGCGGCCACCGGAGGAGTGGCACGACCTGTACGTGGCGCTCGCCAAGATCGTCGACAACGACCCGACTGCGCTGGACGACCTGGGTGGCCTGCCGGTGCCGCTCGTCGACGGCCGCACGTTCCCGGGGCCGCGCGGCGTGCTCGTCTCCGACCTCGACCTGTCCAGTATGGACGGTGTGAACGTCGTCCACCCGGCCGCCGCGCACCCGCTGCTCGAACGGCTCGGCGCGAAACGCGGCGGCCCGGCGGACCTGCTGGCGTCCATGGCCGCCCGGGTCGAGCACAGCGTCGAGGACGCGGAGTCCGGTCTGGACACCGAAGGACTCGCGCACACCGTGCTGCGGCTGGTGTCCGAGGCCGGCATCAGGTCGGGGGAGGAGCCGTGGCTCGGCGCGCTCGCCCTCCGCGCGGCCGACGGCGACTGGCGGCGCGCCGACGAACTGGCGCTGCCCGGCTCGCGGTTCCTGGCCGTGCTGGACAAGAGCTCCCCGCTGGGTGTCCTCGCCGACGACATCGCCGAGCGGTGGACGGCGGAAACCCTCGCCGCGGTGGGCGTGCTCACCGGCTTCACGATCGTCACCGACGAGGCGCCGGCCGGACCCGACCACGATCTCGCCGACGAGGCCGACTGGTGGGACGACCAGCCGGAACCGCCGGTCCGGGTCGAGGCCGTCCGCGACCTCGACCTGATCGCCGACGACGCGTGGCCGGTCGCGATCCGGCTGCTGGCGAGCGAACCAGACACCTGGCGGGTCATGCGCACCGGCTACACGGCCTGGTGGATCGCGCACCACGCGTTGCTGGCCGGCGAACCGCCGTCGCACTGGCGCCTGCCGGACGCCGACGAACTGGCCGGGCTCTACGACGTGGCGCCGACCGACCTGGAGCCGGAGCTGCAGGCGCTGATGGGCGTCCGCGCGGAGCTGGCCGTGGAGTCCACCGAGGACGCCGAGGAACTGCTGGACCGCCTGGCCGATCCGACGCGGACCGTGTCGCGCGGGGTCACGCTCCGGGCGTACACGGTACTGGCGGAAGCCGTCCGCGACGACGTCGTCGACCCGGCGTACGTCGATCCGCCGGCCGAGGTGCGCACGGTCGACGGCGAGGTCACGGACAACGCGGCCGTGCTCGACGCGCCCTGGCTGGCCCCGGTCACCGACGGGTACGTGGCCGTCGACTTCGACCTCGCCGAGCCGCTGGCCGAACTGCTGGACATTCCCCTGGCGTCCGAGGCCGGGCAGGCGGCGCCGGAGAGCACGGGCGAGCCGGTCTCCTGGGCCGATCTCGGCGCGGTGGTCGAGGCCTGCGACCTGGCCGACCTCCCGGTGCCGCCGGGCGGTCCCATCGTCCACACGCGACTGACGGTCGCCGGCCGCCACGTCCCGTGGTGGGTCGACGGGGAGGTCCTCCACTGCGAGGACTCGACGGAAGGCCTCGCCAGGGCCCTCGCCTGGACAACGGACCACTGGCCGGACCGACACCTGCTGGCCGCACTGCTGGACGACCCCGAGAACTACGTGTCCTGACGCTCAAGTCTGGGCGAGCTCGGTCCAGAAGCGGCGGTGACGAACCGGGCCACGTGGTCCCGCCCGAGTAGCGGGAACCTGGCGGCACGCACGCGTCCGCCGCCGTCGGACGTGCTGACCGCGTCCTCGGCCCCGGTCGCCGGGCCGAGCATGCGGTGGGCGATCCCGAACGGCCTTGGCCGTACTCGGGCGACAACGCTCGCGGCGTCGGCCAGCCCGGTCACAGGTTGCGTTGCGCGCCGCGGGCGCCCCGGCGGGACGCGCGCCGCTGCCAGGCCATGACCACGAAGCCGAGCAGGCCCAGCCCGGTGCCCGCGATCGCCGTCCACAGCCAGATCGGCGGGAACACGTCGAACGCGTAGTGCCCGATGGCGAGCACGCACACCGCCACGACCCACGCCACCTCTCCCGCGTAGACCAGCGGCGGCAGCGCAAGCAGCCGGTCGGGGAGCGGAGGAGGTGACTTCTGTGTTTCGATTCGCGCGTCGGGTTTCCCTAGATCGGACACATGAGCGAGGCTACCGGGCCATGGCGACAAGGACAGCTGCCCTAGACCGGTTCTTCCGGATCTCGGAGCGGGAATCCACCGTGAGCCGCGAGGTGCGCGGCGGGCTGGTCACCTTCGTGACGATGGCCTACATCGTCGTCCTCAACCCGCTGATCATCGGCAGCTTCGCCGACGACCCGGCGCACACCGACAAGTTCGGCGGCTGGCTGCCCACCGACCAGGTGGCCGCCGTCACGGCGCTGGTCGCCGGCGTCATGACGATCCTGTTCGGACTCGTCGCCAACTACCCCTTCGCCATGGCCACGGGGCTCGGCATCAACGCCTTCGTGGCCGTCAGCATCGCGCCGCAGATGTCCTGGCCGGCCGCCATGGGGCTCGTGCTGGTCAACGGGGTCGTCGTGCTCATCCTGGTCCTCACCGGGGTGCGGACGGCCGTGTTCAACGCGGTGCCGCCGGCGCTCAAGTCCGCCATCGCCGTCGGGATCGGGCTCTTCATCACGCTCATCGGGCTCGTCGACGCGGGCTTCGTCCGGCGGCTGCCCGACGCCGCGGACACGACCGTCCCCGTCGGACTCGGGATCAACGGGTCGATCGCCTCCTGGCCGACGCTCACCTTCGTGGTCGGGCTCATCGTCACCGGGATCCTCGTCGCCAAGCGCGTCAAGGGCGGGATCCTCATCGGTGTGATCGCCACCACGGTGTTCGCGATCATCCTCGAGGCCGTCGTGGACGCCGGGCCGTCGAACGGCACCAACCCCAAGGGGTGGAACCTCGGCTACCCGGCACTGCCCGACCAGGTCGTCGACACGCCGAACCTCGGGCTGCTCGGCCACGTCAACCTCGACGCCTGGGTGCAGGTCCCGGTCCTCACCGCCGTCCTGCTCGTCTTCACGCTCGTCCTCACCGACTTCTTCGACACCATCGGCACGATGACCGGGCTCGGCAAGGAGGCCGGGCTGCTCGACGCGGAGGGCAGGTTGCCCAACACCGGCAGGGCGCTGTTCGTCGACGGGCTCGGCGCGGTCGCCGGCGGTGCGGCGTCGTCCAGCTCCAACACCGTCTTCGTCGAGTCCGCGTCCGGCATCGCGGAGGGGGCGCGGACCGGGCTCGCCAACGTCGTGACCGGGCTGCTGTTCATCATCGCGATGTTCTTCACGCCGCTGTACAACTCGGTGCCGGTCGAGGCCGCCGCGCCCGCGCTGGTGATCGTCGGCGTACTGATGATGGCGCAGGTCACGGAGATCGACTTCACCGACTTCACGATCGCGCTGCCGGCCTTCCTCACGATCGTGGTGATGCCCTTCACCTACTCGATCGCCAACGGGATCGGCGCCGGGTTCGTCAGCTACGTGTTGCTGCGCTCGGCGACCGGCAGGGCTCGCGGCATCCACCCGCTGATGTGGGTGATCGCCGCCGCGTTCGTCGTGTACTTCGCGCTCGGACCGATCAGGGCCGCACTCGCCTGAGTGTGTGGCGTGTACCTGAGTTGAGTGACGCCGCTCAACTCGTGAGGTATGCTAACTATGTGTCGAACGTGGAGCAGGAAGTCGCTGAGAGCTCCCTGACCAGCCGGTTACGGCTGGCCGTGGTGCGACTCAACCGCAGGCTCCGGGCCCAACGCACCAGCTCCTCGATCACGCTCACCCAGCTTTCCGCACTGTTCTGCCTGTACAAGTGTGGCCCGCTCACCCCAGGTGAGCTCGCGGCCAAGGAGGTTGTCCAACCCCCGTCGATGACCAGGGTGATCGCTGCTCTCGAGGAGCTCGGCTACGTCAGCCGTCGACCACATCCGAGTGACGGCCGACAGGCCATCGTCGAGATCACCGAGGAGGGGAGCGCGCACATCCGAGCGGACATCTCCGTGCGCGAGGCATGGCTGGACAAGCGGCTCGCGGAACTCACCGGGGAGGAGCGCGAGCTGCTCTCCCGTGCGGCGGAGATCATCGACAGGATGGCGAGCCAACAGGATTTGTGACGGAGAACCAAGAGCAACGCGAACTGACAACCGATCCAGCTACTTCTCGAGCCGGCCTGGCCGAGGACTCGAAGCCCGCGACCAAGCATCGGGGGATGCTCGGGGCGCTGCGGATACGCAACTACCGGCTCTTCGCATCCGGGCAGGTCGTGTCGAACGTCGGCACCTGGATGCAACGCATCGCCCAGGACTGGCTGGTCCTGGAGCTTTCCGGCAAGGACCCCGTCGCGCTCGGCATCGCCGCGTCGCTGCAGTTCCTGCCGACGCTGTTCCTGACGCTGTGGGCCGGCGTGCTGGCCGACCGGGTGGACAAGCGCAAGCTGTTGATCCTGGTGCAGATCGGCATGGCGATCTGCGCGCTGGTGCTAGGGCTGCTCAACGTCAGCGGTCTGGTCGAGCTGTGGCAGGTGTACCTGCTGTGCCTGGTGTTCGGCGTGTTCACCGCGTTCGACCCGCCCGTGCGGCAGAGCTTCGTGGCGGAGATGGTCGGGCGTGAGCACCTGGCCAACGCGGTCGCGCTGAACTCGTCGACGTTCAACTTCGCCCGGATCCTCGGGCCGGCCATCGCCGGTGTGATGATCATCTGGACGGGCACCGGGTGGGTGTTCCTGGTCAACGCCGCCTCGACGCTGGCCGTGATCACCGGGCTGTTCCGGATGAACCCGGCGGAGCTGTACCGCTCGCCGGTGTCGGCGTCCAGGCGGGGGCAGCTGCGTGCGGGCCTGCGCTACGTGAAGGGCCGGCCGGACATCGTCGCCGTGCTGGTGCTGGTGTTCTGCGTGAGCACGTTCGCCTTCACGTTCTTCACCACGCTGGCCATCGCGGCGGCGAACGTGTTCCACCGGGAGGCCGACGGGTACGGGTTGCTGTCCACGCTGCTCGCGGTCGGCAGCTTCAGCGGCGCGCTCCTGGCCGTGCGGCGCAGCACGCGGCGCAGGCCGGGGCTGACGCTGCTGGTCGTCGCCGGGTTCTCCTTCGGGTTGCTGGAGGTCCTGGCGGGCGTGATGCCGACGTACCTGACCTTCGGGTTGGCGCTGATCCCGTGCGGGCTGGCGATGATGACGTTCATGAACACGGCGAACAGCACGATCCAGCTGTCGGTCGCGCCGGAGATGCGTGGCCGCGTGATGGCGCTGTACATGCTGGTGTTCATCGGCGGCAACCCGGTCGGCGCCCCGATGACCGGCTGGCTGGCTGCCGAGTTCGGCGGGCGGTCGCCGTTCATCGTCGGCGGGCTCATCGCGGCGGTGTGCACGGCCGTGTGCGGGTGGATCCTCGCGCGTCGCGGCGGCATCCGGATGCGCACGCGGCTGCCGTGGACACGGCGCGTCCGACCAGCGGTGACGGCAGAGCTTGCATCCGTAGATTAAGTTAGGCTAACCTTAACTCGTCGCTTCGTGGTGGGAGCGGCAGTCAGTTCGGGAACAGCGAGACCCCCGCTCCGACCAAGGCAGGCGGCACTGCCGGAGCGGGGGTCTTGTCTATTCGTCCGGCCAGGTGTGGACCGGCTCGTTGGCCTCGGACAGGTCGCGGTAGCGGGACAGCATGGCGGCCAGTGCCTCGTCGCGGGTCAGGCCCTCGGACTCCAGCCTCGCCACCGTCTCGCGTTGCCACCCCGAACCCGTTCGCCGGGTGAGGCAGCGTTCCTCGATCACCCCGAGGTAGCGCTCCCGCACCGAGTCCGCCACGCCGCACGCGCGCAGGCCCTCGTGGGCCATCGGCAGCAGCCGGCGCAGCACCAGCTCGTCCGGCGGCACCCAGCCCATGCCCGGCCAGTACAGCTGCGCGTCGAACGCGTGCCGGGCCCCGGCGTACAGGTTCTCCTCCGCGGCCTGGAACGACATCTGTGTCCACACGGGACGCTCGATCGTCGCCAGCGCGCGCTGCGCTCCATAGAAGAACGCCGCGTTGGCGATGAGGTCCACGACGGTCGGACCGGCCGGCAGCACGCGGTTCTCCACGCGCAGGTGCGGCACCCCGTCGAAGACGTCGTAGACCGGCCGGTTCCAGCGCCAGATCGTGCCGTTGTGCAGCCGCAGCTCGGCCAACCGGGGGGCCTGCCCGGCGGCCAGCGCCTCGAACGGGTCCTCGTCGTCGACCTCCGGGAGCAGGCCGGGGAAGTACCGCACGTTCTCCTCGAACAGGTCGAGGATGGACGTGATCCACCGCTCCCCGAACCACACCCGCGGCCGCACGCCCTGGTTCTTCAGCTCCTCCGGCCGCGTGTCCGTCGCCTGCTGGAACAGCGGGATCCGCGTCTCGTGCCAGAGTGCCTTGCGCAGCAGGAAAGGCGAGTTCGCCCCGATCGCGACCTGAACACCGGCAAGGCACTGCGCGGCGTTCCAGTGCGCGGCGAACGCCTCGGGCGGCACCTGGAGGTGCAGCTGCGCGGATGAGCACGCGGACTCCGGCATGATCGAGTTCGCCGACCCGCGCAGCCGCTCGCCGCGCTGGCCGGGGATCGACGGGCCGTCCATCGCCAGCACCATGTCCTCGCCGCGGGCCGCGAAGATCTCCTCGTTCAGCAGGGCGTAGCGGTGGTTGTGCGACAGCCAGCGCGCCGTGAGGTGCTCGTCCCGCAGCGTCGGCAGCATGCCGATCATGACGATGCCGGCACCGGCGTCCTGCGCCTTCGCGTTGGCGTCCGCGAGCGACTCCCGCAGCTCCACCTCCAGCTCGTGCGCCTGCCTGCCGGCGAGCGGCCGGGGTCGCACGTTCAGCTCGATCGTCTGCTGCCCGAGTTCGGTGGTGAACGAAGGGTCGCCGAGCTTCTCCAGCACCACCGAGTTCGCCATCGCCGGCTGCAGGCCGTCGTCGACGAGGTTCAGCTCGACCTCGAGGCCGATCCGCGGTGGTGAGGTGGAGAAGCCGCCCTCGATGAGCATCCTCGCGAGGGCGTCCAGGCAACGCTGGACCTTCATCCGGTAACGCTGGCGATCCGACCGGTCAAACGTCTCGGTCGCGACATCCTGACCCATACCGCCCCTCCCAGCCGAACCGAGCTGCTCGGCGTGCGCGCGGAAGTTCAACCGTGACATAGGCCCAAGGACGTTGCTAGCGGCCAAAAAGGTGCATCAACCCGAAATCCTTGTTACGCAGAGCAAGACACGCACTCGAATCGCGTAACACGTCTCAGGTTGTGGAACCATGCAGGGGTGCTCGAGGTGACCGACGCGGACGACCCACGCCTGGACGAATACCGCTTCCTCCGTACCGCTGACCGCAGGCCCGACCGTCCCGGCGGGCTCGGACTGGTGATCGCGGAGGGCGTGGTCGCCGTCGGCCGCATGCTCGCGTCCCACTATCCGGTGCGGTCGGTGCTCGGGGTGCGGCGCAAGTTGGCGGCGCTGCCGATCGAGGACCTCGACGCGCCCGTGTACGTCACGACCGCCGAGATCATGGCGGAGGTCATTGGGTTTCACCTCAACCGCGGGGTGCTGGCAATGGCCGACCGTCCCACTCCACCGTCGGCAGTTGACATCGTGTCCGGCGCCCGGCGGCTCGCCGTGCTGGAGGGCGTCGGCGACCACGAGAACCTCGGCGCGCTGTTCCGCAACGCCGCCGCGCTCGGCGTGGACGGCGTGCTCCTCGGCACCGGCTGCGCGGACCCGCTCTACCGGCGCAGCGTGCGGGTCTCCATGGGACATGTCCTCGCCGTCCCGTTCACCACGCTGACGCCGTGGCCGGACGGCCTGAAGCTCCTGCGGGACAACGGCTTCACTGTGCTGGCACTCACCCCCTCCGGGGCATCGGAACTGTCCTCAGTGGCCGTACCTTCGAAGGTCGCGGTCCTGCTGGGGTCGGAAGGCCCTGGCCTGACACCGGAAGCCGTCGCCGCGGCGGATGTGGCGGTGCGCATCCCCATGTCGAGCACCGTCGACTCGCTCAACGTGGCGACGGCCGGCGCGGTCGCCTTCTACGCCCTCGGCACGAGTCGGTAGTTTCGGAGCGTGTCGATGTCGGGGATCCAGCTACGTGCCAACGGCGAGCGCGCCGTACTGGTGGACGGCGACGGCGAGGCCATGACCGAGCCGGACCGCTTACCACTGGGCAACGAGCTGACCGACGCACTCCACGAGTGGGCGAAGGTCGCCGCGGCCGTGTCCCGCGCCGAGCCGGGTGCTGGGACGAGCCACGCCGTCGTGTCCCGCCGCGGCCTCCAGCTGGCCGGGCGCGTGGCCACCTCGCTGGGCGTGAACGTGCTCTACGTCGACCCGCTGTCCGGCGCGGAGTCCGTGGTGGAGCCGCTGCGGCAGCCCGAGCGCCCACCCCGCCCGCCGCGTCCCCCGCGTCCCCCGCTGCCCCCGGAGCCACTGCCGTGGCTGACGGGCCTGACCGTCTCGGCGGCCAGCCTCGCGCTCACGGTCGTGACGGTGGTCACCCTGGCCGCGACCCTGGCGGAGACGTACTCCCTGCTGGCCCTGGCCTCGAACGTCGTCGTGACGGCCGGGCTGCTCCCGACCCTGTGGCTGATCCACCGCCAACCGATCTGGCGCTGGCTCTCCTACGGCGTGGCACTGGGCCTGACCCTGTCCTGGCTAACCCTCCCACTCGTCCTCTAACCGCGTGTCCAACGCTCCG
>NZ_JBJMIE010000755.1:0-7281 GCF_045807065.1 Actinophytocola sp. | reverse complement strand
GGTTGGCGTCAGGACGAGGACGTGCTCGACACGTGGTTCTCCTCCGGGCTCTGGCCCTTTTCCACCCTGGGCTGGCCCGACCGGACCCCCGAGCTCGAGAAGTTCTATCCCACAACGGTTCTGGTCACTGGCTACGACATCCTGTTCTTCTGGGTCGCCCGGATGATGATGTTCGGGCTGTACGCGATGGACGGCAGGCAGCCGTTCGACGACGTGTACCTGCACGGCCTGGTCCGCGACCCGTTCGGCAAGAAGATGTCGAAGTCGCGCGGCAACGTCATCGACCCGCTGGACTGGCTCGACCGCTTCGGCGCGGACGCCACCCGGTTCACGCTGGCCCGCGGCGCGAACCCGGGCAGCGACATGGCGATCGCCGAGGACTGGGCGGCCGGGTCGCGCAACTTCTGCAACAAGCTGTGGAACGCCACCCGGTTCGCGCTGATGAACGGCGCGACGGTCGAGCGGCCGGTGCCCGCGCGGGACACGCTGACCGACGCGGACCGCTGGATCCTCGACCTCACCGACGCCGTCGTGTCCGAGGTGGACGAGCTGTTCGAGGACTACCAGTTCGCGAAGCTGTGCGACTCGCTCTACCACTTCACCTGGGACGAGCTGTGCGACTGGTACCTGGAGATCGCCAAGGTCCAGATCGCCGAGGGCGGCGAGCGCGCCGACTCGACGCGTGCGGTCCTCGGGTACGTCTTCGACGTCGTGCTCCGCCTGCTGCACCCGCTGATCCCGTTCGTCACCGAGAGCCTGTGGACGACCCTGACCGGCGGCGAGTCGCTGGTGGTCGCAGACTGGCCGCCGCCGGCGGGTGCCGCCGCGGACGCGGACGCGGCGCGGCGGATCGCGGGTGTGCAGAAGCTCGTCACCGAGGTCCGGCGGTTCCGCAACGACCAGGGCGTCAAACCGAACCAGCGGGTCCCGGCACGACTGTCCGGTGTGGATGAAGCGGGGCTTTCCGCGCTGGCGCGGGCGGTTTCCGCGCTCGCGCGGCTGGAGGCGCCGGCCGAGGAGTTCACACCGAGCGTGTCGGTCGAGGTGTCGCTGCCGAGCGGCCACGTGCACGTCGAGCTGGACCTGTCCAGCGCGGTGGACTTCGCGGCCGAGCGCAAGCGGCTGGAGAAGGACCTGGCGGCGGCGGAGAAGGAGCTGGCGGGCTGCGAGGCGAAGCTCGGCAACCCCAACTTCACCGACAAGGCGCCTGCGGCGGTGGTCGAGAAGATCCAGGCGCGGCGGGACGTCGCCGCGACGGAGATCGAGCGGATCACCAAGAGGCTGGAGTCGTTCGGTGACTGAGGCCCTCGACGATCTTCGCCAGGTCGAGACGGAGCTCAACACCCGCTGGCCGGAGACGAAGATCGAGCCAACGCTGCAGCGGATCGGCGCGCTCGTCGACCTGCTCGGCGACCCGCACAAGACCTACCCGGTCCTGCACGTGGCCGGCACCAACGGGAAGACGTCGGTCACCCGCATGATCGACGCGCTGCTGACCAGGATCGGGTTGCGCGTCGGCCGGTACACCAGCCCGCACCTGCAGCTGGTGACCGAGCGGATCGCGATCGACGGCGCCCCGATCAGCCCGGAGCGGTACGTCGAGGTGTACCGGGACGTCGAGCCGTACGTCGAGATGATCGACCGCGGCGCCGAGATACGGATGAGCAAGTTCGAGGTGCTGACCGGCATGGCGTTCGCGGCGTTCGCGGACGCGCCGGTCGACGCCGCGGTGCTGGAGGTCGGCCTCGGCGGCAGCTGGGACGCCACGAACGTCGCGGACGCGAAGATCGCGGCGGTGACGCCGATCGCCGTCGACCACGTCGAGTACCTCGGTTCCGACATCACCGGGATCGCGCGCGAGAAGGCGGGCATCATCAAGGCTGGCTCGATCGCGTTGCTGGCCGAGCAGCGTCCTGAGGTGATGGAGGTCCTGCTACGGCGTTCGGTCGAGGTGGACGCGACGGTCGCGCGGGCCGGCCTGGAGTTCGGCGTGCTGCGGCGGGACGTCGCGGTGGGTGGCCAGGTCGTGAAGCTGCAGGGGCTCGGCGGCGCGTACGAGGACATCTTCCTGCCGCTGCACGGCGAGCACCAGGCCGCGAACGCGGCACTGGCGCTCGCCTCGGTGGAGGCGTTCTTCGGCGCGGGCGCGCAGCGGATGCTCGACCAGGAGGCGATCCGCGAGGGCTTCGCGTCCGTGGTCGTACCGGGCCGGCTGGAGCGGGTCCGTTCGTCCCCGACGGTGTTCGTGGACGCCGCGCACAACCCGCACGGCGCGCAGGCGCTCGCGGACGCGTTGGACGCCGACTTCAACTTCCGCCACCTGGTCGGCGTGGTCGGCGTGATGCACGACAAGGACGTGCGCGGGATCCTCTCGGCACTGGAACCGGTCCTGCACGAGGTGGTCGTGACGACCAACTCGTCCGAGCGCGCCATGCCCGCGGAGGAGCTGGGCGACATCGCGACGGAGATCTTCGGCCCGGACCGGGTCGACGTGCGCCCCCGCCTGGACGACGCCGTGGAGACGGCCATCGCGCTCGCGGAGGAGGACGCGGGCGAGCCGCTGTCCGGCGTCGGCGTGGTGGTGACCGGCTCGGTGGTGACGGTGGGCGAGGCACGGGCACTGCTGGGCAGGAAACCGGCGTGACGTCGCGCCCGGACCCCATGAAGTCGTTCGTCGGCGTGATGTCGGCGACGCTGGTCCTCGAGGTGATCGTCGTCCTGCTGGCCCTGCCGGTGGTCGCCAAGCTCGGCGACGGCCTGGCGACGTGGCAGGGCGTGCTCGTCGGCGTGCTGGCCCTGCTGCTCCTGGCCACGTGCGCGTTCCTGCGCCGGCCGTGGGGCAGGTGGCTGGCGGCGGGCCTGCAGGTGGTGCTGATCGCCTGCTGGTTCGCGATGACCGCACTGGGCATCGTGGGCCTGATCTTCGCCCTGGCGTGGGCCGTCCTGCTGTGGATGCGCCACGACGTCGCCAAGCGCATGGCGGAGGGCAGGCTGCCGAGCCAACAGGCGGAATGAGTGCCCGTTACGCTCGTCGCGCAGAAGTTCCCCCATGAAGGAGTATCCGAAGTCGTGAGCGAGCGCACCCTGGTGCTGATCAAGCCGGACGGCGTGAGCCGTGGGCTGGTCGGCGAGGTCATCTCCCGCATCGAGCGCAAGGGCCTGACGCTGGCCGCGCTGGAGCTGCGCAACGTCGAGCGGAGCGTCGCGGAGCAGCACTACGCCGAGCACGCCAGCAAGCCGTTCTTCGAGTCGCTGCTCGAGTTCATCACGTCTGGCCCGCTCGTGGCCGCGGTCGTCGAGGGTGACAACGCGATCGCCGCGTTCCGCCAGCTGGCCGGCGCCACCAACCCGGTGCAGGCCGCGAACGGCAGCATCCGCGGCGACTACGCGCTGGAGGTCCAGTACAACATCGTGCACGGCTCCGACTCGCCGGAGTCCGCCAAGCGCGAGATCGACCTCTGGTTCCCGGGCGTCTGAGTTCCGCGTCGAGGGCTTGATCGGATCCGACCAAGCCCTCGACCGTTTCGCCCCCGCCGAGGAAGCCCGCACGCCCGCTCGAAGGACATTCCAATCACCGCCGGTGACGAACATCTCACGGCCAACGCGGAGGAGCGGGCCGTCCAGCTCCGGGAGAAGATCGCGGCACCCGAGGCGGAGCTGGACCGGTTCAAGAAGAAGTTCGATCGCCAGGACTAACGAATAGTTAGCGCGATCTGCCTACTCTCCGTACATGACATTGGTCGTGGCACGCGGTCTGGTCAAACGCTTCGGCAGGCTGACCGCGGTGGACGGGATCGACCTCGAGGTCCGGCGCGGCGAGGCGTTCGGCTTCCTCGGTCCCAACGGGGCGGGCAAGTCGTCGACCATGCGCATGATCGGTTGCGTCTCGCCACGCACCGGCGGTGACCTGCGGGTGCTCGGCATGGACCCGGACCGCGACGGGCCGAGCATCCGCGCGCGCCTCGGGGTCGTGCCGCAGCAGGACAACCTCGACACCGAGCTGACCGTGCGCCAGAACCTGCACGTCTACGGCCGGTACTTCGGCCTGCCCAAGGCCCACGTGCGGGCCAAGGCGGAGGAGCTGCTCGTCTTCGCGCAGCTGACCGAACGTGCCGACGACGAGGTCGGCCGGCTCTCCGGCGGCATGAAGCGCCGCCTCACCATCGCGCGGTCGCTGATCAACGACCCCGAGCTGCTCCTGCTCGACGAGCCGACCACCGGCCTGGACCCGCAGGCCCGGCACCTGCTGTGGGACCGGCTGGTGCGGCTCAAGCACAACGGCGTCACGCTCATCATCACCAGCCACTACATGGACGAGGCCGAGCAGCTGTGTGACCGGCTGGTCGTGATGGACCGCGGCCGGATCGCCGCCGAGGGCAGCCCGTCCGAGCTGATCACCCGCTACAGCACCAGGGAGGTCGTCGAGCTGCGCTTCCACCCCGACGTGGACACCGCGACCGTGGCGACCCGCCTCGACGCCCTCGTCGACCGCGTCGAGACCCTCCCCGGCCGCCTCCTGCTGTACGCCGAGGACGGCGACGCGGTCCTGAACGCCGTCCACACCCGCGACGTGCACCCGGTCTCGACCCTAGTCCGCCGCAGCACCCTGGAGGACGTCTTCCTCCGCCTGACCGGCCGCACCCTAGTCGACTAACCGCGTGTCCAACGCCCAGAACTCGCGTGTCCAACCAAACGGACCGCTGAGTTCGACGAAACCTGCCGTCCGATTCCGTTGAACACGCGGGTTCGGCAGGTTGGACACACGGGTTCGGAACGTTGGACACGCGGGTTCCGAAGGTTGGACACGCGGGTCAGGTCAGCTGGTCCAGTGCGGTGCGGCCCGACTGTCCACTCAGGTCCCAGTCGATCGCGCCGAGCAGCAGGGCGATGACCGCGTCGGCGAGGATGTTCGCCTCTTTCCAACTGTGGCGGGGATGCCCGCCCGGTCGCATGCGGTACCGGAGCACGAACCCGTCCAGCATGGCCTGCAGCACCAGCGACAGCCGCTTGAACGTCCACTCCGGACGCAACACGAAGTCGTGCTGGTCCGCGAGCGTGTGGTACAGCCGCAGCCACGCACGCGTCGTCTCCCGCGAGCCGGGGGCGAGCGCCTTCGCCAGCTGCGGGTACCGGGGGAGCAGCGGTCCGAGGTGCAGCACCAGATAGCTGCGCGGGTGCTGCACGAGGCTCGTCAACAACTCCTCGGTGACGTCCGCGATGTGCTCCGACATCGTCGCTTCCCGGCTGTACCGCGGCATCGGGATCTCCGGCCGCGTGGGATCCGGCCGCAGCAACGCGTACACCACGGCGTCCGCGAGGAAGTCGTCCCGGGTCGGCCAGCGGCCGAAGAACTCCCGCCGCCGGGCGGCCTCGCCGGACCACTTCGGTGCCATCCGGATGATGTCGTCGGTACGCAGCCAGTCCAGTGCGGCCGGAAACGTGATGTGGCCGAGCCGCATCGACTGTTCGGCGCCGATCGGCTCCGCCTGCAGGTAGGCGTCCAGGAGATCGGCGGCCACGGAGAGAAATCCCACGGCCGTCAGGTCGTGACGGGAGGGACGTGTGCGGAGATCCACCCTGTGGCCTTTCGTCCATGGCGAAACCAACAGAGAATGTTTCCTTATCGCAAGGAAAAACGCTGCCCTGCGAACGAGTGAAGATTGCCGACACGGAATGTGCTCACCATTTGAATCGTCATTTGACGGTGCAAACGCCATGGCGCGTACGGCCAATGCCGTGTGCGCGACATTTATCGTCGTCGAGGGGATGTGGACGTGGTACCGCCGCAACTGGCGCGCCACCTTCGTCTCCAGCGTCGTCCAGCCCGTGTTGCTCCTGCTGGCGATGGGTTTCGGCCTCGGCTCACAGGTCCGGTCCACCGGTGCGACCGGCGGGCACGAGTACGTCGTCTACCTGGCACCCGCGTTGCTCGTGACCACGGCAGTGCAGATCGCGGCCTTCCAGTCGACCTACCCGATCCTGTCCGCGTTCAAGTGGCAGCAGACCTACCACGGCATCGCCGCGTCACCGATCACCCCGGGCCAGATCTTCGCGGGCCACCTGCTGTGGGTGGCGCTGCGCGTCGCCGTGTCCGGCGCCGCCTACCTCCTCGTCGCCGCCGCGCTCGGCACGCTCACCGACGTCACGGTGCTCGTCTCCCTGCTGGTGGCCGTGCTCACCGGCGTCGCCTTCGCCGCCCCGATCGCGGCCTACTCGGCGACGCTGCCGACCGAGGGACAGCAGTTCAGTTCCCTGTTCCGGTTCGTCGTCACGCCGATGACCCTGCTCGCCGGCACGTTCTTCCCGATCTCGCGGCTACCCGCGTGGGTACGTCCACTCGCGTGGGTCACGCCGCTGTGGCACGGCACCGAGTTGTCCCGCGGTGCCGCGTTCGACGGCCTCCCGCTGCTCGCCGTGGCCGGCCACCTGGCGTTCCTGCTGGCACTGCTCGGCATCGGTACCTGGTTCGGCGTGCGGACCTTCACCGAACGGCTGGCCGCCTGATGGGGTTGCTCCCGCGGATACTGCCGGTCGGCATGTACGCGGGCCGGGCGCGGGTGCTGGTCGAACGGTCGTTGCTGGTGAACCGGCGGACCTGGCTCGCGGTCGTGTCCGGGTTCTGCGAGCCGCTGTTCTTCCTCGTCGCCATGGGCGTCGGGTTCGGCTCGCTCGTCGGCGACGTGCCGGGCCCGGCGGGACCCGTCAGCTTCGTCGCGTTCGTGGCTCCCGCGCTGCTGGCCGCGTCCGCGATGAACGGGGCGATGTACGACGCGACGTTCAACATCTTCTTCAAGTTCAAGTACGCCAGGCTGTACCAGGCGATGCTGGCCACCCCGCTCGGCCCCATCGACGTCGCCGTCGGCGAGATCACGTGGGCGCTGCTGCGCGGCGGCCTGTACGCGGCCGGCTTCCTGACCGTCATGCTGGCCATGGGGCTGGTCGCGTCGCCATGGGCGCTCCTGGCGTTGCCCGCGGCGCTGCTGGTGGCGTTCTCCTTCGCCGCGGTCGGCATGGCCTGCACGACGTTCATGCGCTCCTGGCAGGACTTCGACCTCATCCAGCTCGTGCTGATGCCGATGTTCCTGTTCTCCACGACGTTCTTCCCGCTGACCGTGTACCCGGGCTTCGTGCGGCTGGTCGTCGAGTGCCTGCCGCTGTACCAGGCGATCGAGCTGATGCGGAAGCTGTGCGCCGGAGCGGTCGGGGTCGGGCTGCTGGGCCACGTCGCGTACCTCGTGGTCATGGGCGGGATGGGCGTGGTGGTCGCCACCCGCCGGTTGG
>NZ_JBJMIE010000754.1:0-5129 GCF_045807065.1 Actinophytocola sp. | reverse complement strand
GGCCGGCGGGCCGGCGGGGCGCCGGTGGCTCCTCGGCGCTCGGCCACGCGGGGGTGCCGCCGTTCGGGCCGCCACTCGGGCTGCCGTTCGGCGCGGCGCGGCGGGGTGCCGGGCGGGGCGGGGCGGGTGGTGGCTCGGCACGACGTGGCGCCGCGGGCGGCTCGGCCTCCGGCCACGCGTGGTTGCCGCCGCCGCCGTCCTTGCGTGCGTGGCCGCCGGCCCCGTTGCGGGGCTGGCCGTTCGCGCCGGCGGCCGCCGGCGCACCGGAGCCGTTGTGCCCCTGCCCGTTCGACCGCTCGTGGCGGCCGTTGCCGTTCGCGGGCCGGGCAGGCCGCTGGTGGTCTTCGTCGTCTTCCCAGAGCGGGCTCCAGAAGCCGGTCCGCTCCTCCTGCTGCTTCGGCTTCGACGCGCGCGGGTCCGAGTCCTCGCCAGTCGGCCATTCCGGCTCGCTCGCGCGATACCGGTGGTTGCGATGGTCACTCACGATGAGCAGGCCTCCCAGAGCGGCGGGCACGCGTGTGCCGCCGTACGGTGGTCATCAGTCTCGGAGCAGGCAAAACGGTGGGTTTCACTCCGCCGCTGTCCTCCTCCGTGGCTTGTGGGTGTCAAGTCCGCCCGTCCCCAGGACGTATGACTGCACCAGGTGGTTCCATCCACAGGTGCGGCAAACTTCGACGACGTAGACGGTGAACTCGGCGAAGAGCGCGGCCATGCGCGCCAGCTCCTCCGGCGCCCGCGCCGAACCGGACGCGTGCTTGAGCTCGTCACCGTATACCCAGGCGACCTTCGTCAGCGGCTCCTTGCGGCAGACGGGGCAGGTCACGTCGCTCGGCGCGCCGTGGAACTTGGCGGCCCGCAGCAGGTACGGATTGGCGTCACACACGTCCATGGTGCCGACGCGGCCAGAGTGCACCTCCGCGAGCAGCGCCTTGCGCTGCAACGCGTAGTCGACCACCTGCCGCTGTGTACGCACGGGGACAGCCTACGCGGAGCCGTTACCACGTCCACGAGCTGTTTGGCGTCCGGCGCGCTGACCTGTCGCCACTCTGGGTCGAAGAAGTGATGTCCGCATGTCTGTCACGGCGTTGACCTGCGTCTGATCGTCACACCTCCGCGTGGTTTCACCCGCTGGTTCCCAGCGTGATCACGACCACGTCCACTTCCGGAGACCACGTGGATGTATCGGGGCGATATAGTGAGCAGGTAGGTCGGTGCGATGGAGAGAGGTGGCAAATGCTCGAGTTCGCCATCCTCGGGTTGTTGCACGAGGCCCCGATGCACGGCTACGAGCTGCGCAAACGGCTGTTCGACATGCTCGGCACGCTGCGCGCGTTCTCGTACGGCTCGCTCTACCCCACGCTGCGCCGGTTGCTGAAGACCGGGCTCATCGTCGAGGAGGACCCGCAGGAGGACGCGGCTCGCGGTTCGTGGGGCAAACGCGCCAAGCGCGTCTACAAGCTCACCGCGGAAGGCAAGGAACGCTTCGCCGAGATGCTCGCCGACGTCGGCCCCCAGGCCTACGACGACGAGGGGTTCGGCGTGCACATGGCGTTCTTCTCCCGCACGCCCGCGGAGATCAGGATGCGCATCCTCGAAGGCCGCCGGCGTCGGGTGGAGGAACGGCGAGAGGGACTGCGCGCCTCGATGGCGCGAGCGGGTGAGCAGATCGACCGCTACACCCGCGAGTTGCATCGGCTCGGGTTGGAGGCCAGCGAGCGGGAGGTCCGCTGGCTCAACGAGCTGATCGCGGAGGAACAGAGGGAGCGGAAGGAACGACAGGACGGCGTCGAGTAGGCGTCGGCAGGTCAGTGCGGATCTGCACTCGGCATCGCCGCGGCTCGGGAGTGGCCGCGGCAGTAGAAGGGAGTACCGGCATGGGCGAGAACCGCAGTGTCCGGGTCGCGATCGTCGGGGTTGGCAACTGCGCGGCTTCGCTCGTGCAGGGCGTGCACTACTACCACGACGCGGACCCTGAAACCCGCGTACCAGGCCTGATGCACGTTCAGTTCGGCGATTACCACGTCCGGGACGTGGAGTTCGTCGCCGCGTTCGACGTCGACGCCAAGAAGGTCGGCCGCGACCTGTCCGAGGCGATCGTCGCGAGCGAGAACAACACGATCAAGATCTGCGACGTGCCGCCCCTCGGCGTGACCGTCCAGCGCGGCCACACGTTCGACGGGCTGGGCGACTACTACCGCGAGATGATCACCGAGTCCGACGAGGAGCCCGTCGACATCGTGGCGGCGCTGCGCGAGGCCCGGGTCGACGTGCTGGTGTCCTACCTGCCGGTCGGCTCGGAGGACGCGGACCGCTTCTACGCCCAGGCCGCCATCGACGCCGGCGTCGCGTTCGTCAACGCACTGCCGGTGTTCATCGCGTCCGACCCGGTGTGGGCCGCCAAGTTCACCGAGGCCGGCGTGCCGATCGTCGGCGACGACATCAAGTCCCAGGTCGGCGCCACCATCACGCACCGAGTGCTGGCCAAGCTGTTCGAGGACCGCGGGGTCGAGCTGCTGCGCACGTACCAGCTCAACTTCGGCGGCAACATGGACTTCATGAACATGCTGGAGCGCAAGCGCCTCCAGTCCAAGAAGATCTCCAAGACGCAGGCGGTCACCTCGCAGATCCCGCACGAGATGGCCAAGGCGGACGTGCACATCGGCCCGTCGGACCACGTGCCGTGGCTCGACGACCGCAAGTTCGCCTACGTGCGCCTGGAGGGCAAGGCGTTCGGCGACGTGCCGCTGAGCCTGGAGTACAAGCTCGAGGTCTGGGACTCGCCGAACTCCGCGGGTGTGATCATCGACGCGGTGCGCGCCGCCAAGATCGCCCTGGACCGCGGCATCGGCGGCCCGATCCTGTCGGCGTCGTCGTACTTCATGAAGTCCCCGCCGGAGCAGTACTCCGACTCGGAGGCCTACGACGCGGTCGAGAAGTTCATCGCGGGCGAGCTGGAGCGCTGACCGCTGTTCCTCTTCGGGGCCCGTGCGGTGGTCGTACGCCGCGCGGGCCCCGTGTCATGCCCACCCGTGTGACCGTGATCAACCCTCTCCCGGTCACGCAGCGCGCGAGCCGAACCGCGGCGGCGTGTAAGAAGCGCCGAACCCTATGGTTGAGGGCATGACCGACCGACCGTCAGCCCTGATCACCGGCGCGTCCCGCGGCATCGGCAGGGCCACAGCCGTTGCCCTCGGCGACACGCACGACCTGCTGCTCGGCGGCCGTGACGGGGAAGCGCTCGCGTCGCTGGCCGCCGGGCTGCCGTCGGCCCGCCCGTGGGTTGCCGAGCTGACCGACGAGAAGGCCCTGACCGGCGCGGTCGCCGGCATCGACCGGCTGGACGTGCTGGTCCACTCGGCCGGCATCTCCCGCCTGGGCGCCCTGGCCGACCTGACGGCCGCCGACTGGCGCGACTCGTACGAGATCAACGTCGTCGCGGTGGTGGAGCTGACCCGCCTGCTGCTCCCCGCGCTACGCGCGACCGCCGGCCACGTCGTGCTCGTCAACTCCGGCTCCGGCCTGAAGGCCAACCCCCGCTGGGGCGCCTACGCGGCGAGCAAGTTCGCCCTCCGCGCCTACGCGGACGTGCTCCGCGCGGAAGAGGAGCCGAACGGCCTCCGCGTGACCTCGGTCCACCCCGGTCGCACGGCAACGGACATGCAACGCGACGTCCGCCGCTTCGAGGGCGGCGACTACGTGCCCGAGCACTACATGCGCCCCGAGTCGGTGGCCGCCATCATCAGGGCCGCCATCACCACCCCGCGCGACGCCCACGTCCACGAGATCGTGATCCGCCAACCGAGCTAGCCGGGTATCCCGCACATGGACCGCCGACCTGCGGCGATGATCGGGACGCTGCGCCGGCTCAAGCGCGTGATCAGCCAAAACTCGATCATGTGCGGGAATCGGGGCTAGCGGAGCCGCGCCGTCACCGCGCCCGCGTCGGCCTGGACCTTCGCGCGGTCGACCCTCGTCGGCTCGCGGTCGGCGATCACCTGCTCGCCACCCACCCAGACGTCCCGCACGTCGCGGGCGCCCGCCGCCCACACCAGGTTGGCCAGCAGGTGCTCGTTGGGCACCGACAGGCCCGACGCGAACGCCTCCGACGACACGTCCACGTGCACGACGTCCGCCCAGCGGCCGGGCTCCAGCACGCCGAGGTCGTCGCGGCCGATCGCCGCCGCACCGCCGCGGGTGGCCAGGAGCAGCACGTCCGCCGCGGTCAGTGCCGAGGAGTCCATGGTGGACAGGCGGGCGAGCAGTGCCGAGAGGCGCATCTCCTCCCACAGGTCCAGGTCGTCGTTGCTCGCCGGACCGTCGGTGCCGAGGCCGACGCGCACGCCCGCGGCCCGCAGTGCCGGCAACCGGGCGATGCCCGACGCCAGCTTCGCGTTCGAGCCGGGGCAGTGCGCGACCGCGACGTCGTGCGTCGCGAAGATCGCGATGTCCTCGTCGGACAGGTGGACCGAGTGCGCGGCCAGAGTTCGCCCCTCCAGCAGGCCGAGCTTCGCCAGCAGCCGCGGCACCGAGCCGTACTCCGCCCGCTGTGCCGTGTCCTCGGCCAGCGACTCCGCCACGTGCAGCAGCAGCAACGCGTCCCGTGACCGGGCCGCCTCGGCGACCGTCGTCAGCGCGGCCGGGGTGAGCGTGTACGCCGAGTGCGGGCCGTACCCGATCTCGATCCGGTCGTGCGGCCGCAGCCCGTCCACGTCGATGCGCGCGCTCACCTCGTCCAGCTGCGTGCGCCAGTTGTGGCCCGGCGTGTCGACGACGGCCGGGCCGAGCACCATCCGTCCACCCGTTGCGAGCACGGCGCGGATCATGCGCTCGGGCTGGAAGTACTGCTCGACGCTCGTCGTGATGCCGTTGCGCAGCATCTCCACGGAGCCGAGCAGCATGCCCGCCTCGATGTCCGCCGGCGACAGCAGCGACTCCGCGGGCCAGATGATCTCCTCCAGCCACCGGATCAGCGGCAGGTCGCCACCCATCCCGCGCAATACGGTCATCGGGCTGTGCGCGTGGGTGTTGATCATGCCGGGCAGCAGGATGCCGGGCAGCGACCGCGCCGGGCCGGTGAACCGAGGTGCCGACGCGAACGGGCCGACGTAACCGAGGCGGCCGGAGTCGTC
>NZ_JBJMIE010000753.1:0-11961 GCF_045807065.1 Actinophytocola sp. | reverse complement strand
GTCCAGGGCGCGGAGCTCCGCGCGGGCCTGGTCGAGCAGTGCGGCCACCTGGGCGCGTTCGTAGGCGATGGTGACGCCCTCGGGGTCGTGCTCGTCGTCGTTCGTGGTGTGGGTCGAGGACTCGATGATGCCGTCCAGTTGGCGGGTGAGCGTCTCGATCAGGTGCAGCGTCTCCGTGCGGCGCGCGGCCACCCGGACGGCCGGGTCGGTCATGCCTCCATTGGACCACCGACCGGGGGTTACCGTGCGGACATGAGGAGCCGACGTGTGGCGGTCGTGCAGGCCGCGCCCAGCCTGTTCGACCCGCCGGAGACCCTTCGCCGGTTCGGGGAGCTGCTCGCCAGGGCGGCCGCCGAGAACGCGGAGCTGGTGGTGTTCCCGGAGGCGTTCATCGGCGGTTACCCCAAGGGCGCGACGTTCGGGGCCACGGTGGGCGCGCGCACGGCCGCGGGGCGGGCGTTGTTCGCGCGGTACCGCCGGTCCGCGATCGACGACTTCGACCCGCTGCGGCGGGCCGTGGCCGCGCGGCGGGTACACGTCGTGGTGGGGGTGGTCGAGCGGGCCGGGCACACGCTGTACTGCACGGCACTGCTCATCGCGCCGGACGGCACCCTGCTCGGCCACCACCGCAAGCTGGTGCCGACCGGGATCGAACGGCTGATCTGGGGGCAGGGCGACGCGTCCGACGTTGCGGTGATCGCCACCGACCTCGGTCGGGTCGGCATGGCGATCTGCTGGGAGAACTACATGCCGCTCTACCGCGGCGAGCTGTACCGCCAGGGGGTGGAGCTGTACTGCGCGCCGACGGTCGACAGCCGGGACACCTGGGCGGCGACCATGCGCCACATCGGGGTGGAGGGGCGGTGCTTCGTGCTGTCGGCGACGCAGTTCGCGGTCCGGGGCGACTACCCGCCGGACTTCCCGCTCGGCGACGACCCGGTCGTGATCCGAGGTGGCAGCTGCGTGGTGGACCCGTTCGGCGCGCCGCTGGCCGGTCCGGTGTTCGACCGGGAGGATGTGCTCGTGACCGACCTCGATCTCGATCTGCTCGACGGTGCCTACCTCGACCTGGACGTGTCCGGGCACTACGCGCGGCCGGACCTGTTCCAGCTGACGACCACCCGGCGGGCGCCCCGTGTCTGACCGGGTCGAGGAGGCGCTGGCGCGGGCCGGGGAGTCGGCCGCGTTCGTCACGGTCACCGCGGAGCGGGCACGCCGTGAAGGACCCGGGCCGCTGGTCGCGTGGAAGGACCTGTTCGACGTCGCCGGCACGCGGAGCACCAACGGCTCCTTCACCCGGCGCGACGCCCCGGTGGCCACACAGGACGCGCCGATCGTGGCGAACCTGGCCGCTGCCGGTGCGGTGTGCGTCGGCAAGACCAACCAGAGCGAGTTCGCGTTCTCGGGGCTCGGGCTGAACCCGCACTTCGGCAACCCGGTCAACCCGCTGGCGCCCGACCGGATACCCGGGGGCTCCTCGTCGGGGTCGGCCGTGGCGGTGGCGGACGGGATCGTGGACCTGGCGGTCGGGACGGACACCTCCGGCTCGGTGCGGGTGCCGGCCGCCTTCTGCGGTCTGGTGGGGTACAAGGCGAGCATCCACCGCTACGACCGGACCGGCATGCTGCCCCTGGCCCCGAGCCTCGACACGATCGGCGTGTTCGCCCGGGACGTGGCGGACGCCGTGCGGGCCGACGCGTGGCTGCGTGGCGCGCCAGCCACGCTCCCCGAGACGGCCACGCTCCCCGAGACGGCCACGCTCCCCGAGACGGCGACGTTGCCCGAGACGGCGGCGTTCCGGTGCGTGGTCCCGACCGGCGAGCTGGTGGACGACTGCGAGCCGTCGGTCCGCGCGGCCTTCGAGGACGCACTGTCCACACTGGACGGGATCACCATCGAGCACCGGACGCTGTCGGCGCTCGTCGAGGCGCAGGACCTCATGGACGACCACGGCACGCTGGCCGTCGCCGAGGCGTACCAGCGCTACGGGCACCTCCTGGACGAGCCGACCGACGTGGATCCGTTGGTGCTGCGCCGGTTGGCCGACTTCGACGCGGCCGGCGAGCCGGTGGTGCGGGCCGCGCGGGCCGGGTTGCGGGCCCGGCTGGTCGAGGAGCTGGCCGGTGCGGTCCTGCTGTGCCCGACGGTCCGCGACCCGGCGCCGCCGGTGGCCCCGCTGCTGGCGGACCTGGACGCGATGGCGGTGGCGAACCGCCGGGCGCTGCGCACGACGGCGCTCCTGAGCTACTTCGGTCTGCCGGGCGTGGCGCTGCCGCACGGCACGCTGCCGGGCGGCCTGCGCGCCAGCGTGCTCCTCTCGACCCCGCCCGGCGACGACGACCGGCTGCTGGCCGTGGCCACCGAGATCTGGCCGCTGCTCAGGTGAGCCGGGCCTGGCGCCGCCTGCGCAGCGCGAAGGCGACCACCAGCCCCACCACCGCGGCCGCGACGGGGATCGCCACCAGGGTGGTCGTCGACAGGCCGCTCGGTGCCGGCGTGCCGGCGGTGGCGGGCGCCGTCAGCTCGGCCGACGTCACCGACACCGTCTTCGAGGCCGGGGACGGGTGGGTGGCCGTGACCGTCACCGTCCAGTCGCCCAGGGGCAGTGCGTTCTTGCTGACGTAGAACGACTGGCCCTCGGCGGACGCGGTGAGCGGGAACGGCCCGACGGTCCTACCGCCGGCGGACACCGCCGTGTAGGTCAGGTCGACCTGGCCGGTGACGTAGTGGCCGTCGCGGGCGTAGGTGACGGTGGCCGTGATGCCCTGGCCGCCGTCGCCGCGCACGTCGATCGCGATCGGGCCGCCGTGGGCCCAGGCGGGGGTGGCGCCGAGCAGGACCGTGGCGACGACGCCGAGGGCGAGGAACAGGGCTCTGCGGATCATCTCGCGTTTCCTTCTGGCGGGAGGGGTGGGGGTGCCCCCGGACGCGGAGGCACCCCCGAGACGGGTCAGGACAGCCGGGTGATCAGGTCGTCGGTGTCCCTGGCCAGCGTGTTCCGCACCTCCGCGTTCGTGACCTTCGTCGGGTCGGTGGCGAGGGTCCGGAACTCACGCAGCAACTTGACGGTCTTGGCGTCGTTGCCATTCGCCTCGGCCTTGCGGGCCTTGGTGAGCTGGTCCTGCAACGACTTCTGCGTGGCCTGGTTGATCCAGCCGACCGCCTTGAAGCGGTCCACCAGGTTCGCCAGGTCCCGGGTGGACGTCGAGACCCCGAACGTGACCGTCTGGTTCGTCCGGTTGCCGGCGTTGTCCACCGCGGTGACCGTCAGCGAGTGCGTGCCGAGTGAGGTGGTGTACAGCGGTAGCAACGCACCCGAGGTGAACCCGTCGCCGTCGAGCGACCCGGTCAGCGTCCGCACCCCGGACGTGGTGTCCACGGCCTGCCAGCTGATCCGCAGGTCCTGGCTGTCGCCGTACACCTGCCGGTCGGCGATGCCGGAGATCAGGACCGTCGGCGTCGTGCCGTCGATCTTGAGCGTCGCCGCCTTCTGGGTCTCGACGTTGCCGGCCTTGTCCGTCGACCGGTAGGACACCGTGTGCTCACCGTCGCCGGACACGTCCACCGGCTGGGTGTACGGGGTCCACGGGCCGCCGTCGAGCGAGTACTCGGTGCCGGCCACGCCGGACGTCGCGTCCGTCGCGGCCAGTGTCACCGGGATCGCGCCCGCGTGCCACCCGTTGTCGTTCGCCGGGGCGAACTGGGCGGTGGTGAGCGGTGCCGTGGCGTCGATGGAGACCGCCAGCGACTTCGCCTCCTCCGCGTTGCCCGCCTTGTCGACCGAGCGGTACCGGACCGCGTGGGCCTTGTCCCCGCTCACCGTGAACGGCGCGGTGTAGGGGGTCCACGCCCCACCGTCCACTGTGTACTCGGTGTGGTCGACGCCGCTCTCCTCGTCCGACGACGCGAGGGTCACCGAGACCGGGCCCGTGTACCAGCCGCTGGCACCCGGGGTCGCCGGGTCCGTGGTCGCGGTGGTCACCGGCGCCGTCTCGTCGGGCTGGGACGCCCACGACGCGTGGAAGTAGTCGAACTTCGCCGTCGCCGACGCGGTCGCGCTGGCACCGAAGGCGAACAGCCCGACCTTCCCGCTGGACACGGCCGCGTTGGTCACGGTCTGCCCGAGGTCGGTCCAGTTCTGCCCGTCCGCGGAGTAGAACCCGCGGTAGTTGTCCCCGGACTTGACCAGCCGTAGATACCACACGCCCTGCGTGAGGTCGTTCGCCGTCGGCTGCGGATCGGCCACGACGTCGCCGGTCTCGCTACGCAACTCGATCCGCTTGGTGGTCGCGCTGTCCGCGACGTAGTCCAGCTTCACGTAGTTCGCGTCGTCGGTGTACACGATCAGGCCGCCCTGCTGGTAGGCCTGGTTGAACGCGCTGCCGTCGATCTTCGTCTCCACCGTCCAGTCCCCGGCGGGCGGGGTCTGCAGGGTGAAGTTCTTCGGCCCGCTGTTGTCGGTGCCGTAGATGTCACCCGGGGTGGTGTCGATCTCCAGGTTGCCGCCGCTCACCCGGGTCTTGGTGGCGTCCGGCCGCACGACCGTCGTCCACCGGCAACCGTCCACCGCGGACCCGTCGAACTCGTCGTTCGGCGTCGGCGCCGTCGCGGTGTCGTCCGGCACCAGCTGGAACCAGTCGAACGCCGCGTCGACCACCGGGTGGTTACCCGTGCCGCTCAACGACACCAGGCCGATGCGCGGGTTGGTGATCCCGGCGATCAGCTTGTCCGTCTGCGGCATGGCCGTCCACGACAACCCGTCCGCCGAGTACGACGCGGTCAGGTGGGTGCCGTCGCTGGCCAGCCGCACGTACACGGTGTCCGGGTACGCCGCGCCGAGGTTGGCGGTGTTGGAGTCGCCCACCTCGTTCGGCTGCCCGGCTTCCTCCCGGATGAACTGGAAGACGCGGTCGTTCGCCGAGGCGGTGCCGCGGCCCTCCAGGACCATCTTGGCGTAGTTGTCGTCGTCGCCGTAGAGGATCAGGCCCGCCTGCTGGTAGGCGTCCCGGGCGGTCAGCGACACCTTCGTGGTGGCCTGCCAGGCCCCGTTCGGCACGGGCTGGAGCACCAGGTTCGGCGTCGCCTGCGAGTTGTCCGTCCCGTAGATGTCGGTGCTGGCGGTCGGGATGTGCAGCGCGCCGTCCCGCACCGACAGGTCCTGGTTCTGCCGGACCACCTGCCACCGGCCCGAGTCGAGCGAGGCGCCGAGGAAGTCGTCCGACTTCCCGGTGAGGCACGTGACGCTCGGGCTGTCGACCACGACGTCCACGTGCTCGGTGGTCGCCGCGCCACGCGCGTCGGTCACCGTCACCATCGCCTCGTAGCTGCCCGGGGCGGTGTAGGTGTACGACGCGTCCGGTGTGGCGGCCGTCGGTGCGCCCGCCACGCCGAAGTTCCACTGGTACGTCAGGGGGTTGTCGCCCTCCGCGTCCGTGGCGTCGGCGTGGAAGTCCACCGTCAGCGGGGCGGTGCCGCGGGTCGGCGTGGCCGTCGCGGTGACCTCGGGGCGCTGGTTATCGGTGACACCCTTGCCGTTGAAGTCGACCCAGTTGACGTTGAACAGACCACCGGTGGCGTTGCTGCCGGCCGGCCGCCGCGCGACGAAGTACAGCGGTCCGCTGTTCGTCGGCGGGTTGTCCAGGTTCAGCGTGACGTTGGTGTACTGCTGCCAGTCACCCGTCTGCGGCACGTCGACCTTGCCGACGAGCGGGCCGTCCGTGGCGCCGGAGTGCACCTCGATGACCCCGCCACCGCCGTTGGACGCGACGCGGAACCCGATCGAGTCGATGTCGGACAGGTTCGTCGGGTCGAAGGACCACCAGTCGCCGTCCTCGATGGAACCGATGTCCTTGAACCCGCCCGCGGTGTCGGACGCGGTCTCCACCTGGACGCCGGGGTCACCGGTGCCCGCGCCGTCGGCCACGCGGCCGGTGGCGGTGAAGAACTCGGCCTGCTTGTGCTTGGGCTGCAGGATCGCCTGCGCCCGGCCGGTCAGCGGGGCCGCGCCGCCGGCGCCGCCCTTGTCGGTGTAGCTGGCCTCGAACACCGAGAACACGTTGTCGCCCTCGGAGTGCCCGGACGACAGCGTGGTCTGCACGGTCCCGGCGCAACCGGTGTACTGGTCGAGCGGGTGGCCGTGCGTGTCGTGGCCCAGGATCGACTGCAGGTGCACGTCGTCGCAGTTGATCGTGCCGTCCTCGGGGTCGGTGACCGTGATCGAGAACTTGACCTGGTCACCCCAGTCGAAGAACCCGCCGTTCGGTGGCAGGTTCAGCTTCACCGTCGGCGCGGTGTTGCCGACCACGATCGGCACGTTCGCCGTCGCGGTGCGCCCGTCGGCGTCGGTCACCGTCAGCGTGGCGCTGAAGTTGCCGTTGGCCGTGTAGGTGAACGTCGGGTTCGGCTCGGTCGAGTCGACGGTCCCGTCGCTGGTGAAGTCCCAGGCGTAGCTGACCGGCGTGCCGTCGGGGTCGAGCGAGCCGTCGGAGGAGAAGTGCACCGTGAGCGGTGCGACGCCGGAGGTGACGTCCGCCTTCGCCCGCGCGATCGGCGCCCGGTTGCCCTGCACGTAGTCGATGCGGTAGACGCCGGAGTCGGCGTTGTCGCCGCCGAAGCCGGAACCCCACTCGATCAGGTACAGCGCGCCGTCCGGACCGAACTTCATGTCCATCGGCTTCAGGAAGTTGAACGTCGAGAGGATCTGGTTGATGTCGACCAGCTTGCTGCCGTCCTCGTTGAGCTGGAACGAGTACAGCTTGTTCTGGTTCCACTCGCCGAAGATCGCCTTGCCGTCCCAGTACGCCGGCCACTTGCGGTCCGACGCCAGGCTCGGGTCGTACCGGTACACCGGACCCGCCATCGGCGCGCCGCCGCCACCCAGCTCCGGGAACGCCGGGTTGGTGGCGTAGTGGTAGTCGACCGTGGCCGGGATCGCCGGCGGCAGGTCGACCAGGCCGGTGTTGTTGGGGGAGTTGTTCACCGGGTGCGCGCAGTCGAACTTCGGGCCGGACGTGCCGGTGGCGAAGTCGTAGTCGTTGTAGGGGACGTTCTGCCCGACGCAGTACGGCCAGCCGTAGAAGCCCGGCTGGTTGAGGATGTCCCACTCGACCGTGTTCTCCGGACCCCGGTTGGGGTTCGGGTTGCCCGCGTCCGGCCCGTAGTTGGCGACCATCAGCTTGTGCGTCTTCGGGTCGATGCCGATGCGGAACGGGTTGCGGTAACCCATCGCGTAGATCTCGGGTCGGGTCTTCTCCGTGCCCGGCGGGAACAGGTTGCCGGCCGGGACGGTGTAGGTCCCGTCCGCCTCCGGGTGGATCCGCAGCACCTTGCCGCGCAGGTCGTTGGTGTTGGCCGCGGACTTCTGCGCGTCCCACTCGGACCGGGCCGCGCGCTCGTCGATCGGCGCGTAGCCGTCGGAGTCGAACGGGTTGGTGTTGTCGCCGTTGGCGAGCCACAGGTCACCGGTCTCCTTGTCGAAGACCATGCCGCCGCCGTGGTGGCAGCACTGCGACCGCTGGACGGGGACCTTCAGCACGACCTTCTCGCTCGACAGGTCCAAAGTGGAGTCCGGCTTCACGGTGAACCGGGAGAGCTGGTCGACCGACTCCGTGCCGTTCGGCGAGTAGTAGACGTAGATCCAGTTGTTCGTGGCGAAACCGGGGTCGAGCGCCATGCCGAGCAGGCCGCTCTCGTTGGCGGTGAACACGTCCAGGTGTGCTGCCGTGGCGACGGAGCCGTTGGGCTGCACCACCTTCACGTCACCCAGCCGGTCGATGTAGTACACCCGGCCGTCGGCCGCGACGTCCAGCATCATCGGGTTGGACGTGTTGTCGTCGAGCGTGATCTTCTCGAAGCTCGTGTCCTGGGAGGCCGAGCAGTCCGCGGGGACCACGCCGGCCGCGGTCTGGATGCCGCCGAGGAGCAGCTTCAGGAAGTTCGCCTCGGTGAAGCTCTCCTTGGTGTGACCGAGACCGGTGTACCAGGAGCGGCCGCCGTCGTAGTCCTGGCACCAGGTGTTCGGGTGGTCGAAGCCCATCGACCCGCCCGTGTAGGTCTTCTCGTCCAGTGAGGTCAGGACGTGGACCTTGCCGCGCGGGTCGGTCTGGAAGTCGTACCACTCGTCGGTGCGGGCCCAGGTCGTCGGCAGGTCCCTGGTGGACGGGTGCGCCGGGTCCTCGACCTTGACGGTGGCCTGCTGGATCGCCGGGTGCTGCTTGAAGTACGCGCCGACCAGCCCGCCGTACCACTCCCAGTCGTAGCTGGAGTCGGAGGCGGCGTGCACGCCCGCGAACCCGCCGCCGTGCTCGATGTAGCGCTGGAACGCGTCCTTCTCCTCCTGCGTGCCCAGCGGCTCGCCGGTGGTCGACAGGAAGATCACGACGTTGTACTGCGCGAGGTTGGCGTCCGTGAACGCCGCCGAGTCCTCGGTGGTGTCGACCGCGAAGTTGTGCTCCTGGCCGAGTTTCTGGATCGCCGCGATGCCCTCCGGAATGGAGTCGTGGCGGAAGCCGGTCGTCTTGGAGAAGACCAGTGCCTTGAAGGCCGGGTCGGCCTCCGGTGCGGCGGCCGCGCTCGTCGCGGACGCCATGCTTGCCGTGACCGCGGCGGCGACGGTGACCACCGCCAGTGGTCTACCGAGTCGAGCGAAACGGCGTAACCGGGCCGACACGGCCGCGGTCGCCCTGCTCGTCAGGGACATCTACTAACCTCCCAAGGGGTGCCCGGAACGATCCGGGCGGGGTGTGACTGGCGTTGCTTCCCCGAACAGGTGAGTGAGGTTCTCTCGTGGCCTCCCTTCTTCCCGGTTTGGTGCACCTGCCGTGGTGCGAGGCGCTGCCACGCCGCGCACCACGGCCCGTTCTAGGTGGGGCGGAGCGGGACCAGGGTGGGGTCGTCGAGCACGGCCTCGAGCGCGACGTGCGCGCCGCCCCGCGCGGCCGCGGTGAAGCCGAGGGTGGAGAGCACGACCTCGCAGGCGTCCGGCGCCATCACCCGGGCACGCAGTTCGGCCAGCATGGGCTCGGCCAGGAAGCTCCCGAGGCTCGCGAAGTACCCGCCGAGCACCAGCACGCGCGGGTTGAACACGTTGACGAGGATCGAGGCGCCCAGGCCCAGCGCCTCGCCGACCAGCGTGAGCGCGTCGAGCGTGCGTGCCTCGCCCTTCTCGGCGCGGTCCCGCACCATGGCGAGCCGCCGCTCCAGGTCGAGCGAGGGGTCGCGGACGGGGTCGTCCGGCGCCGCGGCCATCCGCAGCAACGCGGCCAGCCCGACCATGGTCTCCCAGCACCCGCGCCGGCCGCAGCCGCACATGTCCCCGCCGGGGTTGAGCGGCATGTGCCCGATCTCGCCGGAGAAGCCCTCGGCGCCCCGCAGGAGGCTCCCGTCGACCATCACACCGCCGCCGACGCCGGTCTCACCCGTGAGGTAGACCAGGTGCGGCGTGCCGGCGCGGCTGCCCATCGCGAACTCCCCGAGCGCGGCCAGGTTCGCGTCGTTGTCCACCCGGATGGCGAACCCGGGGTGGCCCAGCCGGTGGTGCAGGCCCTCGACGGCCTTGACCCCCGTCCAGTGCAGGTTGGGCGCGAACGCGACCACGCCCTCGTCCCGTTCCACGAGCGCGGGCACGGCGAGTGTCAGTCCGACGGGCATGACGTCCCGCTCCGCGCACGCCGCGATCGCCTGCCCGGCCAGCTCGGTGACGGCGTCCAGCACCGCGTCCGGCGGCAGGGCCTGCACGTCGAGGGCCACGCGGTGCTCGAAGACGGGCGTGTCGGCCAGGTCCAGCACGATCGCGGTCACGTAGTCGACGTTGATCTCCACGCCGATCCCGCCGATGTGCCGGCCGTCCAGCTCGACCGTCTGCCCCGGACGGCCGACCGAGCCGCCGCGCTCGACGTCGCCCTCACGCACCAGCCCGCGGTCGACCAGCTCGGCGACGAGGCTGGAGACGGTGCCCCGGTTGAGCCCGGTCTCGACGGCGACGCGGGCCCGGCTGCGGGGGCCGGCGTCACGCAGGTGGCGCAGTACCAGCGCGAGGTTGCTACGACGCATCGTGACCTGGTCGGCAGGCCGCCGCCCGGCCAGCCGGGCCACCGGTCTCGATGCGTTCACAAGGCCACACCGCCCCGCTTAATTTGTCCGTTAGTCGGACAAATTAAGGCCGTGTGAAGACCAGGTCAAGGCCTACTCGTAAGTTTCGCCCGACTTTCGCAGCGCGGAGTCATAACTTCGCCCGATCCGCACGAAAGTCATCTGCGGCACCATGGAGGTGTGCGTGACTGGTGGCTGGCCCTGAGCAGACCGCGTCGTCTGTTCGTGACGGCCGTCGCGGCACTCGTCGTCGCCGGCACCGCGACGACGGCGGTTCTCGTTCTCGGCTCCGGCCCGTCCCAGGACGGCCCGGTCCCGGTCCTGCTGGTTCCTGGCTACGGCGGGTCCCGGTCGGCGCTGTCCACCCTGGCGGACGAGCTGCGCCGCGCCGGCCGGGACGCCCGCGTGGTGCCGCTTCCCGGCGACGGCACCGGCGACCTCAACGCCCAGGCCCGGGCCCTGGACGACGCCGCGGGCGACGCCGGGTCGGTGGACGTGGTCGGCTACTCGGCGGGTGGCGTGGTGGCGCGGCTGTGGGTGAACGGTCCCGGCGCCGACCGCGTCCGCCGGGTCGTCACGCTCGGCTCGCCGCTGCACGGCACCGACCTCGCCGCCGAAGGCGGGGTGATCGCCCCCGGTGCGTGCCCGGTGGCCTGCCAGCAGCTCAGCCCGGGCAGCGCCCTGCTCACCGCGGCCGACCGCCGACCGGTCGCCGTGCCGTGGCTGTCGATCTGGACGGAAAACGACCAGACGGTCCGACCCCCCGACTCCGCCCGCCTGGCCGGCGCGGTGAACGTGTCGGTGCAGGAGCTGTGCGCGCGTGCGGTCGTGGCGCACTCGGAACTGCCGACGTCTCCGCTGGTGACGCGTGTCGTCCTGGCCGCGTTGAGCGGGAGGGCGATGACGGCGCCCGTGGCGGGGTGCTAGCTGGTGATGTCCTTGGTGCCGAAGTTGGCCCAGGCCGCGCCGAAGAACACGACGATGTAGCCGGCCTGGAGCAGCAGTCCGCGGTCGATGTTGTGCCACAGGACGGGGTCGCGGAAGAAGTCGATCCAGGACAGCCAGTAGTTGGTCGGCAGATAGGGCTTGAGCGGCGCGGCGGCGTCGAGGGTCTCGAGGATCGAGCTGGCGATGAGCACCGCCAGCGAGGACAACGCCGCGCCCAGCGCCGAGTCGGACAGCGTGGAGAAGAACAGCGCGATCGTCCCGAACCCGAGCATCGACACGACGATGTAGCCGATCGCGGCGAGCAGCCGAACCGCCAGCTCCTCCGGCCCGAGCGAGGCGCCGGAGAGGGAGGTGACGCCCCCGGGCTGCCCCACCGCCTCGGCCCCCGTGCCGAACAACACCACCCCGACGACCAGCGCGGTGACCACGACGACGAACACCGCGAGAACGATGTAGACCGCGAGCGCGACGAGCTTCGCCGACAGCAACCGCGGCCGCCCGACCGGCCGCACGAGAAGGTAGCGCAAGGTCCCCGTGTTGGCCTCACCGGCAACCGCGTCACCCGCGTAGACCGCGACGGCCAACGGCAGGAAAACCGGCAACACCATGGCCAACGCGGCGGCGGGATACAGCGACCCGTTGCTCAACACCGCCGAGAGGAAGGCACCCCCCTGCCCGGGCGGCGGCGCGACGTCCGAAACGGCGAGCAACACCGCCACGAGCACCGGCACCGCACACAACAGAACAATGGACAGCCACACCCGAGGCCGCCCGACCAACTTCCGCAACTCAACGACGATCACTACGCGCCCTCCGACCGGGTGCGGTGGTGTGAGGTCGTGTTGGGCAGGTGGGGATGGTTGCGCGCCGGCTGGGTGATCACGACGTGCGCTCCGGCTGGGTGTGGGGTTGTGTCGAGCAGGC
>NZ_JBJMIE010000752.1:0-6585 GCF_045807065.1 Actinophytocola sp. | reverse complement strand
TAGAGCATCTGACTACGGATCAGAAGGTTAGGGGTTCGAATCCCTTCGGGCGCGCATATAGATCGGCAGGTCAGAGACTTGTTGATCGTCTGCAAGGGATGAGGTCTCATGATCCATCCCTTTAAGTATCCCTGTAAGTACAGAGATGCGCCTGCCGGTCAAAGGGGTGACCGTGTGTCATCGCTGCAGCCAGCCCTTTTGATCCCGCAGTTATGGCCTGCTGCGACCACTTGTCAGTCAGGTAGTGGTCACAGGTGTTGGCGTGCAGCAGAAACCCTCTCGACCCAGTGACGAGTTGATCTCGGCAGAGGAGCCGGGGGACGGGGCATGTTGTGGGACTGTTGGCGGATACCGAGCAGTGATGGCGGTGATCGCCTCGGTGCCGTGCGGGCGGGCCGGTTGAGTCCAACGTCGCCGACTACCTCGCCGACCTCTACAGACCGACGGGTGACACTGGGTAAGCATCGTTCCGCAACGGCGGTCTATCCACAGGGGTTGCCCACAGGTGGACAACGCCTGTGGACAACAGATGCTGCGCCCGTTCCTGGTCTGGATTACCCACCGCCGACAGAGCCACAAGCGGCGACTACCGCCGGATGTGGGGGCCACCGCGCTGCTGGGGCGAAATCCGCGCTCTGGGCTACAACCGCAGCCAGAACCTCCTCGTGCGGTACCTGCACCTCTCGCCAAACAGGCAGCCCGGCTGCTGCTGACCCGACCCGAGAATCTCACCGAACGACAACGCGAACGACTCGAAGCTCTGGCCGCAGCTTGCCCCGAGATGGCGGCGCTGGCCGCCGCCGTGCGTTCTCTCGCCACCCTCCTCAAGCAGCAGATGTACGGAAGAGCCGGCATTGCCCTCCTGCGCTACCGCATCCTCCTCGGACAACACCACCGAAGGTGCGCCTGAGCCGTTGTTCTTGCACCCCCCACTGGCGCGACCGCGACCCGAGTGACGCGAAGGTTGTCTGTGGTGACCGACGATATGGCGTGCTCACATCGCTTTCTGGCCACGCCCGGCAATCCGCTCGCTCGGGTCCTCTGGTGTGGGTCAAGGGTCCGAGCGAGCGGGTGGGTCTACTGCGGGTCAAGGGCGCCGTTGACGCTGGCTAGTTTGAGTTGGTAGGCGCGCAGGATTGGGTTGAGGGGCTGGAAGAAGGTGGTGCCACCGATGGCGCAGTTGCCGGAGCCACCGGAGGTGACGCCCTGGGCCTGGCCGCCGGCCATGTAGGGGCCACCGGAGTCACCAGGCTCGGCGCAGGCAGTGGTGCTGGTTAGACCGGATACCGTGCCCTCGGCATAGTTCACGGTCACGTTCTTGGCCTGGATGCTGCCGCAGCGCCAGCCCGTGGTGATGCCGGAGCGGCAGACTGTCGCGCCTACCGGGGCCTCGGTGAGGCCCTCGACCCGGACGCCACCGCCATTGCCGTCGTTGACCTGGGGTATGCCGAACGGGCCGAAATCGAAGTCGTAGTTGTCGTGGCTGACCCAGGCGTGGTCGTTCTCGGGGAATACCGAGCCGCGGAACGTGCCGGTGGCGCCGTCGGTGCCGGGCGTGGCTGGGTCACCGGCTCGGCCGCAGTGGCCGGCGGTGACCCAGCCGTTGAAGTGCTGGACGTAGTTGAGGATGGTGAACCCGAGGGAGCAGAAGCCGAGGGGAACGGTCAGTTGGTCGCCGCCGTAGATGCCGAGAGGTACTCGGTCCAGCAGTGTTGGCGTGTCGGTGGAGGCAACGATCCGTACCAGGTTGGGGTCGACGCCGCTGGCGTTGACGAACTCGCGTGCGGCCGGTAGGGCGTCGGGGTGTGCGTTGACGACGACGCTGTTGGTGGGTGCGTCGACGTACCATCCGGGCACCGAGGCCGGCACCGGGCGCACGGCCCTGTCTAATGTGGACTTGGCGGCGGCGAGCTCGTTCCCGCTGTGCTTGACAGTTGTGGGTACGGCACCCGCGGCGCGTACTCGGCTGGCCAGCGACGGGTCGGTGACGGCCACGACGAGCGTGCCCGCGTCGTCGACAAGCCAGGCACCGCCGAAGCGTGTGCCCAGCGCGGTCCGGAGGTTCCGCTCGGTCTGGCCGGCGGTCTCCTCCAGGGCGAGCCGCTCCGTCGCTTGCGCCGCGTCGAGGTGCACGTCGCGCCGCAGGGCCGCGAGCTGCTGCGGGTAGGCCGGGTGTGCGACCGAGCTCGGGGCGGCGTTCGCGCCTGGTGCGGCCAATCCGTAAGCAGCAGTCAAGCAGGCGATCCCGGCGGCCATGGCCAAGCAGTGTCTCACTCTTCGAGCCATCAGAAGACCTTTCGGACTTGTGGGAACTACGCAACGAGTGTCGAAGGCACGGCACGGACCCGGCTATGTCATCTTCCGAGAATCGACATGCGCCGAACGGCCTCGGTTTGTCACGATCGGTAAACCGGGCCACTGGCCGGCGATGGTCCACGACACGACTCGTCGCCTTCGCCGCACTCGTTCTCCGCACGGAACCACGGCATCGTCGTTATTTCTCGCAAAGCGCATCCCAAAAGCCTGCGCGAATCTGTGACAGTGCGCAAACAGTAGCAGGAAGCCTTGATCTCCAGAGTGTCGTCATGGTTAATGAACAGGCCTTTGAATAACTGTTCCGGAATCGGAAATAATCATCCAAGGGGAGTACATGAGACGCAGACAGGCCACATTCCTCACCGCGGTCATGGCAGGCCTGACGCTGCTGAGCAGCGCCGGGGTTGCCACTGCCGCGTCCGCGTCGGACTCGACACAGGAGGAGGTCGACGCCATCCTGGTCGAGCATCCGGGCGGCGCCCAGACCGGCAAGGACAGCATCACCTGGAGCAATGGGGTCGTGCTGGAGTTGGACACCGGGGAAGCGGCGGACGACGCATGCCCGCAGGACAGCATGTGCCTGTGGGACGACCAGAACTACACGGGGCGGATGGTGGAGATCCCCGGATCGCTCTGCGGTTTGGGCTTCATCTTCAACCTGAAGGACTACGGCTTCAACGACATGGCCTCGTCCTGGCTCAGCACCACGCGCGGCCTCTCGAACAAGTACGGCACCGTATGGTGGGACTACGACGCTCTCGGCGGCAAGCTCTGGCAGATGCTCCCGGGTTTGAAGGCCCCGACTCTTCCCGCGGAATTCAACGACGAAGCGTCCAGCGTCACCTGCTAGCACCTCGTCAGTGCCGGTTGGTGCGGTAGTTGGTCTTTCTGGCGGCGGCGTCCGTCCTGGTCCCGGACGTGATCGCGGGACCAGGACGGATGACTGTGGCTTGACCACCGGGAGTGTTCGTGCGGCCGTTGACACCGGCTCAGGGGCAGCGGATCAATCGCGCCGCCGGGATGTGGTGCGTGCCGATCAGGTGTCCGCGAGGGCACGGGCGACGGCGGTCGCGAGAATGCGCACCCCCCGCACCGAACCTGGATCGATCTCGACCAGTTCGCGGACCCGTTGGAGGCGGTAGTCGACGGTTCGGGGGTGGATGTGCAGTGCCGTCGCGGTGCCGAGACGGTTCATGTCGTTGCGATAGTAGGCATCGAGAGTCGCCACGAGATCCGGACCGTTGGCGAGGCAACGGGCGAGCTCTCGAAGGGTGTCATCGATTTCCGGCATGCCCAGGACGCCCAGTTCGACGAACACGTCGGCGACTCCCGGCAGGATTCGGGGCACCTTCTCCGCGCGTCCGACGCTGGCGACCCGCTGTGCCAGTTCGAACGCGTCGGCCAGTGCCGCGACCGGTCGGACCGCCGACCCCACGCGGCAGGGCCGACCGATCATGGCCACCAGGTCGCGGACGATCGAGAGCGAACGGCCGTCGTCCCCCACCATGGACAGCGGTGACCGGCCTCCCTCGGTGGGGATCAACGCGACCAACTGGTCAGGATCGCGCCACATGACGGGAACCGAATGCTCCCGGAAGATCGTGTCGACCACGTCGTCGTAGGCACTGTCGCCCAACCTCATGGTGAATCCGGAAACCTGGACGACCACGACGAGGTAGTGACCGTGGACACGCAGGCCGAGGCCGTGCGCGTACTGCGCCACGGCGGGGTTGCCTGCGAGCAGCAGTTGGACAAGCATGCGCAGCCGGCGCGCTGTCGACATTCGCAACCTCTGCTCAGCCAGGTAACCCTCGAAGAACGCCGCGGTGCCACGCGCTCCCTGCGCGCCCACCCACGATGCCACGCGCAGCAGATCCGTCAGGTTGTCGTTGTCCGTCGCATCGTGGATCTCCAGCAACATCAGTTTCGCGTGCAGGGCGAGGACCTGCTGAGCCGATCTGACCGAAAAGCCCAGCCTCGCGCGCTGCTCGCCGACTTCCGCGATGTGTGCCAGATCCTCCGCCGTGAGCTCGCGATCCTCGCAGGCGAGGTCAATCGTGCGCAGGCGGCTCCAGACCGCCACGTCCAGTATCTCGGCCCGGAACTGAGGCGTAACCGCTTTCTTCTCGTATTCCGGAAATGTGGACGTGTACTCCACCACTTCAGCTCTGGCATGCAAATCCACACGTTTACGCAGAACACTGAGAAGATCGCTCACCGTTGCACCTCTCCAAAGATCCTTGCAGCAGCTGGCACACGCTCAGCCAGCGTACATACGTATCTGCCACAAATACATGAACATTCATCACCGGTACGTTCTCGAGCAGGTGAACCTGCCCATCGTTGAACTGATGAGCAATCAAGCGGTGGTGCGACAGTTCGCCCAGGTGCTTCACGATCCGGACGATCCTGCCATGATGGCTGGCTTTTTACGAGCCGCGATGGAAGCATCCGCTTCGATCGACCACCAGCGGTTGCTCGAGCCAGGCCGCGACCAGGACGAACCTCCTGGTCCTGGACGACCTTTCGGTCCGTGGTGACGAAGTCGTACCTGAATGGAGCATTCGGGTGAGGCCTCTCTCGTCGGGCCGGCGATAGCATCGGGTTGTGATTGCCGAATCCGTTGAGCTCGTTGTAGCGGCGATGGGAGCCGGGGTCGCCGCCGGGATGTCGGACAGCGTGTCCGATGCGGCCAAGAAGGCATACGAGAAGGTGACCTTACACGTCGCCAAGCTTGTGGGACGGGACCCCGACGAGGTGCGACAACAGTTCGCCGAGCCCGAGGCGGCTCAGAAAGACCTTGTCGCGGCACTCGAGGCCGCCGAAGACGACGCTGAACTCGTCGACGCGGCGCGCAGCTTGTTGCGACTGATGGGGAAGGTGGATCAGCGTGGCAAGTTCGTGATTCACGCGCACGACAACAAAGGCATGCAGGTCGGCGACAACAACACGATGACACTCAACTTCGGCGAATAATCAGGTCATGGAGCAGCGGCCGTTCACCGGGGGTGGCGACCAGGCGCGGTTGCGGGACAACGCGCTACTCGGCTTCGACGTGCGCGCGAATACCGGTGTCCAGATCGGCGACGGCAACACCCAGATCATGCATCTACTGCCGCCGCAGGCGCCCTGGCCCGTGCGGGTCGGATTTCCGCCGCTCGTGGCCGACCGGTACCAGTCGCGCGACGCCGAGGCGGGCCTGGCCGAGCCGGAGGTGGTTCTGGCCGGGCTGGGTGGGGTTGGCAAGACGCAGCTCGCCGCGCGGCACGCCAGGACCGCATGGGGCAACCCCACCCAGGACCTGGTTGTGTGGATCAACGCGGTGACGCGGTCGGCGATCGTGAGCGGATACGCCGAGGCCGCGGTCCGCGCGCTCGACGACATCGACCCACGCACCGCACGTCGCGACCCCGAGCAGGCGGCCATCGCGTTGTTGGCCTGGCTGGGCATGACCCGCAGGCGCTGGCTGATCGTCCTCGACGACCTGCGCGACCCCGCCGACGTGCGCGGTTGGTGGCCACCTCGCACCGCGACCGGGCAGGTACTCGTCACCACGCGCAGACGCGACGCCGCGCTGGTCCACGAGGACCGCCAACTCGTCGAGGTCGACGTCTTCACCCCGGCCGAGTCCCTGTCCTATCTGGAGGCGAAACTCCCCGGCCACGCGGAACCGGCCGAGCTGCGTGGCCTCGCCGACGACCTCGGACACCTGCCGCTCGCCCTGGCGCAAGCAGCCGCGTTCATCGCCGACAAGCCGCTGCTGTCCGTCGCCGCCTACCGAGCACGGCTGACGGACCGGCGGCGGACACTGGCGCAGGTCATGCCGGCGGCAACAGAACTGCCCGACGAGTACCGCGACACGGTCGCCGCGACGTGGTCCCTGTCGATCGAGCACGCGAACGGTATGCCACCGGAACAACTGGCGCGGCCGGTGCTGGAGCTCGCGTGTCTGCTTGACCCCACCGGGATCCCGACGAGGGTGTTCACGTTCGGTGCGACCAGCGGGTACCTCAGCACCGTGCTAGCGCAGGAGGTCGACGCGGACCTCGTCGCGGACGCGCTCGCCTGCCTGCACCGGCTGAGCCTGCTCACCCTCGAGCGAAACCACCGGGCGCGCGGAGTCCGGATACACGCGCTCGTACAACGGACCACCCGAGACACGGTGCCCCCCGAACGCCTGCGACCGCTCGCGCAGGCGGCCGCCGACGCGCTGCTGGAGAACTGGCCGGACATCGAAACCGACACCGCGCTCGCACAGGCACTGCGCGC
>NZ_JBJMIE010000751.1:0-7927 GCF_045807065.1 Actinophytocola sp. | reverse complement strand
GAGGACGGCGGAGAACGACATCGGCAGGGACCGGAACCGGTCGACGATGCCGGTCCGCACGTCCAGGTTCATGCCGACCGCGGTGGTGCTGACGCCGGAGAGCATCACCTGGACGAAGATGCCGGCCATGATGTACTCGCGGTAGTTGCCGCCCGGCACCGTCATCGCGCTGCCGAACAGGTAGCCGAACACGCCGACGGTCACCACCGGCAGGATGGTGACCCGGATCAGTTTGGACGGCACCCGTCGCAGGTGCACCAGTTGTCTGCCGGTCAGCGCGGCGGTGTCCTCGATCGTCCTGATCACACTGTTCCCTTCGCGCGCGATTCGTGACCGGTCAGCGAGAGGAACACGTCGTCCATCGACGGGCGGCGCACCGCGAAGTCGACGACCTCGGCGCCGGTCGCCCGGAGCGCGGCCGTGATCGCGCTGATCGCGTCGAGCAGGCCGGCGTCCGGCGCCACGGAGAACCCGTGCCGGTCCGGCTCCAGGGTCAGCCTTCCGACCCCGGTGTTGTCGACCGCGTCCGCCGCCGCGCCGAGGTCGGCCTCCGGTGCCAGGGCCACCTGGACCCGTTCGCCGCCGGTCCGCCGCTTCAGCTCGTCGATCGTGCCTTCCGCGATGACCACTCCGGTGTCGATCACCGCGACCCGGTCCGCCAGCCGCTCGGTTTCCTCCAGGTACTGGGTGGTGAGCAGTACCGTCACACCGTCGGCGACCTGCGCGCGGATCATGTCCCACAACGCGTGCCTGCTGATCGGGTCGAGGCCCGTGGTCGGCTCGTCGAGGAACAGCACGGCCGGGCTGACGACCAGGCTCAGCGCCAGGTCGAGCCTGCGCCGCATGCCACCGGAGAAGGTGCGACTCGGCCGGTCCGCGGCGTGCTCGAGGCCGAAGTCGTGCACCAGCCGGGTGGCGCGTGCCGCGGCGCCGCGCCTGCCGAGCCGGTGCAGCCTGCCCACCAGTCGCAGGTTCTCCCTGGCGGTCAGCAGTGGGTCCACCGCGACGTGCTGGCCGGCCAGCCCGATCCGCTCCCGGACCCGTTCGGGCGCGGCCACCACGTCGACACCGGCGACGACGGCACGGCCGGCGTCCGGCGCGAGCAGGGTGGACAGGATGCGCACGGCGGTCGTCTTGCCCGCGCCGTTCGGGCCGAGCAGGGCGAAGACCGACCCCGCGGGGATGGCGATGTCCACCCCGCGCAGGGCGTCGACAGTCCCGTAGCGCTTGTGGAGTCCCTCGGCCAGCACAGCCAGATCCATGTCGCTGCCCCGGTCAGACGCCGGAGGCGTTCATCTTCTCGACGAGTGACCGGGGGCGCATGTCCGTCCAGTGCTCCTCGACGTAGTCCAGGCACGCCTGCCGGGCATCCGGCCCGTGCACGGTGGTCCAGCCATCCGGCACCGCGGCGAACTCCGGCCACAGCGAGTGCTGGCCCTCGTCGTTGATGAGCACGAGGAACGTGCCGTCAGGGTCGTCGAACGGGTTGGTCAAGGCTGTCCTCCTCGGTGCGGGCCGAGCGCGCGTGTCACGCCGTCGCGCTCGGCACTGGGATGGGCTGGCCGATCGGCGCGAGGGCCGGCCATTCCGCCGGGTCCCTCGCCAGGTCGTGGGTGGTGACCACGTGGGCCTCGGTGGGCCCGTAGATGTTCTGCAGGGTGCATTCCGGCATCGCGCGGAACCAGTCCGTCAGCGCCGGGGTGATCACCAGCTGCTCCCCGCCGGTCATGATCTCGCGGAGCGACGGGCAGCCGGCGTCGGCCTGACCGGCCAACTGCTGCAGCATCACCAGCGGGAGGAACAGGCTGGTCACCCGCTGCCGCCGGATCAGGTCGAGCAGCGCGGCCGGGTCCCTGCGTTCATCGTCCTCCGGCAGGACCAGGGTGCCGCCCGCGCCGAGCGTCGCGAAGATCTCCAGGAACGACACGTCGAAGGTGAGCGGGGTGAACTGCAACGCGCGCACCGGCTCGCCGCGGTGGTGCGCCGCGGTGGAGGCCATCTGGTAGTCGATCAGGTTGCGGACCGGGCGGTGTTCCATCGCCACGCCCTTGGGCCTGCCGGTGGACCCCGACGTGTAGATGACGTAGACGAGGTCGTCCGGTTCCGACCGCACGGACGGGTGGCTCCCGGACGCGTCCACTGTGTCTGGTGTGTCCGCTGCGAGCAGGGCGTCGATGTCCAGCACGTCGGCGGGCAGGTCGTCCGGTTGCTCCAGGGTCGGCCCGCCCGCGATGACCAGCCGGGCGCCGCCGGTGGTGAGCATGTGCCGGGTCCGTTCGGCCGGGGCGCCCGGGTCGAACGGCAGGTACGCGCCGCCGGACTCCAGCACGCCGAGCACGGCCAGCACCATTTCCGGTGACCGTGGCAGGCACACGCCGACCAGGGTCTCCCGGCCGACGCCCAGCGCCGCCAGTCGCGCCGCCACCCGCCGGGCCCCGGACAGCAGTTCGCGGTAGCTCAGGCGGCGGTCCCGGAACAGCACCGCGTCGGCGTCGGGTGTGCGTTCGGCCCACTGTCGGATGTGGTGGTGCACGCACTCGAACATGGCTGTCTCCAGACGGTCGGTCGTCGATGGGGCGCGGCGTCCCGCCCGGTCATCGGCTCACGGTGCCTTCCCGCAGGCGGCGCACCATCCGGTGGGTGGTCTGCAGCGGCGTCTCGGCGCCCGCGCCGGACTCGGTGAACCGACCGCGCCCGTTGAGCTCGGCGATGGTGGCGTCCCAGTTCTCGTGGCCGCGGAACGGGATCGTCTCCGACGGCGAGTAGGGCGGGTACCTGCGGTACTGGTTCACGCCGTCGGCCGGTTCGCCGCGCACCAGGATCGGGTCGAGGTAGAGGCCCTCGTTGGCGACCCGGGTCGACGTGGCGATGTAGCCGATGTCCAGGCCGCACCGGCGCTTGGCCGAGGTGTTGGGCTCCGAGCAGTGCAGGATGTTCGGGTGGTGGATGGACACGTCGCCGGGCGCCAGTTCGATGTCGACGACGCCGGCCCGTTCGGTCCAGTCGCGCACCAGTTCCTCACGGGTCTGCGAGTACAGCATGTTGGGCGTGTCGGTGCGGACCGACGGGACGTGGATGGGCTCGGTGTGGCTGCCCGGGATGATGCGCAGGCAGCCGTTCTCCTTCGTCGACTCGTCCACCGCGACCCACACGGTCAGCGCCTCCATCGGCTGCAGCTTCCAGTAGGCGCCGTCCTGGTGCCACAGCACCGGCCGCCCGTCGAACGGCGGCTTGGACACGTAGTGCGCGGTGAAGCATGCCACGTCAGGGCCGAGGAACAGCTCCGCGATGTCCACCAGCCGGGGCTCGGTCACCATCCGGACCCAGAACGCGTCGTTGCGCATCAGGGGGTGGTGGTACTCCTCCGGCCGGAGCTCGGGATACCTGCGGCCCAGCCACTCGACGTGCGACCGCGCCTCGGCGACCAGGTCCGGGTCGAGCACGTCACGGAGAATGGCGAAACCGTTTTTTTCGTATTCTTTGACCAGTACGTCGGCATCGAACATACAAAGTCTCCCCAATACAGTAGAAATCGCGCCCGAATGTTCGTCGCGCACGACGATCCGTGACGGGTGTGGCGACCAGGGTTTGCGGCCGGATCCGAATGTTCTTTACATCGGAATTGCGACCCGAAGTGTGTGGAGATCTATACGTGTGATGGCGTTATTCGCCACTTCTCGCCCCCAGGTGAGAAAAGCCAATGCAATCAACCCTAGGGGCGGGTCGCGGGGGTGTCTACGGCTCCCAAGCAAGTGTGACGGCGGTCACAAAGATGCCTGTTGCGCAAACGTTGGTCGCAGTTGGCGGTGCCCGTTTCCGCAGTTGGTGGACGCATGCTCGGATCGGCGAACCGACTCGGACGGGTGATCCGGACCGTTCCAAAAGATCGACCACCGGCCTGCGCGCCCGGCCGTAAAGTGCCGTTTTTCGGTGTGATCAGATCCGGACGCCGTGGTCTGCGCATTCAGCTCGACACCGGCTGTTGATTCTGGTAGGCAATGGAAGGGCGTGCCTATCTGGAGGGTCCGAACTATCGGAGTGGCACAACTGAGACCGGAGGCCGGGGGGCCTCGGAATGCCGGTGGGGCCCGACCGCGTTGCGGTCGGCCGTTGTCGGGTTCGACCCGTGGTCGATAAGTTCGGCGGATGGTGTGACGTGGCGGTTGCCGCATTAGTGGACCTGGCCGCGCGGCGGAACGCGTCGTGCAACCTGGTGGGATTCCCGTATGCCGGTGGTGGCCCTGGCCTGTACCGGTCGTGGGTCGCGCACCTGCCGCCGTGGGTCGGCGTGTTCGCCGCGCACCTCGCCGGCCGGGAGGGGCGCTTCGACCGGGAGCCGATCAGCGACCTGCCGACCCAGGTCGCCGAGCTCACCGAGGCGGTCCGGCCGTTGCTGGACCGTCCGCTCGTTCTGTACGGCCACAGCCTCGGCGCGACACTGGCCGCGCACGTCGCGCAGGAACTGTTCCCACACGCCACCAAACCGGCCGCGCTGATCGTGGGCGCCCGCAGTGCGCCGTGGGCGGTTCCCTGTCCGCAGGAGTCGATGATCCGGTCGGAGACCGCGTCGGACACCGAGCTGCTGCGGTTCTTCCAGGACATCGGCGGCGTCGACGAGGACGTCCTGGCCAACAAGGAACTGCTCGACGTGCTGATGCCCGCGTTGCGGGCGGACGCCGTGCTTTCCCAGGCGCCGCAGTACCTGGGGGTGGGTGCGGTGGACACGCCGGTGTACGCGGTGTTCGGCGACGGGGACGACCTGGTGCCGCCGGACAGCGTCCGGGCGTGGGAGCGGTTCAGCACCGGCCCCTTCCAGGCCAGGTCGGTGCGTGGCGACCACTTCTTCGTACGCGGCAACCCGAGCCTGATCACCGATGTCGTCCTGCCCGCCGTCGTGTCCACCACCCGAAGCCGGCGCACCGCCCGGTCCCGCTGACCCCGTCGGTCACCTCGTTGACACCGCAGAAGACAGCCGAACCGCGAATGCGGTTCGGCACAGGAGGTTCACGTGCAGGCAGAAGCGCTTCCGATGTCCTTCGCGCAGCAGCGGCTGTGGTTCCTGGATCAGCTGGTGCCCGACAACGCCTTCTACAACGTGCGGCGGGTGTTGCGGCTGCGCGGCGGGCTCGACCGGGAGGTGCTGGGCCGCGCGTTGACCGAGGTGGTGGCCAGGCACGAGGCGCTGCGCACGACGTTCGTGTCGGTGGCCGGCCGGCCGGGACAGGTGGTGCACCCGCCCGCACCGGTACCCGTCGAGTTCGTGGAGGTGTCCTCGGCCGCCGACCCGGTCGCCGAGGCGCGGCAGGTGGTCGCGGACGAGGTGGCCCGCCCGTTCGATCTGGCGACCGGTCCGCTGCTGAGGGTGACGCTGGTTCGGCTTGCCGCCGAGGACCACGTGCTGTGCCTGGTGATGCACCACATCATCTCCGACGGCTGGTCACGCGGGATCCTGGTGCGTGAGCTGAACGCGCTGTACCTGGCGTTCCAGTCGGGAGTGCCCGCCGGGCTGCCCGAGCTGTCCGTGCAGTACCCGGACTTCGCCATCTGGCAGCGCGAGTGGGTGGCCGAGGACGGACTGCTCGACCAGCTCGACTACTGGCGGACGCGGTTGGCCGATCTGCCACCCGCCCTGCGGCTGCCGGTCGACCACGCCCGGCCCGCCGCTTCCACGTACGCCGGCGCGTCCGTCGACTTCACCGTGCCGCCTGACGTCGCGCGTGGACTGCGTGCGCTCGGCTCGGCCCACGACGCCACGCTGTTCATGACACTGCTCGCGGCGTTCCAGGTGCTGTTGGCGCGGTACACCGGCATGACCGACATCGCCGTCGGGACCCCGACCGCGGGCCGGGGCCGGCCGGAGCTGGAGGACCTGATCGGGTTCTTCGTCAACACGTTGGTGCTGCGGACCGACTGCTCGGGCGATCCGTCCTTCGTGGAGCTTCTGGATCGGGTCCGGGAGACCGCGCTCGGTGCGTACGCGCACCAGGACCTGCCGTTCGAGCGACTGGTGGCCGAGCTCGCCCCGGACCGGGACGCCGCCGCCAACCCGCTGGTGCAGGTGGTGTTCCAGCTGTGGAACGCGCCGGCCGAGCGGCTCGAGCTGGCGGGCACGGTCGCCGAGTCGTTCGGCGCGGGCGCCACCACGACCCGGTTCGACCTCGAGTGTTATGTCGGCGAACGCGGCGACGAGCTGGTGGGGCGCCTGGTCTACAGCACCGACCTGTTCGACGAGTCGACCGTGCGCCGCCTGGTGCGCCACTACCTGCGGGTGGTGACGGCCGTCGCCGAGGACCCGGGGTGGCGGATCGGCGCGATCGACCTGTGGGAGCCGGCCGAGCGGCTGGCCGTCGCCGACTGGCGGGACGGGCCGGTCACCGACTACCCCGCGGACCGCTGCGTGCACGAGCTGTTCGCGGAACAGGCGGCGGCCCGGCCGGACGCGCCGGCGGTGGTGTTCGCCGACCGGTCGTTGTCCTATGCGCAGTTGGACGCCGAGGGCAACCGGCTGGCGCACCTGCTGGTGTCACACGGGGTCGGCCCGGGGTCGCTCGTCGGCGTGTGCGTCGAGCGGAGCCTGGGCTTCGTGGTCGCGCTGGTGGGCGTGCTCAAGGCGGGCGCGGGCTACGTGCCGCTCGACCCGTCGCACCCGGCGCCACGCACGGCCGAGATCGTCCGGCAGGCGTCGCCACGGGTCGTGATCACGCAGAGCACGCTCGCAGACCGGCTCCCGGCAGGCGACGTGGCGGTCGTGGCGATCGACGCGGTCCGGCCGGACCTCGCCCGGCTGCCCGCGACCCCGCCGCAGGTCGAGGTGAGCCCCGACGACGTGGCGTGCGTGCTGTTCACGTCGGGTTCCTCGGGAGAGCCCAAGGGCGTGGTGTCCCCCCACCGTGCGACCGTGCGCACCTTCTTCGGCCAGGACTTCATCGACCTCGGCCCCGACCAGGTGTTCCTGCAGTGCGCGCCGATCTCGTGGGATGTGCTCACCCTGGAGTTGTGGAGCGCGTTGCTGCACGGCGGACTCTGCGTGCTCGCGCCTGGTCAGAGCCCGGACCCCGTCGTGATCGAGACGCTGGTCGAGCGGCACGGCGTGACGACGCTGTGGCTGTCGGCCGGGTTGTTCGCCGTGATCGCCGACCACCACCCGGCGGTGTTCGAGCGGGTCCGCCAGGTCATGACCGGCGGTGAGGCGCCGTCGGTCGGGCACGTGCGCGAGGTCCGCCGCAGGTACCCCGACCTGCGCCTGGTGCACGGTTACGGTCCCGTGGAGAGCACGGTCTTCGTCACCAGCCACCAGGTGCGGCCCGAGGACGGGCACGAGCACCCGGTGATCCCCATCGGACGTCCACTTGCACACACGACGGCGCACGTGGTCGACCCGTACCTGCGGCCGGTGCCGGTCGGCGTGCCCGGCGAACTGCTCACCGGGGGAGCCGGGCTGGCACACGGTTACCTCGACCGGCCGGGGCTGACCGCGGCGCGGTTCGTGTCGGATCCGTTCGGTCCGGCCGGGTCGCGGTTGTATCGGACGGGTGATCTGGTGCGGTGGTCTGCTGATGGGGAGTTGGAGTTCCTGGGGCGGGTTGACGACCAGGTGAAGATCCGGGGGTTCCGGATCGAGCCGGGCGAGGTCGAGGCCGTGCTCGGCGAGCACGACGAGGTCCGCAGCGCGGCCGTAGTGGTGCGTGAGGACGTGCCCGGGGAGCGGCGGCTGGTGGCGTACGTGGTGCCGGAGATTTCCGGGACCGCCGGGGCGGGTCAGGCGCAGGTGGAGGAGTGGCGCGGCATCTTCGACCAGACGCAGGTTCTGGGTGATGTCGATGATCCCACCTTCAACATCGTTGGGTGGAATTCGAGTTATTCGGGTGGGCCGATTCCTGTGGTGGAGATGCGGGAGTGGGTGGATGGGACGGTTGAGCGGGTGTTG
>NZ_JBJMIE010000750.1:0-6744 GCF_045807065.1 Actinophytocola sp. | reverse complement strand
GGTCGACGTGAAGGCCGGCCCCGCGGCGGGCACGACCGGCGAGCTGGCCGTGCAGACCGGCCCGGGCTCGACGTGGTGCCAGGGCAGCCGCTGGGCGTGGGTGGACACGGCCACGAGCCGCACGATCTCGGTGACCTACGCCGACCTCGACTGCCCGGCGGGCGTGACCTTCGACGCGGCGCAGGTGCACGCGGTGTGGGTGTTCCTGAACGGCGGCGAGGCCTATATCGACGACGTCCGCGCCGAGTGAGGGGTCACGGCACACCTCGACCAGTCGACCAGCAGCGGGAGCCAGGCTGTGAAAGGCGCGCCCGGGACAGTCCTCATGCCTGCGCTCAACGCCCTGGCGCACGCCTTCAGGGCTTGGGAGTTCGGCGCTTCGCGGTGGAGGTGCGCCACGGGGCGAGGGCTACCTCCGTCGCGGTGTGCATCGCGGTGCGCAGGGCCTCGGGGTCGGCGCCGGCGCCGTCGAACAGGGCCTGCAACGCGCCGCTGACCGCGCCGACGAAGGCGCCTACCAGTGCGCCCGCGCCCACCGCGTCCAACTGGTCGGGAAACGCCTGCGCCAGGTGCCGGGCGATCTCGCGTTGGGCGTCGAGCTGCAGCTGCAGCGCGCGGCCGCGCACCGCCGGCACGGTCTGGATCATCCGCAGACGCAGTGCGGCCAGGGGGCTCACCATCTCCGCGCTGGTCGCGTTGACCTCGCCCAGCGCCCGCAGCAGCACGTCCGCCGGGCCCTCGTCCGGGCCGCGGGTGGCGATGGCGTCGATGGCCGCCTGTACGCGGTAGTCGGCCTCCGGGAACAGCAGCTCCTCCTTGCTGCCGAAGTAGCTGAAGAACGTGCGGGCGCCGATCTCCGCCGCCGCCGCGATGTCGGCGATCGTCGTCTCGTCGTACCCCTTGCGTTCGAACAGCTCCGTCGCGGCGTCGATCAGCGCCTGGCGGGTGCGTGCTCGCTTGCGGTCACGAAGGGACATACCGGCAGCATACGTAAGTTGGCAGCGAGTGCAAATCTGCATTCATTGCATCTTCGCACTCACTGCTGTTAACGTCGCCGCATGACCAAGAACGTGTTGATCTCGGGGGCCGGCGTGGCCGGCGCCACGCTCGCCTACTGGTTGGCCCGCAACGGGTTCAAGCCCACCGTCGTGGAGCGGTCCGACGGCGTGCGCTCCAGCGGCAACCCCGTGGACGTCCTCGGCCCGGCCCTGCCGGTCGTCGAGGCGATGGGGGTCGTGCCCCGGCTGCGGGACATCACCACGTCGGCGAAGAGGATCCGGCTGGTGCGTGCCGACGGCAGCCGGATCGCCACCATGCGCATGCCCGGGGCCGGCAAGGGGTTCGAGGTGCCGCGGGCCGACCTCGCCGCCGTTCTGTACGCGACCGTGCGGGACGACGCGGAGTTCCTCTTCGACGACACCGTCACCGAGCTGCGCCAGGACTCCGGCGGCGTGGACGTCACGTTCGACCGCGCCGCGCCCCGCCGGTTCGACCTGGTGGTCGGCGCGGACGGGCTGCACTCCACGGTTCGGCGCCTCGCCTTCGGGCCGGAGCGCGACTTCGTGCGTCCCGTCGGCATCTTCATCGCCACGACGCCGTTCGGCGAGCCGGTCGACCACCCGGAGGACGTGCTCATCCACAACACGCCGGGCCGGCTGGTCGCCATCCACCCGGCACGCGGGAAGGGCGGGGCGGCGTTCATCTTCCGCAGCGCGGTCCGCGAGTTCGACCACCGCGACGCGGACCAGCACAAGCGGATCGTGACCGCGGCGTACGCGGGCGCCGGGTGGCGGGTGCCGGAGCTGCTCGACCGGCTGCGGGCCAGCGACGACGTCTACTTCGACGCGGTCAGCGTCGTCGACCTGCCGTCGTGGTCGCGGGGGCGGATCACGCTCGTCGGCGACGCCGCGTCGTGCGTGTCCCTGCTCGGCGACGGCTCCAGCCTCGCGATCGCCGGCGCGCACACCCTCGCGACCGCGCTCGCGACCGGTGGCGGTCTGGCCGGTTACGAGACCACCCACCGCGCCCTGGTGATGCCGAAGCAGCGTGGTGTCGGGCTGGCCGCGGCGCTGCTCGTGCCGAAGACCAGGCTGGGCCTGGCGGCCCGCGACCTCGCGGCCCGCGTGTGGCGCGGCGGGCTGTGAGCTACCCGTCGGCCAGCGCCGACCTCCGCCGCCCGTAGGCGAAGTAGAGGACGATGCCGATCACGAACCAGATGACGAAGCGCAGCCAGGTCTCCGGCTTCAGGAACGTGATCAGCCAGATCGAGAACACCACGCCGATGATCGGCACGACGGGCATGCCGGGGGTGCGGAACGTGCGTGGCAGGTCGGGTCGGCGGTACCGCAGCACGATCACCGCCACGCAGACGACCACGAACGCGAGCAGGATGCCGATGTTGGTCAGCTCCGCCGCCGCGCCGATCGGCAGCAGCCCGGCGAGCACGGCCGAGGCGACGCCGATGATCCACGTCATGCGGCTGGGCACCCGGCGCCGCTCGTGGGTCTTCGCGAACCAGGGCGGCAGCAGGCCGTCGCGGCTCATCGAGAAGCCGATGCGGGCGGCGCCCATCATGAACGTGAACAGGACGGTCAGGATGCCGAGGATCGCGCCGACGGCGATGATCAGGCCGAGCCACTTGAGCCCGACGTCGGCGAAGGCGCTGGAGAACGCCGCCTCGGGGTTGATGTCCTGGTAGTTCACCATGCCGGTGAGCACGAGGCAGGCGAGGACGTACAGGACCATCGAGATGGCCAGCGAGTAGATGATCGCCCTGGGCATGTGCTTGCGGGACTCGGTGGACTCCTCGGCCGCGGTGGACATGGCGTCGTAGCCGAACACGGCGAAGAAGACCGTCGCGGCGCCGGTGAACGCGCCGGAGAGTCCGAACGGGAAGAAGGGGTTCCAGTTGCCGGCGCTGATGTGGAAGGCGCCGACGACGATCACCACCAGCACGACGACGATCTTGAGGTAGACGAGCGCGGTCTCGAACCGCGCCGCGTTCTTCATGCCCAGGTTGAGGATGAACGCGATGAGCAGGCAGAGGACGACGGCGAACAGGTTGATCTTGTAGGACCCGCCGGCCACCCCGTCGGGCTCGGTGCCGGGCGCGCCGGACATCCACAGCGGGAGCTTCACGTCGAGGAAGCCGAGCAAGTCGTTGAAGTACCCCGAGATCCCGATCGCGACGACCGCGACGATGGCGGTGTACTCGAGCAGGAGGTCCCAGCCGATGAACCAGCCGACCACCTCGCCGAGGACCGCGTAGCCGTAGGTGTACGCCGAGCCGGCGCGCGGGATCAGCCCGGCGAACTCGGCGTAGGAGAAGGCGGCCGCGGCACTGGCCACCCCCGCGACCAGGAAGGAGATGAGCACCGCCGGGCCGGCGGTCTGGTTGGCGACGGCCCCGGCGAGCGAGAAGATCCCCGCCCCGATGATCCCGCCGATGCCGATGGCGGTCAGCTGCCACAGGCCCAACGTGCGGGCCAGGCCACCGCTGTCGACGTCCTCGATCTCCTCGACCGGCTTGCGCCGGAAGATCCCGGTCATGGCCATGGCTTCCTCGCCTCCCCGAGCTGATCTCCCCAGTAGAGATACTCGCCCAACCGCGAAGACGCCACCCCTGTCTACCCAGCCCCGCGTGTCCAACGCCCAGGTCGAGTGAGTTCAACGAAACGTGCCGGCACGTTTCGTTGAACTCACGCGTCTTCCCGGTTGGACACGCGGGTCCGGAGCGGTGGACACGCGCTGGGTTAGATGCGCCAGTACACCGTGTACCGGGCGTGGTGCGTCGCGTAGTACGGCAGCAGCGTGACCGTGCCCGTGCTGGCCGTGCCGGTGAAGCGCAGCGGGTTCGCGCCGTCCTGGACGAGCGTGCCGGTCCGCAGGGTCGGCAGCGTGCCACCCAGGTCGGTCGAGCCGTACTGGCCGGCGAGCACGATCGCGCCGTACTTCGCCGCGCCGACGCCCGAGTCGTCGTTGGCACGGGGGAAGGTCAGCGTCGCCGGCACCGACACGTCCACCACGTCGCCCGACGCCCACGTCCGGTCGATCGTGAAGTACGTGCCGGGCGTGGTGGTGCCCTGGGCGGCGCCGTTGACCCGGACCACCGCGCCGGACGTCCACTTGGGAATGCGGACCTTCAGCGCGATGTGCCCCGACCCCGAGATGGTCAGGCGGGTGCTCGACGACGACGGGAAGCTCGTGTCCTGCCGCACCGACATCCCCCGCCCCGGCCAGGTCAGCACGGACGGGATGAACAGGTTCACGTACAGCGTCTCGCCGGCGTAGAAGTAGATGCTGTCCGCGAACTTCGTCTGCGACTCCATGCCGGTGCCGTGGTCGCAGGTGAAGTTGTTGTAGTCGTTGGCGTAGGTCTTGATGCCGCCGGCCCGCAGCGGGTTGTAGTACGTGACGAACCCGTGGCCCGACGCGGGATCCTGCTCACCCAGGATCTGGTTGTACAGCGCCAGCTCGTAGTAGTCCATGTACTCGGCGGTGCTCGGGAACGTGAAGAACAGCTGCCGGGTCAGCTTCAGCATGTTGTAGGTGTTGCAGACCTCGCACGTGGTGTCCGACAGCTGCGCGGCGATCGCGTCCGGGGTCTGGAAGTACTCGCCGTTGGAGTTGCCGCCGATCACGTACGTGTGGTGGTCGAGGACGATCCGCCAGAAGTTGACCGCGATGTCCCGGTACCGGGTGGTGCCGGTCGCGTGGTACTCCCGGATCGCGCCGAGGATCTTCGGGATCTGGGTGTTCGCGTGGAAGCCGGCGAGTCTGTCCTGGTTGCTGGCCAACGGGTCGAGGATCTGCGCGTGGTCGAACCGCCGCGCGGTGGTGAGGTGGTTCGCGTCGCCGGTCAGCTGGTACAGGTTGGTCAGCACCTCGGGCATGCCGCCGAACTCGGTCCGCAGCACCGACTGCATCCGGCTGGTGGACAGCGGATCCGTGCGGGTCTTCACCCAGGCGGCCTTGCGCAGCAGCACGTCGAGCGCCTGCTGGTTGCCGGCGAGCAGGTACTGGTCGAGGAGGCCGGCCATGATCTTGTGCAGCGTGTAGTACGGCGCCCACACGGACTGGCCGCTCTCCAGCCGGTCGAAGAAGTTCTCCGGGTACGCGGACAGGTAGCCGGCGTGGAAGCCCTGCTGGGTCGCCCTGGCCTGGCACGCGGCGAGCGAGCTGACCAGGTAGTCGCCCTTGGCCTTGTACTGCGTGTCGCCGGTGTTCGCGTAGGCCTGCGCCAGACCGGACATGAGGTGGCCGGTGGAGTGCCCGCGCAGCTCGGTGGTCGGGGTCTCCCAGCCACCGCAGGGCTGCGCCGAGCTGGGCAGGCCGGCGTTGAGGCGGAACGTGTGCAGCAGCCGGTCCGCGTCGACGAACCGGAAGTACGCCAGCTGCCGGTTCATGTTGTCCAGGAACGGGCCGGCCTGGAGCCGGACCGCGCTGAGGGGGAACGGGAACACGGAGACGCCGATGTCGGCCCGGGTGGTCGCGGCGGCGGCCTCGCGGGCCACCGCCGGCGCCACGGCGGCGCCGGCGGCGAGCGCGCCGGCGGTCTTCAGGAGGGTACGACGGTCGAAGGATTGCATGATCGCGCCTTCCGGGAAGGAGGACGGTGTGCGCCACGAGGGCCGTGGCGCACACCGGAGGTGATCAGCCGGCCAGGTGGATGGTCACCGTGTTCGCGCTGGCCGTGACCGTGTGAGTGCCGGCGTTGTACGTGCCGCCGGTCACCGAGGACACGCCGACGGTGAGGAAGACCGGCAGCTGGATGCTGACCGCGCCGCCGGGCAGGCTGCCGGACAGCGACACCGTGACGACCCGCGCGCCGGTGGCGCCGCTGACGGCGATCGACACCCCGTACGTGGACCGGCTGCCCGAGGCCACGTCGTAGGTGTTGGTCAGGTTGGCCACCGACACGGTCTGCCCCGGCGCGACCCACGTGTTCGGCACCCCGCGGCCGATGTAGAGCGGGCGGGTGAACGTGTACGGACCGGAGCCGCTCGCCGCCAGGCCCTCGGCCACCAGCGACTCCAGCAGGCTCTCCTGCTGCCCGGCGATCGGCCACGCGTACGGGCACGCGCCGAACTGCGGGCCGGCATGGCTGCCGATCCACGGGTTCGCCGAGCTGGGCCCGCTGCCGTTGGCCTCCCACCAGGCGTTCGGGCCGCCGGTGGTCGTCCGCAGCTGCCACGCGTAGCTCGTGATCGGCAGGTCGCGGTAGTTGTTGGAGAACAGGCCGTCGTTCGAGTAGGAGGTGTTGTACGCGGTCGAGTACCCGTTGAACGCGCCGAAGGTCGGGAACGGCAACCCGCCCGACGACAACCGGTTGAAGCCCCACTGGTACATGCGGTCGATCTGGCCGGGGTCGCCCATGATCCCGGTCAGGGGGCCGCCGGCCAGCATCGTCGACCACTGGTTCTGGCCGACCCAGCCCGGCGAGGCCCAGTTCGCGTCGTTGAACGTGTTGCAGCGGTTGGCGGTGTTCGGCCTGTCCACCTCGCACGGCAGGAAGTTGAAGCCGCCCGCCGACTGGTTGCGGCCCACGACCGTGTTCAGCGAGTTGAGCAGGTTGTTGTAGGCGGTGTTCGCCCACGTCGCCTCGCCGGTCTGGCCGAGCCTCGTCGCGATGTACTTGTAGGAGGCCAACATCTGCAACGCGGAGAAGTTGCTGAACAGCCACCGGCCGGTCGAGTCGTTGTCGAAGTTGACCCGGAGCGTGCCGTCCGAGTCGAGCTGCGCCGG
>NZ_JBJMIE010000749.1:0-11647 GCF_045807065.1 Actinophytocola sp. | reverse complement strand
GGATGTACTCGCCGAACGTGGGTACCGGTGTGCGGTCGGCGGGATCTTGCATCAGGTCGGCGGGGTCGACGCCCATCCGCTCCAGCAGCACCCGCGCCGCCGCAACGACCTCCCGGTCCGCCGCCATGGCAGCGGGCTGCGTCGTCTGCGTGGTCATCGGGCGTCACCTCCGGTGGTCAGGGATGCGTGATACGTGGCGATCATGGAGTCCACCGCGGCGAGGGGGTGCACGACCAGGACGTCGCGGTGGGGGTCGGCGGCGACCAGGACGCGCTCGCCGGGACGGACGCCGCTGCGGTGCCGCACGGCGGCCGGCAGCACGAGGTAGGGCTTCGGGCCCATCGCGAACACCCCGTCCGGGTCACGGTGGGCCACCACGGACCCACCGACCAGGGCGATCTGGAGGCGATCACCGGGCGCCCAGCCCAGTGCTTGGACAGTGTCCCGATTGGACACCACACCCCAGGTGTCGATCTTCCCCATCCCGTAGACCAGTGACCCAGCCCGAGGTGCGGCGAGCAGCTCGGCGACGGGTAGTTGGCCGCCGCGAGTGGCGAGGAGTGGGCCCCCGGCGGACACTGACAGGCGGGGCGGCACCAGCGGAGCGATCGTGCGCTCAGCCACGGCGACCACCCCCGACCAGCATCAACGGGAGACAGGCGACAACGTGACGCGACCGCGAACAGGGTCGAGAACAGGACTGACTACTGCCAGGAAATGTCCAGGGGATCTGTGTCCGAGGGGGGACTTGAACCCCCACGCCCTTGTCGGGCACTAGCACCTCAAGCTAGCGCGTCTGCCATTCCGCCACTCGGACTCTGTGGTGCGCATAGCGTAGCCGATGCCCTTCCGGCGGGTTCAAGGGGTGGGGCAATGGTAGGAAGGGGCCGTGACCGAAGCGATTGACCTGGCCCAGGACGAGGCCGTTGAGCTCACCAGTGAGCTGATCCGCATTGACACCTCCAACACCGGGGAGGTTTCGACCACCGTCGGTGAGCGGGCTGCTGCGGAGTATGTGCGTGGGAAGCTCGAGGAGGTGGGGTACGAGACCACCTACGTGGAGTCTGGGGCGCCCGGGCGGGGGAACGTCTTTGCTCGGCTTCCTGGGGCAGACACGGAGCGTGGTGCGCTTTTGATTCATGGTCACTTGGACGTGGTGCCGGCTGACCCTACCGAGTGGTCTGTGCATCCGTTCTCGGGGGCTGTGCAGGACGGGTACATCTGGGGGCGTGGGGCTGTCGACATGAAGGACATGGTCGCTATGACCTTGGCCACTGCTCGGCGCTTCAAGCGGGACGGGATCGTGCCGCCTCGTGATCTTGTGTTCGCGTTTCTGGCCGATGAGGAGGCTGGGGGTGCTTACGGGGCGCAGTGGCTCGTCGAGAACCGGGCCGAGCTGTTCGACGGGGTTACCGAGGCTGTGGGGGAGGTGGGGGGCTTTTCCGTGACGCTCGGTGAGGATATCCGGGCTTATACCGTCGAGGTCGCTGAGAAGGGGATCGCCTGGATGCGGCTTCGGGTTCGGGGGCGGGCCGGGCACGGGTCGATGCTGCACGACGACAACGCGGTCACGAAGCTTGCGGCGGCCGTCGCTCGGCTGGGGGCTCACGAGTTCCCGTTGGTGGTCACCGACTCGGTGCGGGCGTTTCTCACCTCCGTCACCGAGTTGACCGGGCTCGAGTTCGATGAGGAGGATCTGCCCGGCGCCGTCGGGAAGCTCGGGCCCTTCGCCCGGGTTGTGGGGGCCACGTTGCGGGACACCGCCAACCCGACGATGCTCAACGCCGGGTACAAGGCCAACGTCATCCCCTCCGTCGCCGAGGCTGTTGTGGACTGTCGGGTGTTGCCCGGGCGGGAGGCGGCCTTCGAGCGGGAGCTCGACGAGATCCTCGGGCCCGACGTCGAGCGGGAGTGGGTCACGCATCTGCCCGCTGTCGAGACGACCTTCGACGGGGACCTCGTCGAGGCGATGTCGGTGGCTCTGCAGGGTGAGGATCCTGGGGCTCGGACGATCCCTTACGTCCTTTCGGGTGGTACGGACGCCAAGTCGCTGCAGGCGCTCGGGATCCGGTGCTTCGGGTTCGCGCCGCTGCGGCTGCCGGCCGACTTCGACTTCACCGCGATGTTCCACGGGGTGGATGAGCGGGTGCCCGTGGACGCCGTGCGGTTCGGGACCCGGGTGCTCGATCGGTTCCTTCGCGGCTGTTGACCGGGGCGGAAGTTTGACTCAGCATGCCCTGGCGATCACGCACGGTGATGATCGCTAGGGACTGTGAACCATGTGGACTAGTGCCGCGTAAGCAGCCGGCAACGACATCCCAACCAGACGGAGGCATCGTGCCCGAATTCGTAGGCGGTCTGCCGGTCCATCCGCTGCTCGTGCACTTCACGGTGGTGCTGCTCGTGCTCGCCGTCGCCGGTGCCGTCCTGTCGGCCGTGTGGCCGACGGTGCGGCGGCGGTTCGGCTGGCTCGTCTTCGCCGCGGCCGCGGCCGCGACGTTACTCGTGCCGTTCACGACCAGGAGCGGGGAGAACCTGGCCGGACGGCTACCCGCCAGCGCGCAGATCGCCGAGCACTGGCGTCTCGCCGACCTGATGATCTGGTGGTCCGTCGGACTGACGGTCGCGGTCGGGGCGCTCATGGTCGTGCACACCATGGCCGAGCGGAAGGTGACCACCAAGGTCGCGGTCGGCGCCGCGGGCGCCGAGGAGGAGGTACCCCAGGAAGCGCGCAGGGCGCCGGCCCTGGCCGCGATCGTGCTCGCGCTCGTCACCGTCGGCGTCGCGGTCGGCGCGGGCATCCACGTCTACCGCGTCGGCGACGCCGGCGCGCGGGCGGTCTGGGAAGGCGTCGAGAACCTCCCCGCGCAGAGTGGTAGCTGAGCTTACGTGCTCAGTCCGGGCAGGAGCCCCCGGGCGCGGCGACGCTTGAGCAGCACCCGCCGGCTCCCGTCCGAGTACAGCCGCACGTTCGACAGCTCCCAGCCGGCGAACTCGGCGTGGATCGACAGTTGCGTGGCCGCTGACCTCCGTGAGACACCCGGCGGAAGGCGCAGCGGCCGGTACTCCCAGTCTCCGTCGACCACCTCTGAGCTCATAGTGAAATCACCTGAATCCCATCTCCGGTGCCGGACGCGACCAGCACGCGCCCGCTGCTCGGGTCCACCGCGACGGTGTTGGGCTGGGACACCGTGGGGAACCGGTACTTCTCCTTCGGCTGCTCGCCGGCCACCTCGTAGCCGACCACCTCGTTCGTCTTCGTCAACGTCACCCACGCGATGTCGCGTTCCCGGTCGTAGGCGATCGCGTACGGCGCGCCCGGCACCGGGTAGTTCTGCCGCATGAGCAGCGGGTCCACGGAGAACGCCAGCAGCGCGCCGCCCCGGGTGTCGGTCACGAGCACCCGGCCGAACCGGTCGGTCACGGCGTTCGTCGCGCCCTGACCGGCGCGCAGGCCCTGCTGGATGTCGGCGCCCGGCACGTCCAGCTGGAACACCGCGTTGCGCAGGCGGTCGAGCACGACCGCGCTCTTCCCGGTGGACAGGACCTGGTCGGCGCTCATCAGGTCGCCGCTGATCATCCGCTGGACGCGGTCGTCCTTGACCACGGCGACCGCCCGCTCGTCCCGCACGGCCACCAGCGTGCGGCCGTCGTAGGTCGTGGCGCTGACGGGCTTGCCGCGGAACTCGGCGGTCGGGCTGGTGTCGCCGTCCGGGGTGAGGCGGGTGACCTTGTTGGCGCCGGCGACGAGGAAGGCGCCGCCGTCGACCGTCAGGGACTCGGCGGTCAGCGGCACGGTCCTGGTCGGCGTCAGGGTGTCGGCCAGCCGGTAGAGGCGCACGGATCCCTTGGTCGCGACCGCGAGCGTCCTGGTCCTCGGCTCGAACGCCATGGCCGTGACGTCGTCGGACAGGGCGCTGACCGTGCCCGCGGGCGGTGTGGTGGCGGGTGGGGAGACGGCGGCGACGGCGGCGACCGGGTGATCGGTCACCATCAGCTCGTCGCTCGGCTGACCCGAACTGCAACCAGCGCCGACCGCCGCGCAGACCATCACGAGCACGGCAACCTTACGACGCAACATCGACCTCCGCCATCGCGGTCTCGCCGGCAGCGGCAGGTCGCGCCGACGAAACATCTGTCCAGCATCCTCCAAAGACGCACTCGACGCTAACCCCCGATACGGGGTGTCGCGCCGCGGGGTTCGGTTACCGCGCGTGAGCACGCAGTGGGCATCCGGGTAGATCATCCCAGTCCCTTTGGCGGATTGTTTGCGGACCGGTGAACCCCTACGATCACTGAAACGTTTCATTCGGCTGTCGTGGGCCCAGCGAGGGGAATGCGATGAGCGAGGGCATGAGCCGCCGGACCTTCCTGCGCAGTTCGGCAGCCGGCGCCGGCGCGCTGGCGATCCCGGGCGCGGCCACCACCGTGGCGGCGGCCGAACCCGGCGGGCAGCCGGGAGAGGAGGCCGACGTGGGCAGCGCTCCCGCGGTCGTGCGGACGACCGTCGAGTACGCGTCCGCCCTGCTCGGCACCGACGTCGCCGCCCCACGGCTGTCCTGGGTGGTCGGGGGCGGCGGCACCCGTCAGTCGGCCTACCAGGTGCGGGTCGACGACCTGTGGGACTCCGGCAAGGTCGCCTCCGCGCGCACCGTGGGCGTGCCCTACGGCGGCCCACCGCTGTCACCGCACACCCGTTACCGCTGGCGGGTGCGGGTGTGGGACGAGCACGGCCGCGCCTCCGCGTGGAGTCCGGCCAGCTGGTGGGAGACCGGGTTCCTGGGCACGCCCTGGCAGGCGCGGTGGATCGGCGCCGCGCCCGTCGAGGAACCGCCCACCTTCGGCGGCGCGTTCTGGATCTGGTCACCCGACTCGACACCCGACGACGCGCCGGCCGGCCCGCGCTGGTTTCGCCGCACCGCGACGCTTCCCGCCGGGACGGTCACGCGGGCGCGGCTGGTGGCCACCGCCGACGACGACTTCACCCTCTACCTCGACGGCGAGCGGGTGCTGCACTCCCCGGAGCAGGTCGACGGGTGGAAGATCGGCCGGTTCGTCGACGTCACCGCGCGGCTCCGCCAGCGGGACCTCACGCTCGCGGTCGTCGCCACCAACCGCGGCAACGTCGCCGTCAACCCCGGCGGCCTGCTCCTGCGGCTGGTCGTCGATCTCGAGGGCGGCGCGCAGTTCGAGGTGGTCTCCGACGGGAACTGGCGGGTCGCCGACACCGAGCAGGCCGGCTGGCAGCAGCCGGGCTTCGACGACAGCGCGTGGGCTCCCGCCACCGTCCTCTCGCCCTACGGCAGCGGGCCGTGGGGGCACCAGGGCGAGATCGTGGTGGAGCGGCCGGCCCCCGTGCTGCGCCGCCGGTTCACCCTGCCCAAGCCGGTCGCGGACGCCCGCCTCTACCTGTGCGGGCTCGCCTACTACGACGCGGAGCTCAACGGCCGGCGCGTCGGCACCCAGGTGCTCGACCCGGGGTTCACCGACTACGACGACACCGTCCTGTACGCGACGCACGACGTCACGCGGCTGCTGTCCCGGGGCGCCAACGAGCTCGCGGTGACGCTCGGCCGCGGCTTCTACGGGCTGACCACCCCCAACGTCTGGAACTGGCACCGCGCGCCCTGGCACGGCGAGCCGCGGCTGCTGGCCCAGCTCGTCGTCACGCACCCGGACGGCACGCGGACCACGCTCGGGTCGGACACCGACTGGCAGGTGGCCGACAGTTCGACCGTCCTGGACTCGATCTACGCGGGGGAGACCTACGACGCCCGCCAGGTTCCCGCCTGGCGGCCGGCGACGGCGCTCGACGCGCCCCGGGGCACGCTGAAGGCACAGCAGCACGAGCCGATCGAGGTCGCCGAGACCGTCGTGCCGGTGTCGGTCACCGCGCTGCCGGACGGCTCGTACGTCGCGGACATGGGCCGCACCATGGCCGGCTGGACGAGGCTGACCGTCACCGCGCCGGCCGGCACGGTGGTCAGCCTGCAGCACGGCGAGCAGCTCAACCCGGACGGCTCGGTGCTCGGCGCCAACCAGCACGTCCCCGGCCGCCACCAGCTCGACGAGTACCTCTGTGCCGGCACCGGCAAGGAGGTCTGGGAGCCTCGCTTCTCCTACAAGGGCTTCCGGTACGTGCAGGTCAGCGGCCTGCCTCGGGCTCCGCGGCCGGCGGAACTGCTGGGCAGGGTCGTGCACAGCAACGTCCCGGACACCGGCACCTTCCACTGCGACGAGCCCTTCTTCGAGCAGCTCGAACGGGCGATGCGCCGCACGATCCGCAACAACCTGCACGGCATCCCCACCGACACGCCCATGTTCGAGAAGAACGGCTGGACCGGCGACGCCCAGCTCGGCATGCCCGTGATGACCTACGCGCTCGGCATGCAGCGGTTCCTGACGAAGTGGCTCGGCGACCTCGGGGACAGCCAGAACGAGGCCGGTCAGCTGCCGGTGATCGTGCCGAGTGGGGGATGGGGCTACCAGCAACTGGCCCCGTCACCCGAATGGACCACCGTGTACCCGTTCGTGCTCCGCGAGATGTACCGCGTGTACGGGGACGACCGGGTCGCCGCCGAGCACTGGCCGCTCCTCGTGCGTTACCTCGACTGGGAGATCGCGCGGCTGCGGGACGGCCTCGCCGTCACCGCCCTCGGTGACTGGCTGCCGCCCGGCTACGAGAGCGGCATCCCGCCGGAGGACACCCGGCTGACCGCGACCGCCTACCTGCACCGGGGCCTGACCGCCGCGGCGGAGCTGGGCGACCTGCTCGGCCGCGGCGACGTGGCCGCCCGGTTCCGCCAGGTCGCGACCGGCCTGCGGGACGCGCTCAACGCGACCTTCCTGCGGGGTGGGGTGTACCGGACCGACAAGGACCCGGACTACCGGCAGACCTCGAACGCCATCCCGCTCGCCTTCGGCCTGGTGCCGGACGACGCGGTGCCGGCCGTGGTGGACTCCCTGGTCGCCGACATCCAGGCCCGCGGCAACCACCTCAACACCGGTGCGCTGGGCACGAGCGTGCTGCTCCCGGTGCTCACCGCGCACGGCCACGCGGACGTCGCGCACGCGGTCGCGACGCAGCGCACCTACCCGAGCTGGGGGTACTGGGCCGAGAACGGCGCGGACACGATGTGGGAGATGTGGCCGCTGGAGTCCCGGTCGCGCGACCACTACTTCCTGGGCACGGTCGTGCAGTGGCTGTATGAGAACGTCGCCGGTCTGCGGCCCGGCGACGGCGGGTACGAGCGGTTCGTGGTCCGTCCCGACGCACGGGTGGGTGTCACCCGGGCGGCGACGTCGATCGAGACGGTGCGTGGCCGGGCGGCGGTCCAGTGGTCCCTGGGCGGCAACAGGCTCGCCCTGACGGTGGAGGTGCCGTTCGGCGCGACCGCCGAGGTGCACGTGCCCGGGAACGCGGCGGCACCCGAGGGAGCGCGGTTCCTCCGCGCCGAACCGGGGTTCGCGATCTACGAGGTCGGCCGGGGGAGGTGGCGGTTCACCGGCCGGATTTGACGAACTCGCGCGTCACGCCGGTTGGACACGCGGGGCGTGAGCGTTGGACACGCGGTGGCTAGCCCAGGCGTTGTTCGGGGTAGCCCAGTTCGATGTCGCTCACGTCGTCGAGGGCGGCGCGGATCGCGGCCGGGAGGGTCAGCTCCTCGGAGACCAGCGACCCGAGCAGCTGGCCGGTGTCGCGGGCACCCACGACCGCCGCGGTCACGCCTGGGCGGTCGCGGACCCAGGCCAGCGCCACCGACAGGGGAGACGTGGCGAGGCCGTCCGCCGCGGTCACGACCGCCTGCACGATCCGGGCCGCGCGTTCGTTGCGGTGGTGGTCGACGTACGGCGCGAAGTGCGTGGAGGCGCCGCGGGAGTCGGCCGGGGTCGCCGCGCGGTACTTGCCGGTGAGCACGCCGCGGCCCAGTGGGGCCCAGGCCAGCAGCCCCAGCCCGTGGTGGGACGCCGCTGGCTGCACCTCGCGCTCGATGCCGCGTTCCAGCAGCGAGTACTCCACCTGCGTGCTGACCAGGGCGGACGGCTTGCCGCGCTGCAGGGTCGCGGCCGTCGCGAGCTGCCAGCCCGAGTAGTTCGACACGCCGACGTAGCGGACCTTTCCGCTGGTCACGGCCGCGTCCAGGGCGGAGAGGGTCTCCTCGAGCGGCACCGCGGTGTCCCACGCGTGGAGCTGCCAGAGGTCGACGTGGTCGACGCCGAGGCGGCGCAGGGACCCTTCGAGGGCGTGCAGGAGCGCCCCGCGGGACCCGCCGCCGCCGAACGGGCCGTCGTCGCGCCGGGCCACGGCCTTCGTGGCGATCACCAGTTCCTCGCGGGGCACGAGGTCGTCGAGCAGGCCGCCCAGGATGCGCTCGCTCTCGCCGCCGGCGTATACGTCGGCGGTGTCGACGAGGGTGCCCCCGAGGTCGGCGAAGGCCACGAGCTGGCTCGCGGCCTCGTCGGCGTCGGTGTCCTGGCCCCAGGTCATCGTGCCCAGGCCGATCCTTCCCACCCGCAACCCGCTGCGGCCGAGGTGTCGTTGCTCCACGGGGGCGAAGAGTACGGGCAGTTCCACGTTCCCGCAGGCAGACTCACCGCACGGCCGGGTTACCGCACGGTAGGGTGCCGGCATGCGACTCGGACTGAACCTCGGCTACTGGGGTGCCGGCAACGACGCGAACAACCTGAAGATCGCACAGGAGGCCGACCGGCTCGGCTACTCCGTCGCGTGGGCCGCGGAGGCGTACGGCTCCGACGTGCCGACCGTGCTCGCGTGGGTCGCCGCGCACACGGAGCGGATCGACGTCGGCTCCGCCATCCTGCAGATCCCCGCCCGCCAGCCGACCATGGCGGCGATGACCGCGGCCACGCTCGACACCCTGTCCGGCGGCCGGTTCCGGATGGGCCTCGGCGTGTCCGGGCCGCAGGTCTCGGAGGGCTGGTACGGCGTCAAGTTCGACAAGCCGCTCGCCCGCACCCGCGAGTACGTCGAGATCGTCCGGCAGGCGCTGCGCCGCGAGCGGGTCTCCCACCAGGGCAGGCACTTCACGCTGCCGCTCCCCGACGGGCCGGGCAAGCCGCTGAAGCTGATCGTGCACCCGGTCCGCGACGAGATCCCGATCTACCTCGCCTCGATCGGGCCCAAGAACCTCGAGCTGACCGGCGAGATCGCCGACGGCTGGCTCGCGATCTTCTACTCCCCGGAGTACGGCCCCGAGTCGCTGGAGCTGATCCGCAAGGGCCGCGAGAAGGCCGGCAAGACCCTCGACGGCTTCGACGTGGTGCCGACTGCGCCGATCGTCCTCGGCGACGACTGGCGGACCGCCGCCGACCAGATCCGCCCGTACGCCGCGCTCTACGTGGGCGGGATGGGCAGCCGCGAGCAGAACTTCTACAACAACCTCGCCTGCCGCATGGGCTACGAGGCCGAGGCCGCCGAGATCCAGGACCGGTACCTCGCGAAGGACTACGCCGGCGCCGCCGCCACGGTGCCGCTCGGCTTCCTCGACTCGACCGCGTTGCTCGGCCCCAAGGAGCGCATCGCCGAGAAGATGCAGGCCATGGCCGAATCGGGGGTCACCACACTGACCGTTTCCCCCGTACTGCAAGATTTGGAGCACAGCGTCGCGGCCCTGCGGGTCGCGGCGGAGGCTCTGGATCGCGCAGGAGTTGGTAGTTGAGCTGGCTCGAAGCCATCATTCTCGGTCTCGTACAAGGGCTCACCGAGTTCCTGCCGATCTCGTCCAGCGCGCACCTGCGGATCACCGCGGCGTTCGCCGGCTGGAATGACCCCGGCGCGGCGTTCACCGCGGTGACGCAGCTCGGCACCGAGGTGGCCGTGATCATCTTCTTCCGCAGGAAGATCGGTCACCTCCTCGTCGCGTGGTTCCGGTCCCTGCGCAGGCTGTCGACGTGGCGCGAGGACCCCGACTCGCGGATGGCGTGGCTGGTGGTGTTCGGCACGCTGCCGATCGCGATCCTCGGCCTGCTGTTCCAGGACGAGATCGAGCACGCCTTCCGTGATCTTCGCCTCATCGCGACGACGCTGATCGTCTTCGGCATCCTGCTCGGCATCGCCGACCACGTGGGCCGCAAGTACCTCGACCTCGAGCACCTGACCGTGCCGCACGGCATCGGCTACGGCCTCGCCCAGGCCCTCGCGCTGATCCCGGGCGTCTCCCGCTCGGGCGGCACGATCACCGCCGGCCGCCTGCTCGGCTACAAGCGCGAGGCGGCCGCGGAGTACGCGTTCCTGCTGGCAGTGCCGGCCGTGTTCGCCTCCGGGCTGTACCAGCTGAAGGACATCGGCGGGAAGAACTCGCCGCCCTGGGGGCCGACGATCGTCGCGACGATCATCGCGTTCGTGGTCGGCTACGCGGTGATCGCCTGGCTGATGCGCTACATCTCCAAGAACAGCTTCCTGCCGTTCGTCGTGTACCGCCTCGCGCTCGGTGTGCTGCTGTTCGTGCTCGTCGCCATCGGCACCCTGGCGCCCGACGCGGGGCCGGCACTCTGAGCGATCGATAGTCTGGCGTCGTGGCCACCGTCGTACTGCTGAGGCATGCTCGCTCCACCGCGAACGGATCCGGCGTGCTCGCCGGGCGTTCCCCGGGGGTCGAGCTGGACGAGACCGGCCGGAAGCAGGCCGACGGGCTCACCGAACGGCTGGCCGCCGTGCCGCTCGCCGAGATCGTGTGCTCGCCGCTGCTGCGGTGCGAGCAGACCGTCGCCCCGCTCGCGGCCGCCCGGGGGCTGACCCCGGTCACCGAGCCGAGCCTGTCCGAGGTGGACTACGGCGACTGGACCAACCGCGAGCTGAAGGACCTCGCCAAGGAGACGCTGTGGTCGGTCGTGCAGCAGCACCCGTCCGCGGCCGTGTTCCCCGGCGGTGAGGGGCTTGCCAGCGTGCAGGCCAGGGCCGTCGCCGCGGTGCGGGCGCACGACGCGCGGATCACCGGGGAGCACGGCCCGGAGGCCGTGTGGCTCCTGTGCAGCCACGGTGACGTGCTGAAGGCCATCCTGGCCGACGCGCTGGGGCAGCACCTGGACACGTTCCAGCGGATCGTGGTCAACCCGGCGTCGGTCTCGGTGGTGCAGTACACCGCGCACCGCCCGTTCGTGCTGCGGATGAACGACAACGGCGGGGAGCTGGCGAGCATCGTGCCGCCCAAGCCGAAGCCGGCGGACTCTCAGGCAGGTTCTCAGGACGGCGCTCAGCCAGCGGAAGCGGACGGTATCCGTCCGAGTGACGCGGTGCCCGGCGGGGTCCCGGGCCGCGCGTCCTGACCTGCGGGTCCTCGGGCCCAAAACCCAGTCACGATCTGGGTGAAACGTCGGGGAAATACCTGACGACTGTGCCAGTATCTGTGCACTCGCCATCTCCGCTGCGGCGGCCTCATAGGAGTGGTAATGACACAGCCATACGGCCAGGAGCCCGGTCAGCCGGGCGGCGGATACCCCCAGGGCGGGTATCCGTACACGCCGGGTCAGGGACAACCGGCCCAGGGCCACCCCCAGAGCCCGCCCTACGGACAGCCCGCGCAGGGGTATCCGCAGAGCCCGCCCTACGGGCAACCCGCGCAGGGCTACCCGCAGACTCCCTCGTCCGGATACCCCCAGGCGCCCGGTTACGGCACCATGCCGCCGG
>NZ_JBJMIE010000748.1:0-5250 GCF_045807065.1 Actinophytocola sp. | reverse complement strand
TGGAGCTGAACCTGTCCGACCACGCCGGCTGCGTGCCGGTGGAGCTGACCGGTGGCGTGCGGTTCCCGGCGATCGGCGAGCTGCCGTACCTGCTCACGCTGCCCGGCCACGGTTTCTACTGGTTCCAGATCGCGTCGGACACAGAAGAAGGCGAGACCCCGTGACGGTTATTCGACCTACTGAGCTGGCCGAGGACCTCGGGGACACGCTGTTACGGTGGGTCGTCGGTCAACGTTTCTTCCGCACCAAGGGCCACGCGCCGACGTCCCTCCAGACGCTGCGGTCCTCGGTGGTCATCGACGGTGACCCGGCGCTGGTGCACGCGATGGTCTCGTTCGACGGCGGCGACCCCTACCAGCTGCTGTTCGGCGTGCGCGCGCACGTGTCGGACCACCTGGCGCACTCGGTGATCGGCCGGCTCGACGGCCGCACCATCTACGACGCGCCGGCCGACCCGGACCTGATGTCCTCGTTCCTCGACCTGCTGCTGGACCACGACGAGCTGGCAGGGCTGCGGTTCGAGGCGGACGGGCGGGTCGAGCGCGGCGTGCGGCCGCGGCCGATGGGCGTCGAGCAGAGCAACACGTCACTGGTGTACGGCCACGGCGTGCTGAAGCTCTACCGGCAGCCGGAGCCCGGCCGCAACCGCGACGTCGACCTGCACCGCGCGCTGGCCGGCAACCCGCACATCGCCACCCCGCTCGGGGTGCTGACGGACGACCGCTCGTCGCCGCCGACCGTGCTGGGCTTCATGCAGAAGTTCCTGCCGGACGCGGTCGAGGGCTGGGCGACGGCCACCGCGAGCGTGCGTGACCTGCTGGCCGAGGGCGACCTGCACGCGGACGAGGTCGGCGGCGACTTCGCCGGCGAGTCGGGCCGGCTCGGGGCGGCGGTCGCGGAGGTCCACGCGGCACTGGCGGAGGCGACGGGCAAGCGGACGGTCGGCCCGGCGGACCTGGCGGCCGAGGTCGACGCCATGCACGCCCGGCTGGACGTGGTGCTGTCCGAGGTGCCCGGGCTGGCGGCGGAGGAGGACGTGCTGCGTGCCGCGTTCGACGACGTCCGCACGCTGACGGACCCGGTCCCGATCCACCAGATCCACGGCGACCTGCACCTCGGCCAGGTCCTGCGCACGACGGCGGGCTGGATCCTGATCGACTTCGAGGGTGAGCCGGGCGCGACGCCGGAGCAGCGGGCGGTCCCGCGCTCGCCCCTGCGGGACGTGGCCGGCATGCTCCGCTCGTTCGACTACGCGGCGTTCCACCTGCTCCCGGGCAGCGAGGAACGCGAGGACGACCGGCGCCAGCGCGCGGCCCGGGCCACCGAGTGGTCCGACCGCAACCGCGACGCGTTCTGCTCGGGCTACGCCGAGGTCGGCGGGGACCCGCGGGAGCACTCCGTGCTGCTGCGTGCGCTGGAGCTGGACAAGGCCGTGTACGAGGTCCGCTACGAACACCACAACCGCCCGGAGTGGGCGGCGATCCCCCTGGCCGCGATCCAGCGCCGCTCCTAGTCGTGGCACGGGACCCCGGCCGCCGGGTCACATGCCACGACGCGCGGCACTACTTCTCGGCGTGGCCGGTGAAGAACGCGAGCAACCGCTGGGCGCCGTCCGGGGCGAGGAGCATCTCGAAGATCTTGGTGGTGCGGCGCGCCACCGCCGCGGTGCGCTCGAACATGGCCGTCTCGTACTGCTTCACGGCCTCGTCCTGGTCGCCGCCGGCGAGGGCCAGTGCCAGTTCGGCGCCGTCGAGCATGGCATGGTTCGCGCCCTCGCCGACCGGCGGCATCAGGTGGGCGGCGTCCCCGACGAGCGTCACGCCCGGCACCGACGCCCAGGTGACACCCACGGGCAACAGGTGGAGGGACCGGCCCTCGAAGCCACCGACGCACGCGTCGGCCAGGGCGAGCAGCTCCGGCGCCCATCCCGCGAAGAGGTCCATGAGCACGGCGCGGACCTTGGCCGGGTCGTCGAACGGGACCGTCGACAGCCAGTCCTCGGGCGTCTGGACGGTGAAGGACACGCGGTAGCTGCCGTCGCGGACCCGCTGCGTGGACACGATCTGCCCCTCGCCCAAGGCCATGTAGCTGCCGCGGCCCAGCCGCGCGGCCAGCGAGGGGTCGGGGTCGGGAATCACCCCCTCGACGTAGTTGACGCCCGAGTGCCGCGGCCGGGCCTCGGTCACGAGCGGCCGCACCCGGGACCACACGCCGTCCGCGCCGACGATCAGGTCGTGGTCGGCCGTGCCGCCGTCCGCGAAGTGCGCCCGCCACCCGCCGTCCGGCAGTGGTGTGGCCTGTTCGAACTCACGTCCCCACACCACGGCACCCGGCAGCGAGTCGAGCAGCACGTCCCGCAGGTCCGCGCGGTCGACCTCCGGCCGCAGCATCGGGACGTCGTCCGGCACGTCCTGCCGTAACAGGACGGTGCCGGTCTGGTCGAGCAGGCGCTGGTCCTGCCCCTCCGGCCGGGCCATGGCCAGGAACTCCGCCTCCAGACCTGCCAGGCGCAGCGCCCGCTGCCCGGTCTCCGGGTGCAGGTCGAGCGAGCCGCCCTGGCTCCGGGCGGCGCGGGACGCGTCCCGCTCGTAGACGACGGCGTCGACGCCGTTGACGCGCAGGACACGCGCCAGGGTCAGCCCGCCCGGTCCCCCACCGATGATGCCGATGCTCACGATCCACCTCCGATACAGTGTATTGCTCGATACAGTGTATCGGAGCAGACGATGTATCGTCACCTCCGATGGCCGAGGAACTGATCTGGGAGCGACCGGAGCCACCGAGCCGTCCGGCGCTGACCCCGTTGAGCCGCGACCGCATCGTGGCGGCCGCGATCAGGCTCGCGGACGCCGACGGGCTGGCCGCGGTGTCCCTGCGGAAGGTCGCGGCCGTGCTCGACGCCGGCCCGATGCGGCTGTACGGCTACCTCTCCACCAAGGAGGAGCTGCTGGACCTCATGCTCGACGCGGTCTACGCCGAGATGCCGGGTGCCCAGCCGGGTGACTGGCGGTCGGCGGTGCGGGCGCATGCCCACCAGCTCCGCGACGCCGCCCGCCGGCACCCCTGGTTCGCCGACCTGGTCGGCGGCCGGCCGAGCCTCGGCCCCCACATGCTGGCGCAACTGGAGAAGTCGCTGGCCGCGCTGGACGGCGTGGCCGGCATCGACGCCGCCATGCAGATCGTCAACGTCGTGTCGTCGTACGCGATCGGGGCGATCCGCAAGGAGGTGGCGGACCGGCGCGCGGAGGCCGCCACCGGGATGGACGAGCGGCAGTGGCAGCGCAGCCACGGCCCGTACCTCGCCCGCGTGCTCGGCACCGGCCGCTACCCCACGCTCGTCAAGCTGGTCCGCGAGGCCGCGAACCCCTCGCCGGACGCGGTGTTCGAGGACGGGCTGGACTGCGTGCTCGACGGCGTCGCCGCCCGTCTAGCGGCCGGCCCCCACACTCACTAGCCTGGATCGAGGGGCTCTCGGCGTCGAGGGCCGCACGCCGGACGAGACGAACGGGGTGTCACCCATGCGGGTCGCGGACGTGTTGCGTACCAAGGGTTCCGAGGTGGCCACCGTGCCGCCGGCGGTGTCGGTGACCGGACTGCTCGACGACCTCGCCCGCCACAACGTCGGCGCGCTGGTCGTGGTCGACGAGACCAGCGCGCTGGTCGGGATCGTGTCCGAGCGGGACGTCGTGCGGCGCCTCCACGAGCGGGGCGCGGAGCTGCTCACGGCCCCGATCTCGGACATCATGACCTCGCCGGTCGTCACGTGCGAGCCGGGTGACGCCGTCGACGGCCTCGCCGAGATCATGACCGAGCGGCGCATCCGGCACATGCCCGTGCTCGAGGACGGGCGGCTCGTCGGGATCATCAGCATCGGCGACGTCGTGAAGAGCCGCATCCAGCAGCTCGAGACCGACCGTGAGCAGCTGGAGTCCTACATAGCGCAGGGCTGATCGACTTCGCCCGACCCGTTGAGCGAAGCTTATGGCACGGCGGCAGAATGAACACGATGAACGCGAACCCGGGCATGCCCTCCGACGACGAACTGCGCCGGTTGCTGGCCGGCGCTCATCACGACCCCCACTCGGTGCTCGGCGTGCATGCCGATCACCAGGGTGGCACGGTCGCGCGCGCGTACCGCCCCGGCGCCAAGGCCGTGGCGGTCCTCGGGGGCGGCGAGAGAACCGAGCTGACCGAGGTGGCCGACGGCTTCTTCGCCGGCGAGCTGCCGGAGAACCCCGGCGCGTACAAGCTGGAGGTCAGCTACAACGGCGAGCCACACGTCGTCGACGACCCGTACCGCTGGCTGCCCACGCTCGGCGAGCTGGACCTGCACCTGTTCGGCGAGGGCCGGCACGAGAAGCTGTGGGAGGTGCTCGGCGCGCACGTGCGCGCCTACGAGACCCCCGACGGGGTGGTCGAGGGCACGTCGTTCGCCGTGTGGGCGCCGAACGCCCGCGGCGTGCGGGTGTGCGGCGACTTCGACGGCTGGGACGGCCGCGCCAACCCGTTGCGCTCGCTGGGCTCGTCCGGCGTCTGGGAGGTGTTCATCCCCGGCCTCCCCCCGGGCACGTGCTACAAGTTCCGCATCCTCGGCGCCGACGGCAACTGGCACGAGAAGGCCGACCCCATGGCGTTCTCGACGGAGGTCCCCCCGGCGACCGCCTCCCGCGTGACCGTGTCGTCGTACGTCTGGTCCGACGACGAGTGGCTGGCCCGCCGGGACGCCACGCAGTGGGTGTCCGCGCCGATGAGCGCGTACGAGGTGCACCTCGGCTCGTGGCGGCCGGGCCTCGGCTACCGCGAGCTGGCCACGGAGCTGGCGGACTACGTGCAGGAGAACGGCTTCACACACGTCGAGCTGCTGCCGGTGGCCGAGCACCCGTTCGGCGGCTCGTGGGGCTACCAGGTCACGTCGTACTACGCGCCGACCGCCCGCTTCGGCAGCCCGGACGACTTCCGGCAGTTCGTGAACGCCCTCCACGACAGGGGAATCGGCGTGATCATGGACTGGGTGCCCGCGCACTTCCCGCGTGACTCCTGGGCACTGGCCCGGTTCGACGGCACTCCCCTCTACGAGCACGCCGACCCGCGCCGGGGCGAGCAGCCGGACTGGGGCACGTACGTGTTCGACTTCGGCCGGACCGAGGTGCGCAACTTCCTCGTAGCGAATGCCGTGTTCTGGCTGGAGGAATTCCACGTCGACGGGCTCCGCGTGGACGCCGTGGCATCGATGCTGTACCTGGACTACTC
>NZ_JBJMIE010000747.1:0-5584 GCF_045807065.1 Actinophytocola sp. | reverse complement strand
GTCGTAGCGCTCGCGTGCCGCGTCGAGATCGCCGCGCACCGACTGGTCGCCGGCGAGCAGCAGCATGCTGAGCCTGCGTTCCTCCTGCAGCGCCTCGGCGAAGTCGATGGTCGGCGCGACGGCGGTGTCCAGGTGCGCCACGTCGTCGCGCAGCTGGAACGCCCGCACCGCCAGGTAGGTGGACGCGCCGACGCCGACCGCGAGCAGCGTGACACTGGGAATCAGGGCGATGGCGAGAACGCGGGCCCGAACACTGAGCCGTAACCTGCCCACCGGTACACCTCCGGTCCATTCACCGTCGAACGGGAATCTCGGTGAGGCCGCCGACGGTCATGGGCACCTCCATCGCGTACCGGCCTCCGTTCGTTACACCCCCGACGACGGGTGCGAAGTCAACCCGGGTCGGACAAGATCAGTCAAGCGCCTGACACAAAACCGCCACGTGTTCCGCCCCTGGTCACAGCGGTGCGCACGGGCCGGCCGGCGGGCGCGATACGTTGAGCCGCATGCGAAGCGGGGAGCCCGACTGGAGCCGGTGGCGCCGGCCAGGACCCACGCCGACCGAGCGGCGGCGGGACGTGCTGGTCGCGCTCGCGGTGCTCGTCGGCGCCTTCTGCCTGCTCGTGTTCATCAACAGCACGGGTACGTTCGCGTTCGGGGACGCGCCGTCGCTCACCGAGCAACTCGCCTGGGGCGCCGCGCTGGCCGTGCCGCTCGCCGTCCGGCGCACCTACCCGCTCGCCGTGATGGTCGTCGTCAGCGTGCTGTTCATCGGCGCGCAGGTGCGGCACATCGGGGACAACAACACACCCTCGGTCGCGTTGTTCATCGTGGTCTTCACGGTCGGCGCGTGGGAGCGCAACCGGGTCGTCGCGCGCTGGTCGCGCATCGGCGTGATCGCGTTGATGTCCGGCTACCTGGGCGTGACGTTCCTCCACGCGATGACCCACCCGCCGCGGCACTACCCCGGCGCCGCCGGGCCGCTCGACCCGTTCCTCGCCGCGGTGCTGTTCAACATCCTGATCAACACGGTGTACTTCGTGATCGCGTACGGCTTCGGGAACATGGCCTGGTTGTCGGCGCGCCGGCAGGCCGAGTTGGAGTACCGCGCGGAGCAGCTGCGGCGGTCGCAGGAGCAGAACACCCGGGGCGCGATCGTCGCGGAGCGGTTGCGGATCGCGCGGGACCTGCACGACGTCGTCGCGCACTACGTGTCGGTCATGGGGGTGCAGGCCGGCGCCGCCCGCAGAGCGCTGGACCGCGATCCGGATTTCGCCCGCGAGGCGCTCCGGACCGTCGAGCAGACGGCCCGCACGGCGATCGGGGAGCTGCGCGGGCTCCTCGGCGTCCTCCGCGCGGAGGACGCCGAGCAACCCGCCCCGACGCACTCGTCCTCGCCGGGGCTCGACGAGGTCGCCGAACTGGTGGCGTCCGCCCGCGCGGCCGGGCTCTCGGTCCGGCACGGCGTCGCCGGCGAGCCGCGGCCCGTGTCGGACGGCGTCGCGCTGTCGGCCTACCGCGTCGTGCAGGAGGCGTTGACCAACGTCGTCAAGCACGCGGGAGCCCGCAGCGCCGAGGTCCGCGAGCGGTATCTGGCCAACGCGCTTGAGGTCGAGGTCACCGACGACGGCCGTGGGCACGATCAGACCGAGGAAGGCGGGTTCGGACTGGTGGGGATGCGAGAACGGATCGCGGTGCACGGCGGTGAGCTGGAGGCCGGGCCGCGCCGCGACGCGGGCTACCGGGTACGAGCCACCCTGCCCACGGCGCGGGGCGGTGGTGCGTGATGCTGCGGGTCCTGCTCGCGGACGACCAGGATCTCGTCCGCGCCGGCTTCCGGGTGATCCTCGGGATGGAGGACGACATCGAGGTCGTCGGCGAGGCGGGGGACGGGTTCGCCGCGGTCGAGCTGGCCGAGCGGCTGCGCCCGGACGTGGTGCTGATGGACGTCCAGATGCCGGGGATCGACGGCCTGGAGGCGACCCGCCGCGTGCTCGGCGGGGGGAACACCCCCGGCGCGGGCATGAGAGTCGTCATCCTCACGACGTTCGACCGCGAGGACTACCTGTTCGAGGCCCTGCGGGCGGGCGCGAGCGGCTTCCTGCTCAAGAACGCCTCGCCGGAGGACCTGGTGGAGGCCGTACGGATCGTGGCCCGCGGCGACGCCCTGCTGTCCCCGGCGGTCACCCGCCGGGTCATCGCCCGGTTCTCCGCGCCCGCGCCGGCGGCCCCGGCCCACCGCCCACCGGAACTGACCGACCGCGAGTTCGAGGTGCTGGTCAAACTCGCCCGCGGCGCGAGCAACGCGGAGATCGCCAAGGAGCTGTACCTGGGGGAGACCACGGTCAAGACGCACGTCTCGCGCGTGCTCACCAAACTGGGCCTGCGGGACCGCACCCACGCCGTGGTCTTCGCCTACGAGAAGGGAATCGTCGCCCCAGGCGTCGGCCGCGCGGAGGACGCCTAGCCACTGCCACAGCATGCCGGCCCGTGGGGGCGGACCTACTGGTGCACGGCTTCGGCGGCGACCTTCGCTTCCCGCGTGGGAGCGGCGGTCGTCGCGGTGAACTTCCAGCCCGCGTCCTCGCCGAGGCACAGGGCGGCGGCCCGTACTTCCCGACCTTGTTGGCGCCCTGTGAACGCGCCGCCGGCTGGAGCACCACAGCGGATCCCACCACGGACCGAGATCGGAACCGGAGTCGCGGCTGGATTCCTTGCGGCACAACTAGTCGCAGGCGGTGATGCGGTAGAGCCTGGTCGGGCCCGAGTGGTCGACCAGCTCGAACCCGTCGGCGTGGCCGACCCGGGCGATGCCCTCGAACGGGGTGGTGGCGGCGATCGCGGGGTCGCTCTTGCCGAGCAGCACGTACTCGACGTGGTAGCGCCTGATCGCCGCGCACACCCTCGGGTTGTCGGCGGCATCGGACAGGTGACGTCCCAGGTACTCCTCTTCCTTGCTCTTCGCCGACAGGAAGTGCGGGTACAGCACGCGGCGGTCCGCCAGTGCCCACAGCATGACGCTGCCGTCGAACGGGTTGCCGATGACCACCGCGTCCTTCGGGATCTTCTCGGCGATCCGGTCGTAGAACGCGCGCATCCGGTTGTTCACCAGCTTCTGGTCCTCGGGTTGCCGGTAGGTCACGGCGACCCGGGCCTCGCGGTCGGTCGGGTAGAACCCGGCGGTGACGACGGCCAGCGCGATGGTCAGCCCGACCGCGAGCACCGGCACGGTCGCCCGCTCGTGCCGGACCAGCGGCGCCAGCTTGCCGGCGAGGAAGACCACGCCCGCGACGGCGAGTGGCACGGCGGTGATCGGCAACATCGCGGCGAGGCGGTGCGAGTCGTTGTACCAGTAGCCGATGAGCAGCCGGGTGTCCGGCCGGACGAGCGCGGCGGAGACGACGTACAGGAACGCCGAGACCAGGTGCGCGGCGAGCACCCACCGCATGGCGGGGAAGCGGCGGGCCGTGCACGCGCCGACGATCACCACGACGGACAGCAACCACAACGCCTCCCGCTGGTTGGTGGCGTTGAACAGCACCTCACCGACCGCGTTCGCCGGCGTCTCGAACGACTTCCAGAAGTCCCAGTCGCGTGCGTTGGCGAGCGCGGGGGAGGTGATCGACCCCAGCCAGCCGCCGATGAGCACCACGACGAACACGACGCACTCGATGGCCGCGCGGCGGCCCCGGTCCTCCCGGTACAGGCGCCCGGCCCGCAGGAACAGCGCCGCGCCGGCGGGGAAGACCGCCAGCGCGATCACCGAGAACAGCACGTTCGGGTGCGCGAGCCCGGCCGCGCCCGCCCCGATCACGAGCAGCAGCCAGGCGCGGCCCCGACCGATCGTGTCGTCCTTCACCCATCCGGTGACGGTGAGCACCAGCGCGAACAGCACGGGCGCGATCGACATCCCGAGCAGGTTCGGCCACAGCACGCCCCAGCCGAAGAAGTCCCACGGGAAACCGGGGAACGCGATCGACAGCACCCCGGCGACCGCGAGCGCGGCGACGTTGCGGCCGAACAGCTGCCGCACCAGCAGCAGGCAGGACGCGGGCCACACCAGGACCGTGATGACCGCGCACACCACGTTGGCGGCGACCGGGATCGAGACGCCGGTGGACATCATCACGAGCGACGCGATGTCGTGCCAGGCCGCGGGATAGAACGCAGGCGCCTGCTCGGGGTCGCCCAGCGACGAGATGGTCAGCGACGACGCGTCGTGCGCGTCCCGGATGTAGGCCAGCGCGTTGTAGTGGAACGGCGTGTCGAACACCTGCGAGAGGCTGTCCGGCGGCCCGACGGCGTGCACCACCGCCAACGCGGCCAACGCGATCGCGGGCACCAACCCGGCGGCCGCGACCAGCGTGAGCCGCCGGGGGTCGGGCGCTGCGGCGAGGAAACCCTTGCGCCGCAGGAGGAACGCCAGCAACGCGGCGACCGCGGTGACGGCCGACGCGGCCACCAGCGCCAGCGGCACGGACCAGTCGAGCCCCGCCATCCCGGCCGCCACCGCCGTGGTCGCCACCACCGCGATGCTCACCACCGGGGCGAACGCGAACGCCGCGATCCCCCGCAACCCCAACAGGTACGACACCGGCAACCCCGGCAGCCACAACCACCCCACCGCCACCAGCGCGACGGGCACGACCTCGAACCACGACATGCGAAATCCCCCAGATGTGTGATGGAAGTACGAGCCGTCCGTCCCCACGGGGGCTCGTACGCGTATAAAGAGCGCTGGTGACGGCCTTCGGTTGGTGGGGACCGGATACGTTCACCAAAGCGTGATGACGGTGACCTCAGGCAGGAACATCAACGCGCACGGACGGAGACCCAGCGCCATGACCACCTTCGCCGTCGTGGGCACCGGCTGGCGGGCCGAGTACTTCTGGCGCCTGGCCGCGTCCCTGGACCTCGACTGCGTCGGCGTGGTGTCCAGGCGGGCGCGGGAGCTGCCGGTGCCGGTGTACCTGTCCCTGGACGAGTGCCTCGCACACGAGCCGGACTTCGTGGTCACCGCCGTGCCGTGGGCCGTGACCCCGTCCCTGGTGGTGGAGCTGGTGGCGCGGGGCGTGCGGGTGCTGGCCGAGACCCCGCCCGCGCCGGACCTCGACGGCCTGCGCCACCTGTGGCGCGCGGTCGGCGACAGCGGCCTGGTCCAGGTGGCCGAGCAGTACACGCGCATGCCCGCCCACGCGGCCCGGCTGGCACTGGTCCGCGCCGGCGCCATCGGCGAGGTCACGCGGGTGGACGTCTCCTCGACGCACCAGTACCACGCGGTGTCGCTGATCCGGACGTTCCTCGGCGTTGGCCGCGGCCCGGTGGAGGTGCGCGCCACCCGCACGACCGCACCGCTGGCCGACCCGCTGACCCGCGCGGGCTGGGCGGACCCGGTGGAGACCAGGCGGGCCACCACGACCATCGGGACGCTTCAGTTCGCGGACGGCTTCGGCGTCTACGACTTCACCGACAACCAGTGGCACAACCAGCTGCGGTTCCGCCGCATCCTGGTGCGCGGCACGCACGGCGAGCTGCGCGACGACGAGCTGGTCCGGCTGGCCGGGCCGCGGACCATCGTGCGGAC
>NZ_JBJMIE010000746.1:0-4782 GCF_045807065.1 Actinophytocola sp. | reverse complement strand
GGCCCACCGAGGACAGCACCACCGAAGACAGCAACACCGAAGGCAACAAGACCGAAGGCAACGAGACCGAAGGCAGCCACACCGCTGGTGATCAACGAGGAGAGAAGGGACATGAGACTGACGGGCAGGACGGCACTGGTGACCGGCGCCAGCCGAGGCATGGGGCGCGCCATCGCCCGGCGCCTCGCCGACGACGGCGCGTTGGTCGCGGTGCACTACGCCACCAACGCCGACCTCGCGGACGAGGTCGTCACCCTGATCGAGAAGGACGGCGGCCGCGCGTTCGCGGTCCAGGCCGACCTGGGCACACCGGACGGCGTCGACGTGCTGTTCGATGGCCTGGCGGAAGGGCTGACCGAACGGACCGGGTCGACCGAGCTGGACATCCTGGTCAACAACGCCGGGGTGATGGGTGGGACGCCGGCCGGCGAGACCACGCCGGAGCAGTTCGACCGGCTGATGGCGGTGAACGCCAAGGCCCCGTTCTTCATCATCCAGCGCGCCATGGCCCACCTCGCCGACGGCGCCCGGATCGTCAACATCTCCAGCGGTCTCACCCGGGTGGCGAACCCCGACGAGATCGCCTACGCGATGAGCAAGGGCGCGGTGGAACAGCTGGCGTTGCACTTCGCGAAGGTGCTTGCGCCCCGCGGGATCACGATCAACACCGTCGCGCCGGGCATCACCCGCAACGGCAACCCCGTGTTCGACATCCCCGAGGCCGTCGAGCAGATGGCGCGGCTGTCGGCCTTCAACCGGGTGGGCGAGCCGGAGGACGTCGCCGACGTGGTGGCGTTCCTGGCCTCCGCGGACGCCCGGTGGATGACCGGCGCCTTCGTCGACGCCACCGGCGGGACGTTGCTGGGTTGATCCGAAAGGGACGAACGATGTTCACCACTGCCGCGCGACGGTGGGGTCTGCTGGTGGTGCTGGCCGGCACGATGCTGATCGACGCGCTCGAGGTCTCGGCGATGGTCGTGGCCCTGCCGGCGGTCGCGGACCGGCTCGGCCTGCCGTTGACCACGGCCGTGTGGCTGGTCAGCGGGTTCGCGGCCGGGTTCGGCGGGCTGGTCCTGTTCGGCGCGCAGCTCGTGGCGTGGCTGGGCCGGCGCCGGGTCTACCTCGGGGCGCTGGCCCTCTTCGCGGTGGCGTGCGTGCTCGGCGCGGCGACCACCGACCCGACCGTGCTGATCGCGACCCGTTTCGTGCGCGGGGTGTGCGCGGCACTTACCGCGCCCACCGGGCTCGCGATCATCATGACCGCGTTCACCGACACCCGGGACCGGGGCTGCGCGCTGTCGGTCTACACGCTGATGGGCGCGAGCGGTTTCGCCACCGGTCTCGTGCTGTCCGGCCTGCTGACGACGGTGGACTGGCGCTGGGCGGTCGTGTTCCCGGCTCCCGCCGCGCTGCTGCTGTTCGTCCTCGGGCTGCGGTTCGTGCCCGGGGACGGCGGCCGGCTGTTCGGCCGGCCCGACGCCGCGGGTGCCGCCTGCCTCGCCGGGGCGTTGCTGGCGCTGGTGGCTGGGATCCTGCGTGTCCCGGCGCACGCCTGGGACGCGTTCGCCGCCGTCGCGCTGGTCCCGGTACTGCTGGGCGCGTTCGTCCTCGCCGAGCGGTCGAGTGAGTGGCCGCTGGTGCGCGGTCACGTGCTCACCTCCCCGCCGCTGGTCCGCGCGATGCTCGGGGCGGCCGCGCTCAACGGCTCGTACCTGGGCCTGCTGGTGATCTGCACGGTCCAGTGGCAGGCCGCCGGCTGGTCGCCGCTCACGGTCGCGCTGGCCATGCTGCCCGCGAGCGTTCCGCTGGCGGTCGCCGCCCCGTTCGCCGGGCGGATGCTCAGCCGGTTCGGCACCGACCACCTGATCGCGTTCGGTGCGCTCGCCCCACCGGCCGGCTACGCGCTCTACCTGTGGCGAGGTGGGCCGGCGAGCTACGTCACCGGCGTGCTGCCCACCATGCTGCTGGTCGGGATCGGCTTCGTGCTGTGCTTCACCGCCCTGAACGCGCAGGCGACCGCCGGTCTGCCGGCGGCGGACCGGCCGGTGGCGAGCGGGATCTACCAGACCGCCGTGCAGACCGCCGCGGCGGTGCTGACGGCGCTGGTCGCCGCGCTGTCGGCGGCCACCAACGGGTACCGGCCCGCCCTGTGGCTGGTCACAGCGGTCGGCGTGCTGGGGGCACTCGCCGGGGCGCCGGCCATCGCACACACGTCGAACGTCCTCGGCAGGAGGTTGACCCACTGATGTCCACCGCGGTACAGAACACCTCCGTCCCGCCGGTGGCGTGGACCATGCGGGAACGGGTGCGGGAACTGGAGCTGATCAAGGGCGAGGCGCACCAGGGACCGGACCCCGCGGCCACCGAACGCCAGCACGCCAAGGGAAAGCTGACCGCACGCGAGCGGATCGCGCTGCTGCTCGACGAGGGCTCGTTCCACGAGGTCGAGCCCCTGCGCCGGCACCGCGCGAGCGGCTTCGGCCTCGAGGCGAAGCGGCCCTACACCGACGGCGTGGTCACCGGCTGGGGCACCGTGCACGGCAGAACGGTCTTCGTCTACGCCCACGACTTCCGGATCTTCGGCGGCGCGCTCGGCGAGGCGCACGCCGCCAAGATCCACAAGGTGATGGACATGGCCCTGGCCGCGGGCGCCCCGCTGGTGTCCCTCAACGACGGGGCGGGCGCGCGCATCCAGGAGGGCGTCTGCGCGCTCGCCGGCTACGGCGGCATCTTCCAGCGCAACGTCCGCGCCTCCGGGGTCATCCCGCAGATCAGCGTGATGCTCGGCCCGTGCGCGGGCGGCGCGGCCTACAGCCCGGCCCTGACCGACTTCGTGTTCATGGTCCGCGACACCGCCCAGATGTTCATCACCGGACCGGACGTGGTGCAGGCCGTCACCGGGGAGAGGATCACCCACAACGGGCTCGGCGGCGCGGACGTGCACGCCGGGACCTCGGGTGTGTGCCACTTCGCCTACGACGACGAACGGACCTGCCTCGCGGACGTCCGGTACCTGCTCTCGCTGCTGCCGTCGAACAACCGGGAGCTGCCGCCGTCCGCGCCGTGCGACGACCCGGCCGACCGCCGCACCGACGCCCTCGTGGACGTGCTGCCCGACAGCCCGGAACGCGCCTACGACATCCGGGACGTGATCGAGGAGATCGTCGACGACGGCGAGTGGTTCGAGGTGCATCCGGCGTGGGCGCGCAACGTGGTCTGCGTGCTCGCCAGGCTCGGTGGTGAGGTGGTCGGCATCGTGGCGGACCAGCCCGCGGTGCTCGCCGGGGTGCTCGACATCCACGCCAGCGAGAAGGCCGCCCGCTTCGTGCAGTTCTGCGACGCGTTCAACATCCCGCTGGTGACCCTGGTCGACGTGCCGGGTTTCCTGCCCGGTGTCGACCAGGAGCACAACGGGATCATCCGGCACGGCGCGAAACTGCTGTACGCCTACTGCAACGCGACCGTGCCGCGGATCTCCCTGGTGCTGCGCAAGGCGTACGGCGGGGCCTACATCGTCATGGACTCCCGCTCGATCGGCGCGGACCTCGCGCTCGCGTGGCCCAGCAACGAGATCGCCGTGATGGGCGCGGAGGGCGCGGCCAACATCGTGTTCCGGCGCGAGATCGCGGCCGCCGAGGACCCGGATGCCGTGCGGCGGCAGAAGATGCAGGAGTACCGGGCGCAGCTGATGCACCCGTACTTCGCGGCGGAACGCGGTCTGGTCGACGACGTGATCGATCCCGGGGACACCAGGAAGGTGCTCGTCGACGCACTCGCGATGCTCCGCGAGAAGCACGCCGACCTGCCGGTCCGCAAGCACGGCAACCCACCCCAGTAGGTCCGCGATGAACGCCGAGCCCTTCTTCCGGATCACCAGGGGCCAGCCCGACGCCGCCGAGCTGGCCGCGCTGACCGCGGTCCTCACCGCACTCGTGACCGCTCCCCGCGCCACCCCTGTGTTCCCGCGGCCGGCACCGGCGCCGTGGCGCAGACCGGAGCGCACCCGCGGCCCGCGCGGCGCCCGCAGCTGGCGCGACGCGTGACGTTTCCCGGCAACGACGAGAGAGGAGAACAGACATGGCCCGTGACGCCCTGCGCGTACTGGTGATCAACAGCAGCGTGCGGGACGGCCGGTTCGGCCCCACCGCGGCCCGGTGGCTGCTCGGGCAGCTCGCCGACCGCGCCGACCTGACCGCCGACTACCTCGACCTGGCCGACCACCCGCTGCCGCTGCGGATCTCGCGCCAGCCCGACGCCGACGCGGAGCGGGTGCTGTCCGAGGTCACGCCCCGGCTGGAACGGGCGGAGGCGTTCGTGGTCGTGACGCCGGAGTACAACCACAGCTTCCCGGCGTCGCTGAAGAACCTGATCGACTGGCACTACACGCAGTGGCGCGCCAAGCCCGTGACCTTCGTGTCGTACGGCGGGCTGGCCGGCGGCCTGCGGTCGGTCGAGCACCTCCGCCAGGTCTTCGCCGAGCTGCACGCGGTGACGACCAGGGACGTGGTCAGCTTCCACAACGCGTGGGAGCAGTTCGACGACAACGGCGAACCGGTCGATCCGACCGGGCCTGCCACGGCGGCCAAGACGATGCTCGACCAGTTGGCGTGGTGGGGTTTCGCGCTGCGTGACGCCCGTGCCGCGCGGCCCTACGACGGTTGACCTCGTCGCGGACGAGAGGAGGTGAGCCATGCCCGACTCGGCTGTCCTCGTCGCCGAGGATGACCTGGACGCCCGCGAGGAGCACATCATCCGCGGGATCGACTGAGCACAGGGCGGGTC
>NZ_JBJMIE010000745.1:0-5112 GCF_045807065.1 Actinophytocola sp. | reverse complement strand
GGGGTGACGACCGATGCCGAGGCGGCGCCGGGCTCGGTCAGCACGTCCAGCTCCCCGGTCAGCAGCAACCCGATGGTGACCGCCACGTTCCCGATGGCCACGGCCGCCTCGGCCACCGGCTCCGACGGCAACGCGTACCTGAAAGCGACGGGCGGTGGGTCGGGCAGCAGTGCCGCCATCGTCATGGCTCTCCTTCGCATACCGGCGCACCCCCCACGAACCACGGTATGGCCTGTCGATCATTCACGAGACGGCCAATGGGGCAGCCCTTGGTGCCGACCCCCCGCGTGTCCAACGCTGAAGACCCGTGTGTCCAACGCTGAAGACCCGCGTGTCCAACCGAACCGACCGGCGAGTTCGACAAATCCTGCCGGCGGTGTCGGCCGCGTTTGTCGAACTCAGCGGTCGCGAGCGTTGGACACGCGGGTCCGGGCGGTTGGACACGCGGGGGTCAGGCGATCATTACCGTGCTTACGGCCACGATGTTGCTGGTGGGGGCGGGGGCCGGGTCGTTGCACGTCATGACCGTGTCGCCGGTGCGGGCGGCCGGTTTGTTGTTGATCAGCACCGTGGCGCTGCCCTTCATCACCGTGCCCTGGTTGGTCGGCGGGACCTGGAACGGGCCGCCCTGCGGGATGTGCGGTGGCGCGTTCGTGGCGGTGCTGCCCATGACCGCCGCCGGCTGGCCGCCGATCAGCACGTCGGTGCTGCAGCCGCCCGTGATGGTGCCGGCGAACGGGTGGGGGAGCGGCGTCGGGACCGGGCCGCCCGGCGACGGGATCATGATGATGTGGATGTCGGTCCCCACGACTTTGTCGCCCATCTTGGCGGCGGGCTGGCTCATGGCGTCCGCACCCAGCGGCGCGGCTGCGTGGGTGCGAGCGGACCGGCCGGCGCCTTCTTCTTCTGGTCCGCGTCGAGGCGGATCTTCTCCGCGGGCGGCGCGATCTCCGTGTCCGGCTCGGGCAGGAACGGCGCGCTGACCGAGATCGCGAACGCCGCCCGCGCGGGCATGCCGAGGTTGCTCCACAGCGCACCGGGGTCGGAGTCGGCGATCCGGATGAACACCGGCGCGCCGACCGAGGCCAGCGCCTCCGGCATGCAGTCGGTCGGCAGCGTGTCCGTGAACATCATGGTGCGCAGGGCGACCGCCAGCAGCAGGTGCTCCTCGTTGATCTTCGGCGCCCGCGCGGTCACCAGGTAGGACAGCGAGCAGCGCCGCACCGGCTCCCGCCGCGACGTCACCACGCCGCGGCCGTCGCGCTGGTCGGCGGAACCGGACTCGCGGCCGTCGCGGTCGTCGTGCAACCCGTACAGGAACAGGTCGATCGCGTTCGACGGGCGTTCGGTCTCCCACGTCGGCTTCGGCGGGTCGAGCCGGACCATCGTGCCGTCCGGCAGCGAGCGGCCGAGCAGCACGCACAGTGCCTCGTCCACCTCTGTGATCACGGCGACCAGTGTCCCGGCCCGCGGGCGACCACGGACACCGCCCGCCGCCCGTCCTTTCAGCGCGCCCGGAGCGCCCGAAAGGGCAACCGCACACGCGGCTGCCCCAAGGGGCGACCGTGGCCGCCCTCCGCACCGCCCCGCGACGACTGAGCCGCCTGATGGGAAAAGAACAAACTCGGCGGTGCCGCGAATGCGGCGAGCGCTTCACCACGCAACGAGGGAGAAACCCGAGATGGCCAGCAGCTACCTCGCGCCCGGTGTGTACATGGAGGAGGTTTCCTCGGGTTCGCGGCCGATCGAGGCCGTGGGCACCGCGGTTGCCGCCTTCGTGGGCTTCGCCGAGCGCGGCCCCCTGCACGAGCCCGTGCTCGTCACCAACTGGACGCAGTTCAAGCACAACTTCGGTGACTTCGTCGAGGGCTACTACCTCGCGCACGCCGTGTACGGCTACTTCCAGAACGGCGGCGGCACCGCGTACGTCGTGCGGGTGGGTGGCGAGGCGACGAACGGCGCCACCAACGGCCACGTCGCGCTGCCGGCCGCTGAGCTGCCGGCGGCGGGCACGGACACGAAGCCGGGCCTGACCATCTCGGCCCGCGCCGCCGACTCCGGTGAGCTGACCGTCGAGGTCCAGCCGGCCAGCGAGCAGGGTGACGACAACTTCAAGCTCGTCGTGAAGCAGGGCGGGCAGGCGGTCGAGACGTTCGACAACGTCACCGTCAAGCGCGGCGCCAACAACGTCGCGACCGTGGTGCGCCAGCAGTCCAAGCTCATCACGGTCGAGGAGACCAAGGGCAAGTCGCTCACACTGCCCCGGCCCGGCGAGGTCGCGCTCGGCGCGGCGCCGGCGCCGGCCCCGGTCAAGGTCGAGGCGGGAGCCTACGTCGGCAACTCCGCCGACCGCACCGGTTTCGGCGGCCTGGAGGCCGTCGACGAGGTGACGATGCTGTGCGTGCCGGACCTGATGGCCGCCTACCAGCGCGGCGCACTGTCCATCGAGGACGTCAAGGCCGTGCAGCTGGCGATGATCGCGCACTGCGAGCTCATGGCCGACCGAGTGGCCATCCTGGACACCCCGCCCGGGCTCTCCGCGCAGGAGGTCAAGGAATGGCGGATGGACATCACCGGCTACGACTCGAAGTACGCCGCCATGTACTGGCCGTGGATCAAGGTCGCCGACCCGGTGGCCGGCAGGCAGGTCTTCGTCCCGCCGTCGGGCCACATGGCGGGGATCTGGGCACGCAACGACGCGACCCGCGGCGTGCACAAGGCGCCGGCCAACGAGGTCGTGCGCGGCGCGGTCACCCTGGAGCTGAACATCACCAAGGGCGAGCACGACGTGCTCAACCCGATCGCCGTGAACTGCATCCGCAGCTTCCGCGGCCAGGGCATCCGGGTCTGGGGCGCCCGCACGCTGTCGAGCGACCCCGAGTGGCGTTACCTCAACGTGCGGCGGCTGTTCAACTACGTCGAGAAGTCGATCCTGCAGGGCACGAACTGGGTGGTGTTCGAGCCGAACGACCCGAAGCTGTGGGACTCCGTCAAGCGCACGGTCACGATGTTCCTCCGCCGCGTGTGGCGCGACGGCGCGTTGTTCGGGCGCCAGCCCGCGCAGGCGTTCTTCGTCAAGTGCGACGAGGAGAACAACCCGCCGGAGAGCCGGGACGCCGGGATCCTGACCGTCCAGATCGGCATCGCGCCGGTGAAGCCCGCCGAGTTCGTGGTGTTCCGCATCTCGCAGTTCGCCGAGGGCGCCGGTCTCGAGGAATGACGCTTCCCTTCCCACCCAATCTCGTTGTTGAGGAGCAAGAGGCATGGCCACGACAGACCCGATCACAGCGTCCCGGTTCTCGATCACCATCGACGGCTACGAGATCGCCGCGTTCTCGGAGCTGAAGGGCATCACCACCGAGGTGAAGCCGGTGGAGCACCTGGAGTCCACCGACAAGGAGCTCGTGCTCAAGAAGCTGCCCGGCAAGCGGGAGCCCGCGATCATCGAGCTGGTCCGCGGCAAGACCACCGACATGGCGCTGTGGGCCTGGCACGAGGCGGTGCTGCAGGGTGACATCATCGCCGCCCGCAAGAGCTGCTCGCTCATCATGTACGGCGTGGACGGCAAGCCCGTCGCGCGGTACCACATGGAGCACGCGTGGCCGTCGCAGGTGAAGATCGGCGGGATGAAGGCGGGCGCCAACGAGGTGCTCATGGAGACCGTCACCATCGTGTGCGAGATGCTGCAGCGGGTGGCGGTGTGACCGCCGTGGCCGCGCACGCCGAGACGAGCGCGGGGCTGCGCACCGAGTACCCGTTCACGCTGCCGCGTGGTTACGTCGACGAGCACGGCCGCGTGCACCGCGACGGGATCATGCGGCTGGCGACGGCCCGCGACGAGCTCACCACGCAGGCCGACCAGCGGGTCCGGGCCAACGCGGCCTACCTGACGGTGCTGCTGCTCGAGCGGACGGTCACCACGCTGGGCGACCTGGCGGCGGTGGACACGTTCGTCGTCGAGAACCTGTTCGCGTCGGATCTCGCGTTCCTGCAGGACCTGTACCGGCGCATCAACGCCGACGGGCACACCGAGGTCGCGGTCAGCTGCCCGCACTGCGGCGCCGACTTCGCGGTGGACGTCGCCGGTGATGCACCGGGGGGATCGTGACGTACGCGGCCGACCGGATCTGGGAGGAAGTCGCGTACGTCGCCTACTACCTGCACTGGGACCTGGACAAGATCCTCGACATGGAACACCCGGTGCGTACCAGGGTGATCACCGAGATCGGCAGGATCCACTCCAGGTCGGCCGAGGAATAAGGGGAACCGATGCGCTGGCCATTCCGGCGGAAGGGGGCGGACCCGACCGCCACCACCTCCGACCGTCCACATGAGAGCGACACGGCGCCGGTGACCCGTGCGCCCGCTCGACAGTGGGCCACGCTGCCGGCCATCTCCACCACCGTTCCCCGCACGGCCCCGCTCGTGATCGGGCCCGCCCCCGTCGTCCCGCCCCTGCGGCTGGCCGACCGGGGTGGGACCGCGTCCGTCGAGGTGCCCGTCGGGACCGTCACCGGGCTCGCCCGGGCGCACGTGCGGGCGCCGGAACCCGCCGTGCCCGCCCAACCGGTCGAGGTGGCGCCGCCGCCGATGCCGCGACGGGCGACACGCCCCGCGACCGCCGAGGCGCCGACGCTCACCGACGCCGTCGACCAGTACGTCGGCGAGCCGAGGGTGCCGGCCGAGCCCTACCGCGCGCCGGGCTGGCTGCGGTTCATGCCGGACTGGGCGAAGCAGGGCCAGTCGCCGGCGATCCCCGGGCTGCCCGCCACGCCGGACGCACCCGACCTGCCCATCCTGCCCAACCTGCCCGACCTGCCGCCGGCGCCGGCGGCTACCGCACCGGAGCTGCTCGTCGCCGAGCCGCCGTCGTTCCTGCCGCCGGAGCTGCGCAACCCGCCCAAGCCGGATCTCCCGCCCCGCGTGGCCGAAGACGTCCAGCCCGTGGCGGAGACCGTCGTGCCGTCGGGACGCAGGCGGCGACCCAACCTCGGCCAGTCCCGGCGGCTCGGGCTCGGCGCGCCCATCACCCAGCCGGACCTGGTCCATCCGGAGATCGCACCGCCCATCGTGGACGGCACGGTCGAGTCACCGCCGTCGCCGCCGGCCCCC
>NZ_JBJMIE010000744.1:0-10309 GCF_045807065.1 Actinophytocola sp. | reverse complement strand
CGACGCGGTCCGGACCTGCCGATGGCTCGCCGCGCGGTACGGGCTGTTCGCAGGCGGTTCGACCGGCACGGTGATGTCGGCGATCCTGCGCCGAGCACAGGATCTGCCGGCCGGCTCATGCGTGGTCGGCATCTCCCCCGATTTCGGCGACCGATACGCCAGGACGATCTACGACGACGCCTGGGTGACCGAGGTCTTCGGCCCGGACTGCCTCGCCGAGCCCGCCGCGGTCGCCGACAGTCCAGAACTGACCGTCGCGGGGGGCTGAGCGATGTTCACCTTCCGTGTCATGGGCGGCAAGGACATTCACACGATCATCGAGAAGTCGCGAGCCGAGATCGTCACGTGCGTGCGGGACACCTACCTCGCACACCACCGCGGGGAGACGATCAACCCGAACAGCTGTTTCCTGCGCTTCCCGGAGAAACCGAACGCGCGGATCATCGCGCTGCCCGCCCTGCTGCGCGGCGAACCTGGCACCGCGGGCATCAAGTGGATCGGCAGCTTCCCCGACAACGTGCGCAGGAACATCCCGCGCGCGTCGGCCGTCCTGCTGCTCAACGACTTCGCGACCGGGTATCCGTACGCCTGCCTCGAGGCGGCGCAGATCAGCGCGGCGCGGACCGCGGCCTCGGCCGTGCTCGCCGCGCAGGAGCTGCATGGTTCCCGATCCGCGGGCAAGGTCGCGGTGGTTGGCGGGGGCGTCATCGCCCGGACCATCCTGGAGTTCCTGCACTCGCAGGACTGGACCGTCGACCAGTTCGCCATCTTCGACACGGTGCCCGCGTACGCCGGGAAACTGGTGCACCACGCGGACGCGCTCGGCTACCCGGGCAGGGTGTCCGGCACGCTGGCCGAGGCGATCACCGACGCGGAGCTGGTGGTGCTCGCCACCACCGCGAACGAACCGTACATTGTGGACGCCTCGACGTTCCGCCCCGGCCAGACCGTGCTGAACGTGTCCCTGCGCGATATCGGCCCCGACATCATCGCCGCGTCGCACAACATCCTGGACGACGTCGAGCACTGCCTGAACGCGGCCACCGCACCCGACCTCGCGGTGAAAAAGTTCGGGCACCGCGACTTCATCGACGGGACGATCGCCGAGCTTCTACTCGGCGAGGTGACCATCGGCGACGACAAACCACGCATCTTCTCCCCCTTCGGTCTCGGTGTGCTGGACATCGCCGTTGGCCTGACGGTTCTCACGCTCGGCACCGAGACCGGCCACGCCCATGAGGTGCCGGACTTCTTCGCCGACGTCGAACGGTGGTAGCGCATGAACGAAACCAGACATCTCATCTCCCTCGACGACCTGCCCGACCCGGCCCTGTCGGACATCGTCGAGCGCGGCGCCGAACTGGCGCGGCGCGCGGCGATCGGGGCAGGCGTCGAGAGTCCCTCGCTGGTAGGCAAAATCGTCGGCGTGTACTTCCGGAAGACCTCGACGCGGACCCGGACCGCGTTCTCCTCCGGCGCTCTGCGGCTCGGTGCCGACATCATCGGGTACGGGCCGCACGATCTGCAGCTCGAAACCGGGGAGAGCACGGAGGACACGGGCCGGGTGCTGTCGGAGATGCTCGACGTGCTGGTGGCCCGCACCTCGGGCAACCCTGCCGAGCTGCGGGCCTGGGCGGAGCAACCACGGATGGCGGTGATCAACGCCATGAGCGCCGACGAGCACCCCACCCAGGCACTGGCTGACCTCACCACCCTCACCCTGCAGTTCGGCTCCGTCCGCGGGTTGCACCTGCTGTACGTCGGCGAGGGCAACAACACCGCCGTCGCACTGGCGCTCGGGCTCGCCCGGTTCCGGGACGTCGAACTGCACCTGCGCACACCTCCCGGATACGGCGTGCCCTCGGCCGTCCTCGAGCGCGCGACCGCCACCGCGGCAGGCGGCACCGTCATCCGCGAACGGCACGACCTCGACGACCTGCCGCGGGACGTCGACGTGGTTTATACGACCAGGTGGCAGACCACAGGCACCAGCAAGCCGGACCCGCACTGGCGGGAGGTGTTCGCCCCCTTCCAGGTGACCGCCGAGTTGATGGACGCCAGCCAGAAGGCGGTGTTCATGCACGACCTACCCGCCCACCGGGGCGAGGAGGTCACCGAAGAGGTGCTCGACGGGCCGGCGAGCATCGCCTTCGGCCAGGCCGCGAACAAGTTGCACAGCGCCATGGCGGTTCTCGAGTGGTGCACCGGGGTCCAATGACCGGCGGCGACTCCAGCGACGAACGATGAAGAACGGTGGAACGTTCGTGAACACGAACCTCACGGTCCGCCGGACAGCACGAGAGAACGGCCTCGCGCAGGCGTTGACCGTGCTGTGTGACGAGACACTGCCTGGTGTGCTGCCCTGTGGCCCGGGTGGGCACGCCGTCGTGCCCGCCGTGGTCGCCGCGACGGCTGACCGGATCTGGCAGGACGGCCGCGGGTACGACCGGGCCGCCGGCGGGGAAGAGCTCCTACGGCGAGGCGGCCCCCTGGTCGTGTTGCGGCACCGTCCCGGCGGCCACGCCGACACCGTCGATCACGGCGGCTGGACGTTCGGCCTGGTCTGGCTGCGGCTCGGCCTGTCAGAGGGCCTCCTCGACGGCTGCGTGCGCTACCTCGACAGCCACGCCTGCGGCGACTCCACCGTGCTGCGCCAGCAGATGGTCAAGGGTGCGGTAGCCGACGTGCTGATCGAGCAACTAGAGGTGCACGCGGTGCTGACCGGTGTGGAAGCGCCGGGCCCGGCGCACCTGCACCAGCAGATCACCGTCGCCGACCGCGCACTGCTCCGGCTGCTCGGGGCATCGGGCTACCTCGCGGACGGGGCCGGGGAGACGGCCTACCTTTCCGAGGTCCTCGCCGAGGCGTACGCGGCAGAGGTGGCGCCATGACGCTCCCTGTGTCCACCTCGGGATCGATATCAGGCCGAGTGCTACGCAACCGCACCTCAGGGGAACGTGACGCAAACCAGCCACAGGTACGTGACCAAACAGAACCCTCCATCCCCAACGCAACCAACACATTCAAGTTCGGGGAGGCGGAACGGTGACCCCGCTCGACGACGGACTGGAGCGCCTGCGCGGGCAGGTCGGCGAGTGGGCGCGCGACTTCCGCGGGCTCGCGCTCGAGTTGGACGCCGATCCGGACGCGGTGCACCGGCACCTCGACCTGCCCGCGGTCAGGTACCTGTCCACGCTCACCGTCCCGCCCGAGTGGGGTGGCGAACCGGTGGTCGCCGGTGGACGCCGGTTCCACGGCATGGCCGCGCTGGAACGCGTCGTCGTGACAGAGGAGCTGGCATGCGCCGACGCCGGGATGTTGCTCGCCTCGCCGGGACCGTCCATGAGTGGCGTACTTGTCGACCTGCTCGCCGACGACGAACAGAAGAAGTGGTTCTACGGCCGGGTACTCGATAGTCCACAGTGGACCTTCTTCGCCCTGACCGAACCGGACCACGGGTCGGACGCCACCGCACTCAGCACCCGGCTGTCCCCGGACGGACTCCTCCACGGCGCCAAGCGGTACATCGGCAACGCGACCCGGGCGAGGATCGGAGTGGTGTTCGCGCGTACCGGCCCCGGCCCGCTCGGGATCACGGCGGTGCTGGTCGACACGTGCGCGCCAGGATACTCGGCCACCCCGCTGGACATGCTCGGCCTGCGGGGCGCGCGGATCAGCGAGATGACCCTGTCGGGCATCCCGATCCCGTCGGACAGGGTGCTCGGACGGCACCTCTCACCTACCCGGCGCGGCACGTGGGCGTTCCTGCAGACCTTCAACCGACTCCGCCCTGGCGTGGCCGCGATAGCGCTCGGGATCGCCCGTGCCGCCTACGAATACGTGACCACCAACCGGTCTTGCCTGCCCCCCGCGCAGCAGAGCGCGCTGGACCGGCTGCGCCGCCGGATCGACGGCGCCCGGGCACTGATCCACCTGGCCGCGTCCACTGTGGACGCCAAGGGCGACGCCGGGTACGTCGCCTCGGCCGCGAAGGCCAGGGCGTGCCGGCTGGCGGAGGAGGCGACGCTCGAGGCGTGCGGGTTCTTCGGTCCCGGCGCCCGGCTCGACCACCCGCTGCTTGACAAGCTCTGCCGCGACGCGCGCGGGGTGGAGTTCATGGAGGGCACGGGAAACATGCAGAGGCTCAACCTCTTCCAGGGCCTCATCAAAGGAAAACTCGACCATCCCACTCGCTAGGGGAAGGGACCGCACATGGACTTCAGCCTGTTCTTCTTCGCCGACAGCGCCCCGGGCGACAACGAGTACGACCTACTGCTGGAGAGCGCACGGTTCGCCGATGCCAACGGGTTCACGGCGGTGTGGACACCGGAGCGGCACTTCCACTCCTTCGGCGGCCGGTATCCCAACCCGGCCGTGACCGGGGCCGCACTGGCCGCGGTGACCACGCGGATCGGCATCCGGGCGGGCAGTGTCGTCGCTCCCCTGCACAACCCGATCCGGATCGCCGAGGAATGGGCCGCCGTGGACAACCTGTCCGGCGGCCGGGCCGGCGTGTCCTTCGCGTCCGGCTGGCACGCCAGGGACTTCGTGCTCCGGCCGGAGACCTTCCGCGATCGCAGAAACGTCATGGCCGAGGCGGTGGAGACCGTCCGCAGGCTCTGGCGTGGCGAGGAGGTCGAGTTCGCCGGCGTGGACGGCGAACCGCAGCCGGTGCGGGTCTTCCCGAAGCCGGTCCAGCCCGAGGTGCCGGTCTGGATCACCAGTGGCGGTTCGCCTGAGACGTTCCGGATCGCCGGCCGGCTGGGCACGGGGCTGCTGACCCACCAGCTTGGTCAGACCCACGATCAGCTGGCGGACAACATCGCCGCGTACCGGGAGGAGCTGGCCGCGACGCACGGCGTGGACGCCCGAGGGCATGTTGTGGTGATGCTGCACACCATGATCGGCGACGATCGGGACGAGGTCCGCGAGGTGGTCCGCGAGCCGTTCACCGACTACCTGCGCAGCGCGTTCGACCTCATCGCGCGCGACCCCGCCGCGGGCGACGGCGATTTCGACCCGGCCAAGATGTCGGACGCGGACAAGGAGTTCCTGGTGGAGCGGGCCTTCGGCCGCTACTTCGACACCGCGGGCCTGTTCGGCACGGTGTCCGACGGCGTCGAGGTCGTACGGCGGATGACGGCCATCGGCGTTGACGAGATCGCCTGCCTCATCGACTTCGGTGTGCCACAGGACCAGGTCCTGGGCTCGCTTGGCCACCTCGGCGAGCTGCGCGAGGCGACCACCGACGTGCTGGCCGGATGAACGAAGTCCGGGGTTGGCGGGTGGGCGGACCCGCCAACCCCGGACCTTTCTCGCTCGTCATCCCAGGACGGAACCGTTGCCGTTGCGTGAGATCCGGCTGCGTCGGTGGTCGAGGTTGACGAAGACGCGGTGCAGCCACCGGTCGGTCCCGTCGTATCGCGGTCTGAACGCGATGCGTCCATGCACGACGAGCCGGTTGTCCAGGAACACGATGTCACCGGTTTCGAGGGCGAGCTCGCACTCGACCTCCTCCAACGCCTCGCGCAGGTGCGACAGTGCCCGTGCGGCGCCGGCGTCCAGCGGCGACGTGGTGTGGAAGTCCACGCAGATGTCCGGGTCGTCCGCGCTGCCCGTCAGCACCGGCTGCGGGCCGGTGCAGTCCGTCGACGTGAACGACGGCGGCGCTTCGGTGGTGAAGCGGGGCTCGCGCAGGACCATCCGATCCGTCTCGTCGAGCAACGGGTGCGCCCGACGGACGGCGGCGACGCGAGTGCCCACCCGGTGCTGGTGGGCGGCGCGCAGGCACAGCAGCCCGACGTAGTCCGGCCGGTTGGGGTGGAACGCGTTCTCCGTGTGCATCTCGAGCTCCACCGAGCCCCCGTTGCTCTGCGACTTCGCCAGCGACGGGACGGGGACGACGTTCTGCACGAGCGCGCCCTGTTTCTCCTCCCGGTAGGCGATGACCTCGCCGAGTTGCTGCCCGAGCAGCATGGCCAGTGCCGCAGGCACGGTGGCGACGTGTTCGACCGAGTCCGGCACGTTCGGTGTCGGGGGCAGTGTGTTCGCTTCGATCGGCAGGCCGGTGACCGTCAGTGTCCCGTCGGGACCGGAGTCGTGCCGGAAGCGTCGGATCGCCTCGAGCAGGCGGACCGGGAGGTGGCAGCTCATAGCACGCACCTCGGTCTGCCAACCGTCGTGGTCGACCAGCCGGGGCGCGGTACGCACGGCGCGCCCCGCGAGCGTGCTCAGGCCGGCCTGCTCGTCGTCGGTGAGTTTGAGGCTGAAGATCTGGGCAGGCCCCATGATCGCAGTAGTCAACAGATGTCTCCATCTTTCCGGCGTTTGGGGGATCCCTCGTTCGCACCAAACTCTCGCAAGGCACCCCTGCGTTTCCAGGAATCGAAACCGGCAACTCGGCGACCGAACTTGCCGCCCCGGTGCCTGGCACCGCACGGGAACGGCCCGCAAGCTGGTGCGGTCCACACTGACGACGCACAGGGGTTAAGGCAGGATGGCCGAACTGAACACAGCGGCCGCAGCAACCGCAAGGCTGTCCTGCGGCACGGTCGAACGTGTGATCTGCGAAATATGGAGCGGGTATTTCGGCCGTGCTGTTTCCCCGTACGACGACTTCTTCGACCTGGGCGGCGACTCGCTGGGCATGATCGACGTCGTCGGTCGAGCCCGGGACCGCGGGCTGCCGGTACGCAGCTCCATGGCGCTGCGGAACCCGAGTCCAGCCCGGCTCGCCGAGACCCTGACCGTCCACGCGGCGGACGCTCCCCCAATGGCGGTTCCGGCCCTCTGCGCACCCGCCCCGCGCACGCCCTTCTGGCCGACGGTCGCACTGGAACCGATCGTGTCGGGTGCGGGGACCCCCCTGTACGCCGTGCACTCCGACAGCCATGTCGAGGCGGAGCGGGACGCCATCGCGTCCTGGGGACAGCCGCGGCCCGTCCTCGGGATCCCGCTGCCCGGGACCCGCGGCCCGATCCCGCCGTTCGACACGGCCGGCGAGATCGCGGACCGGTTCCTCCCGGCGCTGGAGCGCCACGCCGGGCCGTATCGGCTGGCCGGTTTCGGTTTCGGCGCGGTGGTGGCGCTCGAGATGGCACGCAGGCTGGCCGACCGGGGAGAGGCCGTCGCGCCGCTGGCCCTGATTCGCCCGCCCGCCCTGGGTTCGGCTCCCGACCACGACGACCTGCTCCCGCGGCGGCTGGCCGAGTTGGCGCGGCGGTTCGGGTTCGACGGCACGGAGAGCCTCGATGAGATCCATACCAGGATCCGGCAGGACGGGTGGTATGACGACGACCTTCGGCCCGCCGATCTCCCTCGGCTGCAACAGAGGTGGGTCGACCTCACCCTGGCCGTGCGGTCCGGCCCGCCCGGTCGGTACGACGGCCCGGCTGTGCTCGTCCACGATCTCGCGGACCCGACGGAGGTGACGCGGACGTGGTCCGAGGCCGTCCCCCACGCCGAGGCACACGCGCTCGACCACGGGATCGACTCGCCGATGGCCATCCTGCGCGACGCGCGTCTGGCAACCATGCTGCGAAAGGCACTCGAGTCATGACACCCCCTTTGTCAACCTCGCGGCACCCAACCGCACCTCAGGGGAACGTGACGCAACCCAGCCACAAGCACGTGACCAAACAGAACCCTCCGTCCCCCAACGCAACCAACACCTATAAATGCGGGGAGGCGGAACAGGCCAGCCCGGTGTCCGGCAGGAGCAGACCCCCGGCCTCGGCGGGCAACCGGTGGTTGGCCCGCCCGCGCGGCGCGCACGAGACGACGTCGCGGATGTTCTGCGTCCCGCACGTCGGTGCGGGCGCCGCCGCCTTCAATCCCTGGATCCCTTTGCTGCCGACGGAAGTCGAGCTGTGCGGCGTCCGATTACCCGGCCGCGAGAGCCGGTTGCGGGAACCCTTGGCGGAGGACTGGCGGGAGGTCGTCGACGCGCTCCAGGAGGCGCTGACCCCACTGCTCGACCTGCCGTACGTGCTGCTGGGGCACTGTTCCGGCAGTGTGCTGACCTTTGAGCTGGGGAGAAGGCTCGTTGACGCGGGAAACCCGGCGCCGGTCATCATCGTGTTGTCCTCCGCGCCAGGGCCGAGCGTCCGTCGGATCGACGAGCCGCTGCACCTGTTGCCCCGCCAGGAGTTGCTCGAGCAGGTCGAGGCGTTCGGCGGCATGCCCGCCGAGATCCTCGACGACCCCGAGCTGATGACCTTGTTCGAACGGATCCTGCGCGCCGACTACTGGGTGGTCGAACGGTTGGAGTACTCATCGGGACCGCCGCTCGACGTGCCGATCACCGTCATCGGCGGCAAGCACGACGCGTTCGTGAGCGAGGAGTCCATGGCGGCCTGGGCCACCGAGACGACTCGGGAGTTCACCCTCCACCTGCTGGACGCCGGCCACTACATCCTCACCGAGGCGGGTCCGCTCGTCGCGGACATCATCAAGTCACACATGCCGGAGGCAGACCGGTGACCGCTGCCCACCTCCGGCTCCCGACGGCCTGGCACGGCGTCGGCAGCACCGTCCGGACCGTAAAGGTCGGGTTCGTCGACCTCGCTCCGATGGACGCCGGCCAGCTGGTCGGCGCGCACCTCGAGGTGCTGAGCACGCTCACCGAGGAGCGGGTGTTCCACACCGACGTCCACTCCGACGGTGCGGCGCACACCGAGGACTCCGAGGACCTGGCCGACCGGGTTCTCATCACCACCGGCGACAGGGTCGCGGGCGCCGAGCGGTACGGCCTGCACGTGGAGGTCCGCGACGGCGCACTCCTCCTGCACACCTCCGCGATCGCCGACGGCTACCTCCACCGGCTGGCGTTGATGTACCGCGGTGTGCTGGAAGCGATGGCCGAGGGCAGGTCCACCCTGGACGCGTACCTGCCGAGCGAGGACCGGGACCACGTGCTGGGCGACTGGGCCAGGGGCCCCTCGGTCAGCCCGGCGACCGGCACCTTCGTCGACCACTTCGGCGCACAGGCGGCCAGGACCCCGGACGCCCCGGCCGTCCAGGTCTCCGGCACGACCCTCACCTACGCCGGACTCGGCACGAGCGCCAACCGGATCGCGCGGTGGTTGCGAAGCCTCGGGGTACGCGCCGAGACCCCGGTGGGCGTGCGCCTGCGGCGCACACCGGACCTGCTGCCGGTCATCCTCGGGGTGTGGCGGGCTGGCGGCGCCTACGTGCCGCTCGACCCCGGCCTGCCCGAGCCGCGGCTACGCTACATGACCGACGCGGCCGGGTGCGCCCTGGTGATCACCGATGCGCTGCTGCGGTCCGAAGAGGACACGATCGCGGCCTTGCCCGCGACACCAGAGGACGTGCGGGTCCGCCGAGAACAGCTCGCGTACGTCATCTACACCTCCGGTTCGACCGGAAAACCCAAGGGTGTGCTGGTCCAGCACGACAGTCTCCTGAACTATCTGCTGTGGACGGTGGAGGAGTACGCGGCACGCGGCACCGGCGGGTCGGCGTTCTTCACCTCGATCGGTTTCGACCTCGGCATGCCGAGCCTGCTCACCCCGCTACTGACCGGCCAGCGGGTCGACCTGCTGCCCGACCCGCTGGACAGCGCGGACCTCGGCGAGTGCCTGGTGCGCGGCGCGCCGTACAGCTTTCTCAAGATGACCCCCGGTCACCTGAACATGCTCAGCCTGGAACTCAGCCCACAACAGGCCCGTGACCTCGCGGGCGTGGTCATCGCCGCCGGGGACGCGTTCCCAGCCGCGCTGGCCCGCCGCTGGCGCGACCTCGCCGGTCCCGGCGGCACGCTCGTCGCGACGGAGTACGGGCCGACGGAGATCACGGTCGGCAACTCCGGACAGCTGATCACCGACCCGGCGACCGATGGACTGCTGTCCCTCGGTGTGCCGATCCGGAACACCACGATGTACGTACTGACCGAAGGACTGGCGCCGGTCCCCGTCGGCGTTCCCGGCGAGGTGCACGTCGGTGGCGCCGGGGTCGCCCGCGGTTACCTCGGCGACCCGGCACTCACCGCGGACCGGTTCGTGCCAGATCCGTACGGACCACCGGGTGCGCGCCTGTACCGGACCGGCGACCGTGCCCGGTGGTCACCGGACGGGAGCCTGGAGTTCCTCGGCCGCGTCGACCACCAGGTCAAGATCCGGGGCTACCGGGTCGAACCAGCCGAGGTCCAGGCCTTCCTCCGGCGGCGGCCCGGGGTCGGTGAGGTGGCGGTGATCGCGCACGAGCAGCCACCGCGGCCCGCTCGGCTGGTCGCGTTCGTCCGCCCCGCCGAGGGCATGACCGTCGATCCGGCCGGCCTGCGCGCCGGCCT
>NZ_JBJMIE010000743.1:0-4720 GCF_045807065.1 Actinophytocola sp. | reverse complement strand
TACCAGGAGCAGCCGTTCACGACCAGCATGATCGGCCGGGTCGAGTTGCTCCGCACCTGCCGTCGCATCGACCCGGCCAGTGTGGCGACGGCCAACCTCCTGCTCGGCGACCTCCCCATCGTGCCGCTGACCAGCTGGCTCTACGAGACCGCCGAGAACATCGGGCCACCGACCCTGCGCACCCTTGACGCCCTGCACCTGGCGGCAGCCTTCGAGCTGGGCGACGCGCTGACCGGCTTCGTCGCCTACGACAAGCGCCTCCACGACGCCGCCGTGCTGACCGATCTCCCGGTGCACACGCCGGGGATGCGTTAGAGGAACGCCATCAGGGCGACGCACACGACCCACGACGCGCCCAGCACCTGCAGGACACGGTCGCTGAGGGCGATCTCCTCCGGCTCGCCGGCGGTGCCGCGGTCGACGTCGACGGCATACCGGAGGACGGCCACCACCATCGGGACGATCGAGATGACCGCCCACACGGAGTTGTTGCCCGTCCGCTGGCGGATCTCGAAGGCCCACAGCGAGTAGGTCATGATCATGATGGCCGCGGACGTGGCCCAGACGAACCGCAGGTAGCTGGCCGAGTACTTCGACAGCGACGCGCGGATCTTCGCGCCCGTCCGCTCGTACAGCACGATCTCCGCGTACCGCTTGCCGGCCACCATGAACAGCGAACCGAACGCCGTGACCAGCAGGAACCACTGCGACAGCGGCAGGCCCGCCGCGGCGCCACCGGCGATGGCACGCAGCAGGAACCCCGACGCCACGATGCACAGGTCGATCACCGGCTGGTGCTTCAGGCCCAGGCAGTAGCCGATCTGGACCGCGGCGTACACGCCGATCACCACCAGCAGGCGCCAGCTCGACACCAGCGACACCGCGAACGCCGCCAGGAACAACGCCACCGACACCCCGTACGCCACCTGGACCGGCACGATGCCGGCGGCGATGGGGCGGTTGCGCTTGGTCGGGTGCGCCCGGTCGGCCTCGACGTCGATGGCGTCGTTGATCAGGTACACGGCGGAGGCGACGAGGCAGAACGCCACGAACGCGATGGCCGCGTCGGCGACGACGTCCACGTGGAACACCGGGTTGGCCGCGTACGCCGCGAACGGCGCGGCCAGCACGAGGACGTTCTTCACCCACTGCCGCGGCCGGGCGGTCCTGATCAGTCCACCAACGAAGCCGCCCCGCGACACCGAAGCGGCGGGAGGCACCGCGGTGTCCCCTGCGGCGTCGCTCTCCGCCGTACTGCTCAACGCGCCCGCTTCCTCTTCAGCACCCGCCGGACCACACCGCCGACGACCGCGCCCAGGGTGGCGCCGGCCAGCACGTCACTCGGGTAGTGGACCCCCAGGACCAGCCGGGAGACCAGCATCGGCGGCACCAGCGCCGGCACCAGGTTACGCCCGGTCAGACCCGAGTACACGACGGCGGCCGCCGTGGTGGAGGTGGCGTGCGACGACGGGAACGACAGCCTGCTCGGCGTCTTGACCAGCACCTCGACCGAGGGGTCCATCGGCCGCTGCCGCCGGACCACCCGCTTCACCGCGATCGACGCGCCGTGCGCGGCGACCACGCCGGCGGCGCCGGTGAGCCAGTCGCGGCGGCGGCCGCGGTCGACCGCCGCGCCGACCAGGCCCAGGGCGAACCAGCCCAGGGCGTGCTCGCCGAAGTGCGACAGGCCGCGGGCGGCACGCACGACCGGCGGGCGGCCGATCCGGCGCTGGATCGCGGCCAGCGCCCTGAGCTCGACCGACCGCTCCGGCTCGGCAGGTGACCCATCGTCGGGGACGACCCGCAGCCGGGCCGGAGCAGTGGCCGTCATCACGCGTCCAGGGAGCCGTCGAGCGGCGCACCCTCGGTCAGGTGCGGTGCGACCTTGTTGTCGAACACCGACAGCGCCGAGCCGATGGCCATGTGCATGTCGAGGTACTTGTACGTGCCAAGGCGGCCGCCGAAGATGACGTTCTTCTGCTTGGCCTCGGCCTTCGCCAGCTCGCGGTACCGCTCGAGCTTCTCCCGGTTCTCCGGGGTGTTGATCGGGTAGTACGGCTCGTCGTCGTCCTTGGCGAAGCGGGAGTACTCGCGGAAGATGACCGTCTTGTCCGTCGGGTAGTGCTTGCGCTCCGGGTGGAAGTGCCGGAACTCGATGATCCGGGTGTAGGGCACGTCCTCGTCGTTGGCGTTGACGACCGAGGTGCCCTGGAAGTCGCCGGTGTTCACGACCTCGGACTCGAAGTCCACGGTGCGCCAGGTGAACCGGCCGGCCTCGTAGTCGAAGTACCGGTCGAGCGGGCCCGTGTACACGGTCGGGGTGCCGGCGGGGATCTGGTCACGCACGTCGAAGTAGTCGACGTTCAGCCGGACCTCGATGTTGTGGTGGGCGGACATCTTCTTGAGCCACGCGGTGTAGCCGTCGACCGGCAGGCCCTCGTAGGTGTCGTTGAAGTACCGGTTGTCGAACGTGTAGCGGACCGGCAGGCGCGTGATGATGTTCGCGCCCAGCTCCTTCGGGTCGTTCTCCCACTGCTTGGCCGTGTACCCGCGGATGAACGCCTCGTAGAGGGGACGGCCGATCAGCGAGATGGCCTTCTCCTCGAGGTTCTGCGCGTCCTCGGTCCGGAACTCCGACGCCTGCTCGGCGATGAGCGCGCGTGCCTCGTCCGGGGTGTGCGACTTGCCGAAGAACTGGTTGATGAGGCCCAGGTTCATCGGGAACGAGTAGACCTGATCCTTGACCTTGGCGAACACGCGGTGCTGGTAGTTCGTGAACTCGGTGAACTGGTTGACGTAGTCCCAGACCCGCTTGTTCGACGTGTGGAAGAGGTGCGCGCCGTAGCGGTGCACCTCGATCCCGGTCTCCGGCTCGGGCTCGGAGTAGGCGTTGCCACCGATGTGCGACCGGCGCTCCAGCACCAGGACCCGCTTGTTCAGCTGGGTCGCGACCCGCTCGGCGACCGTGAGACCGAAGAAGCCGGATCCGACGATGACGAGGTCGTAGCCGGAGTAGTTGTCAGAGTTGTCTGCTGGGGCGCTCACGGTGCATACGCTACAAAATGTGTGTCGTACGGTTCATCCGGCTCGCGTCATCACGCTCCGCGCACGGCGTCGGCCAACTTCCCGTCGAGGCTGACGCCGAAGACCCTCGTACCTTTCCCCCTTGGTACGAGGGTCTTCACCCCTGGCGTTCCCCCTGTTTTCCCTTCCGGCTGATCGCCTCACTAGTACTGACGCCTGGGCACCCCGTTACGTTCCCGTGCGGTGCGTCACTCCGCGCGAATTTCGGGGAAAACTTCGCTGACCACACGTTCCAGAGTGCTCAGCCGCGCGGCGTAGACGCCTTCCTCGCGTGGCCAGTGGCTGATGATGTCGGTGAAGCCCAGCTCGGCGGCCCGCCCGGCCGCGTCGCGGAAGTAGTCCACGCTCGACAGCGACAGCACCGGCGCCGCGTCCAGGCTCAGGTAGCGGTCGAGGCCCTCGGTGCCCGGGACGTCGGTGCACGTCTTGGCCAGTTCCGCGACGCCGGCCCACCACTCCTCCACGGTCTCGCCGCCCTTGCCGGTGGTCACCCAGCCCTGGCCGAAACGGGCGGCGAGGCGCATCGAGCGCGGGCCGTTGGCGGCGACGAGGAAGGGCACGCGGGGGTGCTGGGCGCAGCCGGGCGCCGAGCGGGCGTCCACCGACGTGTAGTACTCGCCGGCGATGCTGGTGCGGTCCCGGGTGAGCAGCGAGTCGAGCTGCTCGACGAACTCGGTGAACCGGTCGACCCGGGCCCTCGGGGTGAGCGGCTGGTTGCCGAGGACGTGGTTGTCGTAGCCGGCGACGCCGCCCGAGCCGACGCCGAGCACGAACCGCCCGCTCGAGATGTCGTCCAGGGCGAGGACGCCGCGTGCGAACGGCACCGGATGCCGGAAGTTCGGCGACGCCACCAGCGTGCCGAGGCGGATCCGCCTGGTGACCATCGCCGCGGCGGTGAGGGTCGGCACCGCGTCGAACCACGGGCCGTCGACCAGGGAGCGCCAGCCGATGTGGTCGTAGGTCCAGGCGTGGTCGAAGCCGTAGGACTCGGCCGCGCGCCACCGCTGCTCGGCCAGCGGCCACCGGTACTCGGGGAGGATCACGATGCCAACACGCACGACAGGCACCGTATCCCGGCTCAGTACTGCGGGTAGCCCGGCGGTGGGTAACCGGGCGGACCGAACTGCTGGCGGCGACGCATGGCGCGGCCGGTCGCCGGCAGGACCGCGAGCACCGTGCCCGCCAGCCACACGACCCACGCGATCATGACCACCGCGATGTACTTGCCGCCGTGGTGCGACAGGATCCAGATGATGTCGTAGATGTAGTACACGGTCACCAGCGCGCCGAGCACCGCCAGGACCCACCGCACGAACTCCAGCCGGGCGAACATCAGCGCCGCGAACAGGATCGTCGTGCACGCCACGATCATCGTGATGACGATCGCGAAGTCGAAGTTCGTGCGGTTGTCCGGCTTGAACGCGAAGCCGATGACCGAGAGCACGATCTCCACGCTCTCCGTGGTGCCGTCCCAGCTGACGATGGCGGCCATGAGCGCGAGGCCGCCGCAGACGAGAAACACGATCGCGGTGACGTACGCCAGGGCCGTGCTCGGCCGGCCGTAGCCGTAACCGTACGAAGGGTAGCCGGACGGGGGCATGCCGTACGGCTGAAAACCCTGCGGACCATAACCCTG
>NZ_JBJMIE010000742.1:0-5128 GCF_045807065.1 Actinophytocola sp. | reverse complement strand
GCCTGCCCAGGGCGGCGGAGGCTCGCGGGTCAAGGGTGACGGCCGCCAGGCCGTCATCGGGCGAAGCCCGACGCCGAAGGCGCCCTTGACGCGTGAGTCGCCGCCCGTACAATCCCGCCACCACCACCGAACACCTAGGACGCAGCGCGCACCACCAACCACCCGAACACCCGGCACGCGACGCACACCACCAAGCCCACCGGACACCGAGGACGCAACGCACACCACCAAGCCCACCGAACACCGCAACCACGGCCCCGAGCAAAGACAGCGATCAGCGAAGCCCGGTCCCCCGAGCAAGGGCCGTGTCGACGAGCGTCGAGAGCAAGGACCGGTAGTCAACGCCAGTCACGGCCCACATCTTCGGATAGGCGGAGGTAGGCGTAAACCCGGGCATGGTGTTCAGCTCGTTGATCGTCAAGGTCCCGTCAGCCCCGACGAAGAAGTCGACCCGGGCCAGGCCCTGGCAGTCGACCGCCCGGAACGCCTCCACGGCCATCGCCCGCAGCCGTTCCGTGACGGAGTCGTTCAGTTTGGCGGGGATGTCCAGCTCAGCGGTCTCGTCCACGTACTTGGTCTCGAAGTCGTAGAACTCCAGTGTGTCGTCGAGGATCTGGATCTCGGCGGGCAGGGAAGCCTCCACTCGCCCGTCCGGGAACTCCAGGACCCCGCACTCGATCTCCCGCCCCACGATCATCGACTCCACGAGGACCTTGGGATCGATCGACCGCGCGAGGGCGACGGCGTCATCCAGCTTCGACCAGTCGGACACCTTGGTGATCCCGGTGGAGGACCCGGCACGGGCCGGCTTCACGAACACCGGCAGCCCGAGACGCTCCTTCCGCACATCCGAAAGCGTGGCCTCCCCGCGGTGGAGGACCTCGTACGGCCCCACGGGCAACCCCTCGGCGCGCAGCAGCTTCTTCGTGAACTCCTTGTCCATCACCACGGCACTGGCCAGCACCCCGGCGCCGACGTAGGGCAGCCCGACCATCTCCAGCAGGCCCTGGATGGTCCCGTCCTCGCCGAAGGCACCGTGGAGGACCGGGAACACGACGTCGACCGCGGACAGGATCTCGCCCTCGCGGCCGCGTTCCAGCACGACCAGGTTCGGCGACGTGGGGTTGGCGGGCAGGGTCAGCGCGGTCCCGGAGGTGATCGTCGGCAGGGTGCGGCCCTCGATCGCGAGGGTGGCGGGATCCGCGGGCCCCAGCACCCACGAGCCCGTCGGGGTGATGCCCACCGGCACGATCTCGAAACGCGACGGGTCGAGGTTGGCGAGCACGCTCGCCGCCGACACGCAGGACACGGCGTGCTCGGTGCTCTGTCCCCCGAACACGACTGCCACGCGGGTTCGTTTCTGGCTGGCCATGGCGCCCGACCCTACCGGGGAGGGGATCTCACCAGCTCGACCAGCACGGGAAGTGCCCGCCGCAGCTGCTCCCGCGAACACGCCGCGTAGCCGAGGGCGATGCCGAACCACCGCGCCCGCCCGAGGTGGTGGCGGGCCAGACCGTCGAGCAGCAGGCCGCGGTCGGCGGCCGCGCGGATCAGCGACCGCTCGGCCTCCGCGGACATCACCGGGACCACCACGTGGGCGCCCGCGTCGTCGCCGAGCACCCGGACTCCGCCCGCGACCAGCGTCTCCACCACCTGCGACCGGCGCTCGGACAGCTCGCGCCGCAGCCGGCGCAGGTGCCGGCCCAGGTCGCCGTTGCGGGCCAGCTCCACGACCACCAGCTGACCGGCCGGGGCCGGCCCACTGCCCGTGGCGTCGCGGTGGGCGAGCACGGCCGTCACTACGTGTGGTGGCGCCACGATCCACCCCACGCCGAGGGTGGGCGTGAGGATCTTGCTGGTCGTGCCCAGGTGCACCACCACGTCCGGGGCCAGCGCGGCGAGCAGCGGCAGCGGCGCCACGTCGTAGCGCAGCTCGCCGTCGTAGTCGTCCTCGATCACCAGCCAGCCCTGCTCGCGCGCCCGTTCCACCAGCGCGACCCGGCGGGCCGCCGACATGCGACCGCCCAGCGGGTACTGGTGGGCCGGCGAGCAGTAGACGGCACGCGCCGAGGCCGGGATCGCGTCCACCAGCAGGCCGTCGGCGTCCACAGAGGCCGGGACCACGCGCAGGCCCGCCGCCCGCAACGCGCCCACCGCGCGCTGGTAGCCGGGTTCCTCGACCGCCACGATGTCGCCGGGGCGCAGCACGGCCCGCCCCAGCTCGGCGACGGCCATGCTCGTGCCCGCCGTGGCCAGCACGGCCTCGGTGTCGCCGACCCGCAGACCGCGGTGGCGCAGCAGGTGCTCGGCGACCGCCGCTCGATACGCCGGGACGCCGGCGCGGTTCGGCCGCACCATCGGCGCCACGTGGGCGGCCGCCCGCCACGCGCGCCGCCACGCCGCCTGCTCGATCCCGCCCGCCCACGGCGAGCCGGGGGTCAGGTCCACGACCGTGTCCTGCGTGGTGTCGCGGCGGACCGGCGTCGACGCGGTCGGCAGCGAACCCGGCGGCGCGGTCGTGATGTACGTGCCGGAACCGTGGCGGCCCGCGATCCAGCCCTCGGCGTGCAGCTGCTCGTAGGCCGCGGCGGTCACCGTCCGGCTCACGCCCAGCTCTCCGGCCAGCGCGCGGGTCGAGGGCAGCCGGTCGCCGCTGCGCAGGCGGCCGTCACCGGCGGCGGCGCGGAGTTGTTCGGCCAGCTGGACTGCCAGCGGCGTGGTCGACTCGCGGTCCAGCGTCACCGGCAACGCTGGCGTCTCCGGCATAACTGGCCTTCCAGAATCACGGGGTCGTGGCCCTTCAATGATGCCACTTGCTGGGTGACAGTTGATCCGTGACTCTTTCGCCAACACCTCGCAGCACCATCCGCCGCGGCAGGAACCGGGCCGTCACCGACCGGGCGGCACTGGCGCGGGTGCTCGACGCGGGAATCATCTGCCACCTCGCGTACGTCGCCGACGACGGCACACCGCGGGTCGTGCCCACCGGCTACGGCCACGAGGACGGCACCCTCTACCTGCACGGCTCGACCGGTGCGGCCAGCCTGCGGGCCGGCGTCGACGCGGAGGTGTGCGTGAACGTAACGCTGCTCGACGGCGTGATCTACAGCCGCGCGGTGTTCCACCACTCGGTCAACTACCGCTCCGCCACGATCCACGGCGTGGCCCGGCAGGTCACCGACCCGGACGCGAAGCTGCACGCCCTGCACGTGATCACCGAGCACATCGCGCCCGGGGCGTGGGACCACGCACGCGGCCCGAGCCCGCAGGAGTTCGCGAAGACCGCCGTGCTGGCGCTCGACCTCACCGAGGCGGCCGTGAAGATCCGCACGGGCGGCCCCGGCGAGGAGCCGGAGGACCTGAGCCCCGACCGGATCGGCGCGAACTGGGCGGGCGTGCTCCCGCTCGAACGGAGCTGGGGCACGCCCGAACCCTGCGAGCACCTGCCCGCGGACGTCGCGGTGCCCGACTACGTCAGCCGGCGAGTCCCTCAGGCCGGTCCGCAGTGAGCGGAGCCAGCCAGTCGGACACGGCACGCATGGTGCGGACCGAGCGGTAGACGTGCAGGCTCACCGCCGGGTCGGACCCGGTGTTGCGGACCTGGTGGGCGTAGCCGGGACCGAACGCCCGGCTCTGGCCCGGTGACAGGGAAAGCGTCGTTCCCCGGTGCAGGACGTGCTCGGTGAGCGTGCCCTGCACGACGGTGAACGCGCCGGTGGCGACGCCGTGGTCGTGGTGGTCGGTCTCCTGGCCGGGGAGCCAGCTCATGAGCCAGACCTCCTGCCCCTCGGTCGACTCGACGAGCGCGGCGAACCGCTCGTCGGGGTCGTAGCGAAGGAGGTGTGCCCAGCGGGTGCGGTCGGCCGCGACCGCGCGGGCGATCAGGGCCGGGTGAACGGTCGGGGCGACGGACGCGGACGCGATGGTGTTGGCCGGCACGGCGAACATGGGAGTGCTGTCTTCCTCGAGGAGAGCCTGGCGGTGATGGGCTGGGACGATCACCGGCACAGACACAGCGCGCTCGCGACACGACGGAGCTGGAGGTAGCCCCGCCGGCGGTTCAGCACGCGAATCAGCACGCGGCAAGAAAACCACTTGTCGCAACCTGCCGCAAACCGGTCCAGCCCGTGGGATCGTGTACCGGCAAACCGCCGGCAAGCCGGGGTGGCGTCGGCTCCGAACCACGGGTCATGGGAGATGTGGTCATGGGCGATCGTGCGCGACGGCCGCGGTCCGCGCGTAGCGATCCGGCGACCGACGCCGGTGAGCTGATGCAAGGCGTGGCGCGCGGCGACGAGGCGTCCTTCGCGCAGCTGTACGACCTGCTGATCGGCCCGGTTTTCGGGCTGGTGCGGCGCATCGTGCGTGACCCCGCGCAGTCGGAGGAAGTCGTGCAGGAAGTGATGGTCGAGCTGTGGCGCACGGCCGCGAAGTACGTGCCGGAACGCGGCAGTGCGTCGACGTGGGCGATGACGCTCGCACACCGCCGTGCCGTCGACCGCGTGCGGTCCGCGCAGGCCGCGGCGGACCGGGACGACGTGGTCGGCCGCCGGGACGCCGGCCGGCCCTTCGACGAGGTGGCCGAGCAGGTCACGGCGCGGCTGGAGCAGGAGCAGGTGCGCCGCTGCCTGAACACGCTCACGGACCTGCAGCGGGAGTCCGTCCTGCTCGCCTACTACGGCGGGCGGACGTACCGTGAGGTCGGCGAGCTGCTGAGCACACCACTGGGGACCATCAAGACCAGACTGCGCGACGGGCTCATCCGGCTGCGCGACTGCCTGGGGGTGGCCTGATGACGAGTCCGGACATCCACGCGCTGACCGGCGCCTACGCCCTCGACGCCGTGGCCGGCGTGGAGCGGGCGGACTTCGAGCGGCACCTCGCCGAGTGCGAGTCCTGCGCGCAGGAGGTCCACGAGCTGCAGGAGACGGCGGCGAGGCTGGCCCTCGCCGCGACCGAAATCCCGCCGCCCCACCTGAAGAACCAGGTGATGGCGCAGATCCGGACCGTGCGCCAGCTGCCGCCGGACACCACCGTGGTGCCGCTGCGGCGGCGCTCGCCGGCGCAGCGCCTGACCGCCGTGGCGGCGGCGGTGTTCCTCGTCGCGGCGGCCGCGCTGGGTGTCGTC
>NZ_JBJMIE010000741.1:0-7210 GCF_045807065.1 Actinophytocola sp. | reverse complement strand
GAAAGCAGCCCAGGGGTGAGGGGAAGAATGTTCGACTCTCGATCGCAACTCAAAAAGATCATAGGGATGCTCCGTGCCAACAATCCCGAAGTGACCGAGGAAAACTGGGCGAAGACTGAGGAGTTGCTGAACCAGAAGATCAAAGACGTTCTGCCGCCGACGATTGCCTTGATCGGGCTTGCTGGCGTTGGAAAATCGTCGACAATCAACGCACTGTTTAACTCCGGCGCTCCCGTTAGCCATTATAGGCCGTGTACCCAGTTCGCCACTCCTCTGGAAGGTGACCTGTTTGAGTACACAGGGCAAGGAGGAAGCGTCGTCGTCTACGATATGCCGGGCCTTGGCGAGAGTCTAACCGCCGACGAGCGGCACTATGCAACATACTGCCAAGTTCTGCCGTTGGTTGATGTCGCAATCTGGGTTATTGAAGCGCCCAGCAGGACAATCTCACCCATTCAGGTCGCATTGCACAGACTACGCAAAGACGGCGGCGGGAAACTGATCAACAAGATCGTATTTGCAGCGAACAAGATTGACCGAGTACATCCAGGTGAAGCTGCCTGGATTAAGCAGGCCAACATACCAAGCAAAGACCAGGACGAGACGATACAGCTTTATAGCAAGTTTCTCGCTGACGCTCTACGGGCAGAGGTGCCAGCGGCACAGAAGAACATCGTGTGCTATTCAGCCACCCGCCGCTACAACCTTGAGAGACTGATGGAGCAAGTGGGCGCCCATGCCCCCGACGACAGGGCATGGCTATTTGGACGCGTCGCCGCCATAGCCGACTTCAAGGAACTCGTTGATCCAAAGATGCTGGAATGGATCAGCAAGAACGCGCACCGGAACCCGTCCGGAAAGTGATTGATATGAACAACGAAATCGGCCCTGGCGATCCCGAGTGGGATCGGGTCACGTCTCGACTTGAAGACCTACTGTCGCGAATGAACGAGAGTCAGCAGCGACGACTTGAGAGGGACGAACTTTCGTTCCGCGAATTCTGCTCAGATGCCCTACGCTCGATTGCCGGCATCTTGGGATACACTCTCACCAATATTGACGAGTTCGTACGCGACATGGCGTGGTCCTTCGGTGATGGCTACAAAAAGGGTGTCGCGAGAGCACGTCAAAAGAGACTTCGACCATGAGTTCCTCTATCTTCCTTCCTCTCCCCTTTCCACAGTGTCCTTCCTGCGACTCTTCCTGGGAGACTAGCTCACACCGCGGATGTGGAGGTGAGATCGAAGTCGACCCCGACACTAGGACCGTCCGCTGCGGTGATTGTTATCACCGTTGGGACGTGATGGACTCCCTGTTCTATTGCGCTTGCAGCCACTCATTCTCTGCCCACGAGGTTTCAGCTGCGATTGACTCGCTGATTGACACCTGCCTGCGACTGGTCGACCTCCTCGACCGAAGCGCAAATGCCTATGAAGAATTCTCAGGTCGGACCGGAATGAGTTTCCGACGCTTTGTCGGCGGTCTATTGCACGGCTTGGGCAATGCCGTCGGGTTCGTAGCGGGTCGCCTACTTGGTCGCTTTCTGCCATAACGTTGCGATCGACAATCAGACCATAAATTGGCAGATAAAGGTTGCCATATCAATCTTCCACCACAGTAGACTGCAGGCGAAGCGCCTGACATCCGTGAAATTGGACGCCAGGCGCTTTGTCTCAGACGGACGAAAGGCTCAACTTCCCGATATCGGACCGCCGAGATCGACTCCCTCGCCGGCAGAGGTTGCGTCCTCTTTATCGCTGTCAGGATCGGCCCAGACCAGCCCGCCTACCTGGTCCGCGATTGCGGCCAGGAACTCCCGCGGTACGTGCATGTAACGCTTCGCAATCGATGCGTCTGACCAGCCCATGATCTCCATGACGGCAGGCAGTGGCACTTTGAGCACTAGGAGCATGGTTGCGGCGTGTGCCGGGCGTCGTGCAGCCGGGCATCCCGCACCTGCGCCGCGCCTAGGAGGGCCTTCCATGCCTCGTGATCAACAGTCGGGTGGACCGGGCCACCGAGTCGGCTGGTGAACACCCATCCTTCCTCGCGCCACAGGTTGGCCGCGTGCGCACGTTCGACAGCCTGCCGCTCGCGGTGCCGCTCGATCTCGTGCACCAACGGCGCGGGCATGCCGACCGTGCGTCGGCCGGCGCGTGACTTCACGTCAGTGGTCACCACTCCCCCGCTGTGCCGTTGTGGGCAGTGCGCGCCGTACTTCCGGCCGCATGGTTTGGCGTCCGCACAGCCGTGCTGCCAGACGAACTGCTGCACCGCTCGCCGGATGGTCATCGTGGCGGTCTTGAGCTGACGGTCCGGGCAGAGCTGCGCAGCCGTTCCGCGGCACTCGCTGTCCTTTTCGCAGCCGTGCTGCCACTTGATGTCCAGGTCCGACCACTTCAACCCGAGAGCCTCACCGCGCCGTAGACCGAGCGTCAGCGCGACCACGAACCGGGCACCGTTGCGCACGTCCGCAGCCGTGGCGAGAATCCGGCGCGCTTCCTCCACGGTGAATGGCACGATCTCGTCCTCTTCGACCTTCGGCGGCTTCGCCACCTTCGCCACGTTCTCGACCACGTGCCGACGCTTGACCGCCTCGCCGAGTGCGACCCGCACGGTCCGGTGCGCCAGGTGCACCGTCCCTGCCGCGAGCCCCTTTCCTCCCTTGTCCTTCGGGAGTTGCAGCTTCGCGTACAGCCTTTCGAGGTGCTCCGGCTCCAGCTTGTCCAGCCGGTGCGCACCGACCCCGGGAATCAGGTGGTTGTAGACCGATGAGCGGTAGCCCACCATCGTGGTCCGGCGCACGGTCGGGGCCGCGATGTTCTCGACCCAGTGCCGTAGCCACTTCTCCACCGTCCACGCGCGGCCCGGTTTCCGGACCTTGCCCGCGTCGCGCTGCTTCTCCAGCTCGCGGACAGCGCGGATCGCGTCCGCTTCGGTGTTGCGCTTGACGTGCCGCCGATCCGGCCGACCGTCGTCGCGGACGCCCATCGTCACGCGGCCGTGCCACTTCCCGTCACTGCCGAGGTAGATGGACGAGGCACCGTTGGGGTTACGTGTTCCCTCTGCGCGCTTCCTGCGTGCCACTTCTGTGGTTCCTCTCGTCGCCGCGTTCGGGCATGGCTCCGCCCGAGCGGTTTGCGTTTGCGGTGAATCTGCTGATCAGGCAGCGTTCTGGTCGGTGAGCAGGCGCGTCATGAACGCGTCCAGAGCGCCTACCGGGATGCGGCGGAGTCGGCCGACGCGCACCGACATGACCTCTCCGGCCTTGATCAGCGCGTACATGCGGGTGCGGCTGATGGAGAGCAACTCAGCCGCTGCCTCGACGGTGATCAGCAGCCGCGGAGAGTCGTCGCCTGCCTGCCCTGCCGTGGTGCGGGTGACCATGCTGGGAACCTCTCCCCTCGTGTCGACGTGACCGGTCCTTGTGGGTGTCACTGGCGTTGTCACAGCGATTCCTCCTGGTCAGCAGCGGTGGAGTGACCGAGTGACAGGTGTGACAGCGGTGACGTGTCACTGACCTGGTCACTCGGCTGGTCGCCCGGGTCGGGTGGGTAGTAGGCCCCACCGGGCGCGACGCGGAGCTGGCCCTGTTCGGCCATCCGCGAAAGGGTCTTGCGCACCGTGGCCGGCGGCTTGTCCAGTGCCTTCGCCAGGTCGGCGGGCTTGCTGCCGGGGTACTCGCGCACCAACCGCATCAGCAGGGCACGCGTGTCGCGCATCTCGTAGTCCGACGCGGGGCCATCCAGCTTGCTCCAGAACGTCCCGTCGAACGTCATCGCGTAGTCGTTCTCCACGACGTCGCGGCCGGTGACGTGCAGGACGCCGTCCGCCTGGCCGCGTGAGCGCTCGAGTACGAGCGTGGCGTCCACCGCGCCGGTCAGGCCGTTGGTGCCGGACACCAGGTCCTGCCAGTCCTCGGCGGCCTGCTTGCGGACATGGTGAATGAGCAGGATCGGCACGCCGTAGTTGTCCGCGATGGTCTTGAACCGACCAGCCGCGGCGTAGTCGGCTGCGTACGCGGACACGCCCTGCGGGTTGCGGCCGCGCATCTTCTCGAAGGTGTCGATGATGATCAACCGTGCGGCGGGGTTCTCCTCGATCCACTCGACGATGACCGCGTCACCGCCGTTCGGCATGGTCGGGCAGGCCGTCTCCAGCGTCAGCAACGGCGCGGCCCGGCCACCGGCCGCGAGCATCTGGCGGCGGCGTGACTGCAACCGGCGGCCGGTGTCCTCCAGCGCGCAGTACAGGACCGGGCCACGCTCGACCTCGATCCCACCCAAAGCAGGATCACCGTTCGCGATGGCCGCGCCGATGCCGAGCGAGAGCCAGGACTTGCCCAGCTTCGGCGCGCCGGCCAGCATGTTGAGCCCTTCGCAGAGCAGGCCGGGTACGGCCCACCGTGGCGGCGGGAACTCCTGGCTCAACAGCTGGTCGTCGGTCCATCGCGTCCGTCGTTCCGGTGCGGCTGGGACGGCATGCAGGGCACGAGCTGGTGCCGTGTTCGTCACGCGGCCTCCCGGGTGGCGTGGTTGAGAAGGGCGATGACCGCAGTCCGGCGGCTGGGGTAGTCGAGGTCGGTGCTCCAGCGCGCGGCGTTGTCGCCTTCTTCGCGCCAGCAGGCCCACCAGCGCCGGCCGCCGTAGTGCCAGCCGCGCCACGGCCGGCCATCTCCGACCCAGCCGACCCACCGACCCGCGAGCAGCACGCGGTAGTTGACCGTGCCGCCACCGTGCGAGCCGTCTGTCCGCTCCAGACGCACGTCAGCGCTCATTAGGCCACCTGCCGGGGCTGGTGTGCGCCTGCGTCCAGACCGGAGCGGATGGTGGCCATGGCTTGGCTCTGGCTGTACGCACCGACCGAGATGTGCGTCCACGCAGCGGCGAACAACTCGTTGACCGCCTGGTCCTCGCGCAGCGCGCCACCGGCTACGAGCTGACCGAGCGACTTGGCCGCGACGTACAGGCGTGCGTTGCGCTGCCCTTCGCGAGCCTGCTGGACCTGCGCGCACTCCAGGCTCACGGCCGCGTCCACGTACCGGGACCGGCGGCCGGCAGCCACCCGCACCGGTCGGGCCGGCACCGTCGAACGTGGCACAGGCCGGAGCAACGTCGCGAGCCAGGCAGGCAACGGCGCGACGGGTAGATCGAGCACCACGCGGTAGCGGCGGCCGTCCATTGTCGAGCCCGGGGCGACCACGTAGCCGCCGTGGGCGCGGGTGTCCACTTTCCACCCGAGCGTGCCGGCCGTGTTCCTCAGCTCGACGCCGTCCGGTGCGCGGTAGTACAGGTGCAGACCACCGGAGGGAGTGGCCACGGTGAACGTGTCGGCCAGTACCGGCTCACCGGCACGGTCGGCGAGTACCGCCAGCACGTCCTGTCCATCCCGGACACCAGGCATGTCCCAGTCGGACGGGCATGGGTCGTCGTCGGGTTTGGGGGTGTCGAGATCGAGCACCACGAGACCGGAGGGACCGGTTGCGGTGCCGACGTTGAATCGACCGGCCGACCACGCGGACCGGATGCGGTCGGAGTCGGTGGTGGCGCGCTGCTCCCACCCCTGGTGACCGTCGCGGCACGCGTCGGTGCGTGGGCAACGGTTCTTGCGATGCAGGGCCGGGGCCTTGCTGCCGGGACGGAGCGGGAAGACGTACCAACCGCGGGCCGCGGCCCTGAGCGCAGCCGTCAACATGTCCGAGTCAGTAGCCATGGTGATCCTTCCGAAGTAGACGGTCAGTGGCGGCGGATGGCGCGCAGGTGGTTGATCAGGCGGCGGCCAACACGCAGGCGGCGGCCGGTGCCGTCGCAGCGTCGGCAGCGCCAGAGGCGCCGGGCGTCGGAGTGGCGGCACGAGGTGAACGGGAAGAGCCAGCAGCGGACGAGGTATCCGGCGGTGACGATCACCAGGGCGACCATCGCGACCGAGACCAGCCCGGCGAGGCTGTGACCGTGGGTAGCGGCGCCAGGGATGTCGGTAGCGGCAAGCGTGGACATGGATGTCTCCAGAGAGCCTGTTTTTGGGCAGCGTCGACCAGGGCCGCTATCCGCTACCTGCGGAAATAGCGCCTGATCAGATGTGTCTTGAGAGGTAGCGGAGCGGGGTAGCGGTGCCGCTACCGGTAGCGCGACAGCCGCTACCCCACCGATCCGCTCGGACCACTCGCGACGGTTACCGTGTGTGAGATTCGCGGCGTGCCATGGCCGCGTGAATGTCGTCGGCCTTCGCGCCCTTGAGCACCTGGCCGTCCCACTTGACGTTCACGCTCGATACGCCCAACGCCCGGAGCTGGGCACTGATCGCGTCGGCCGTGATGTCGCCGTAGTGCTCCGGCGCGTGCTCGACCAGGCGGCCCGCGAGGATCTGCCAGGGCAGGCGGCCGGAGCCGTTGAACACGGCCAGCGCGTCCGCCAGGACGTCGCGCACCTCGCGTGCGATTTCCTCACCGGCGGCCTGCCCGCTGAGTGTGCCGACCCGTTCCCGGTGCTTGCGGGCCGCGAGCAGGATCTTCTCCGCGTCGGTGTGGTCGGCCAGGAACGTGCTGGTCGTCGGGGTGCGGTCGGACTGGCCGTACAGCAGGCCCAGACCCAGGTACTCCTCGCCCACCGGCAGGCTGGACGCGTCGTAGCCCTCGGCGTACGCGTCACCGCCCAGCACCGCCTCGCTGACCGTGCGGTTGCCGCACTTGAGCGCGAAGCGGACCGCGTGGTTGTCGCGGTAGCGGTTGAACAAGCGGCCTACGTCACCCGCACCGACCCCGGACGGCTTCTGCGAGCTGGACAAGATGACTACACCGGCCGACGGTCCAACTGCCTGAATCCTCGACAGCTTGGCCGCGATCTCCTTGTTTACGGCCTGGTCCTCGGTCTCGAAGTAGACCTGGAACTCCTCCATGACCAGCACCAGCACCCGCAGGTCCGGGTATCGCGGATCGCGTGCGAGTTCCTCCGTCAGCTTCCCTTCTGGACAGACGGAGACCGGCAGACTCGCGAGGATCTGGTTCACCCGCTCGATGTGCGCGAGCACCTCGTCCAGCACCGCCAGCAGGTGCCCGATCGGGTCGTCGTCGTTCGGGTTGGGATGCGTGCCGAAGATGATCCGGTGCGCGACCAGCCGGAACTTCGCCCAGTCCGGCGAGTTCTTCCCGTCGACCACGATCAGCTTCACGTACGGGTCCAATGCCGCGTGGAGCGCGATCAGGCGCGCGGTG
>NZ_JBJMIE010000740.1:0-9880 GCF_045807065.1 Actinophytocola sp. | reverse complement strand
GGAGGACCAGGAGCGTGCGATCCTGGCCGCCTACCGGGCCGCCGGCCTGGATCCCCGCTCGGTGAGCCTGCTGGAGTGCCACGCCACCGGAACCCCGCTCGGTGACGCCGTCGAGCTGCGTGGGGCGGCGAAGGTCTTCGTGGGGGTCCGCGACCTGCCGGTGGGCTCGGTCAAGTCGAACCTCGGCCATCCGGTGACGGTCGCCGGGCTGGCGGGCCTGCTGAAGCTCATCGGTGCGATGGCGGCCGGCGTGCGCCCGGCCACGCTCGGCGCCGAGGACCCCACCGACGCACTCGCCGGGACGGTGCTGCGTCCCCTCGTCGAGCACGAGCCGTGGGAGGGCGAGCGGCGTGCCGGCCTGAGCACCTTCGGCTTCGGCGGCAACAACGCCCACCTGGTGCTCGAGGCCCCGCCCCCGCCGGGTCGGATGGGTCCGGCGCCGCAACGCCCCGTCGAACGTGAGCGTCCCACGGACGACGAGGTGGCGGCCGATGTCGCCATCGTGGCCGTGGGCGCGCGGGTCGGCGCCGGCACGAGTGCGCGGGACCTCGCCGACGGACTCTTCGGCGGGTCGGTGCCGGACGCACGGCGCGAGACGGTCGAGACACCGCTGGTGGGCCTGCGGTTCCCGCCCGCCGACCTGGCACAGGCGCTCGCCCAGCAACTGCTGGTCCTGGACGCGGCGAGGGAGGCGCTGGCCGGGCAGGACCTGCCGCGCGAGCGCACGATGGTCCTGGTCGGGATGGGCTGTGACGCCGAGGTCGTCCGCTACGCGGCACGGTGGCGCGCCCCGTCCTGGCTGGCGGCGGGTGGGGCGGCCGAGGACGCCGTTCGCGATCCGGCCCTCCGGGACGCGTTCGCGCCGCCGCTTTCCGCCGCCGCAGTGGTCGGCACCATGCCCAACGTCGTCACCAACCGCCTGAACTCGCAGTTCGACCTGGCGGGGCCGAGCTTCTCCGTCTTCGCCGAAGAAGCCTCCGGGCTGGCGGCCCTGCGGATCGGGTGCCGGGCGCTGCGCACGGGCGAGGCCGACGCGGTGCTGGTCGGCGCCGTGGACCTGTCGTGCGAACCGGTCCACGAGGCGGCCCTGCGCGCACTCGGTCTCGGTCGCCGGACAGGCGATGCCGCGGTGGCGCTGCTGCTGCGGCGGCGCGCGGACGCCGAGCGGGACGGCGCGGACGTCGTCGCGCTGGTCGACGACGGCGACCTCCTCGACGAGGAACCAGGTCTTCGGGTCGGCCGGGACGGACCGGATGCCGGCTTCGACCCGGGCGACCGGTTCGGCAGCGCGCACGCCGCCGAGGGACTCGTCGCGGTCGCCGCCGCGGCACTGGCGGTGCGACATCGTGCGGTGCCGCGGCCGGCCGGTCCGGCGGACCCGATGCTGGGCGCGCCGGTCGCCGAGGTCACCGCCGCCCCGCTCGGTGCTGACGTGACTCGGGTCCGGGTCCGGGGCCTGGCTCCGGTGGCGTGGTCGGCAGGCGGCTACGCGGTGCACGTGTTCGGTGGCCGGAACCGGCGGGAGGTCGCCGAGGCGTTGCGCGACGGACGGCCGAGTGGCGGCGGGCCGTGCCGCCTCGCCCTCGTCGAACGACCGGACGACGTCCTGGCGAGTCGACGGGAGGAGGCCCGCGGGTGGCTGACCGGCCGGGGCGAACAGCCGGCCGCCGTCGCCTTCCGGGACCGCCCGGCCGACGGCGAGGTCGCGTTCGTCTACACCAACGGATCAGCCAGCCACCCGAGGATGGGCCGGTCGCTCATGCTCGCCTTCCCCGAGCTGGTCGACGACATCCGGCGGCGGTGCGGCGACCTCGCGCTGCTCAGTGAACCCCTGCTCGCCGGCCGCCCGGCCGACCCCGTGCGCAAGAACCTGGCCGCGACCCTGCTCGCCGACCTGCACACCCGCCTCACCCGGGACCTGCTCGGCCTCCGGCCGGACGCGGTGCTGGGCTACTCCTCCGGAGAGGCCAGCGCGATGGTGGCCCTGCGGGTGTGGCGGGACGTGCCGGCGCTCGTCACCGAGCTCGTCGAGGCCCACTGCTTCACCCGTGGGCTCGTGGGCGAGCAGCGCACCGCCCGCCGGGCCTGGCACCGGCTGGGCCTGCCCGCCGACCGCTGGGTCAACCTGCTGGTCGCTGCGCCGGCCACCCGGGTCCGGGCCGCGCTCCGGGACGAACCGGCGGCCTACCTGCTGGTGATCAACACTTTCGGCCAGTGCGTCATCGGCGGTGCGGCGACCGCCTGCGACCGCGTCGTCCGCCGCCTCGGTGGCGAGGTGACCGTGCTGCCCCTCGACTACGACATCGCCGCCCACTCCCCCGTCCTGGCGGATGCCCGAGCGGAGTTGCGGCGCCTCTACCACCGCCCGGTCCACGCCGAGGCGTCCACGCGCTTCTACACGAGCACGACCGCGGCCCCGTACGTCCCCACGCCGGACTCGGTGGCGGACGTGCTGACGACGTTGACGCTCGACCGGATCGACTTCGCCGCCACCGTGCGCAGGGCCTGGGACGACGGTGTCCGGGTGTTCGTCGAGCACGGCCCACGTGACCTGTGCTCCGGCTGGATCTCCGCGACGCTGCGGGACCGCGACCACCTGGCCGTCGCCCTGGACGGCGCCGGTCAGGGCGAGGACTCCCGCGCCGCCCTCGCCCGGGCGGTCGCCGAACTGGCGGCCGCGGGGGTGGTCACCGATGCGGCCCCGGTGCTGGACCGGCTGGCTCCCGCACCGCCTCCCGTCGAGGAGCGGCCCCGGTCACTGGTCGTCCCCGCCCATCCGCCACTCGTCACCGCCCGCCTCGCCCGGCTGGGCGGCGACCGGGCGCCGCGGGCACGACCCGGACACCGGCGGCCGGGCCTCTCCCTCGACCGGGCGCAGCTCGAACGCCTGGCCGCCGGGCAGTTGACCGCCGTGCTGGGTGACCGGTTCGCCGCCGTGGAGAAGCGTGCACGGCACACGCGCATGCCCGAACCCCCGATGTTGCTCGCCGACCGCGTCCTGGACATCGACGGCGAGCCCTGCTCCCTGGGGAAGGGCACCATCCGGTCCGAGACCGACATCCGCCGCGACGCCTGGTACGTGGACGGGTGCGGACGTATCCCGGCCGGACTGCTGGTCGAGGCGGGGCAGGCGGACCTGCTGCTGCTCACCTGGCTCGGCGCCGACCTGCACGTCGCGCGGGACCGGGTGTACCGCCTGCTCGGCTGTGACCTGACCTTTCACGCCAGCCCGCCGGCGCTCGGCGCGACAGCCCGGTACGAGATCACCGTCGACGGCCACGGCGAGCACGCCGGTGTGCACCTGTTCTTCTTCCACAGCCGCTGCGCGGTCGACGGGCGGCTGACGCTCACGGTGACCAACGGGCAGGCCGGTTACTTCACCGACGAGGAACTGGCTGCCACGGCAGGGGTGATCTGGGACCCCGCCGAGGTGACGCCGCCGCAGGCGCGGTGGTCCCCGCCCGCGCTGACGACCCGGACGTCCTTCACCGCCGCCGACGTCCGCGCCTTCGCCGAAGGCAGGCCGGACATCTGCTTCGGCAAGGGATGGGAGACCACCCGGGCCCACGTCCGCACGCCGCGCGCCGGCAACGGGCGCATGGGGCTGCTGCACCGCGTCCCCGTGTTCGACCCGGCGGGCGGCCCCTGGCGGCGCGGATACCTGCGTGCGGAGTTCGGTGTCAGCCCGCACGAGTGGTTCTTCCCTGGCCACTTCACCGGTGACCCGTGCATGCCGGGAACGCTGATGTTCGAGGCCTGTCTGCAGGCGATGGCGTTCTACCTCACGGGGTGCGGCCACACCCTCGACCGCGACGGATGGCGGTTCGAGCCCGTTCCCGGTGCGACGTTCCGGCTCCGCTGCCGGGGCCAGGTCACACCTCGCAGCCGGTTGCTGACCTACGAGCTGTTCGTGTCGCAGATCGTGGACGGCCCGACGCCGACGCTGTTCGCCGACGCGCTGTGCACAGTGGACGGTGTGCGGGCTTTCCACGCCGAGCGCCTGGGTCTGCGGCTCGTGCCCGACTGGCCCCTCACCCACTGGAGCCGGCTCGCCGCGCCGGCGGTCCAGCTCACCGGCGAACCCGTCCCCCCGCAGCGCCTCGGCGGCCTGGTGGGACACCACGACCCCCGCCCGTGCGGCGTGGACGACTGTGGCCGCCGCCTCGACCACCGGGCCATGCTGGCCGCGGCGTGGGGACCGCCGGCGCGCCAGGACGGCTCGACGGCGGTCCGCCTGCCGGGCCCGCCCTACCTGTTCGTCTCCCGGGTGCGCGACGTCGTCACCACGCCCCGTGGTGCGGGCAGCCGCGTCGTCGCCGAGTACGACCTCCCCGGCCGTGCCTGGTTCTGGGCGGACAACGGCTCCCGGTCCACTCCGCTCGCGGTCCTGGTCGAGCTCGCGGCACAGCCCTGTTCCTGGCTCGTCGGGCACCTGGGCCTGGCACGAGGAGGCGCACGCCTGCGCAACCTCAGCGGCGCGCTCACGGTGCACCGCGAGTTGCGGCCGTCCACCGGAGTCGTCCGGACCACCGCGGACCTGACCGACGTCCGCGACACCGACGGCACCACTGTCTGCGCCTTCGACGTCACCTGCCACGTCCGTGACGAACCCCTGCTCACCCTCGAGACCACGTTCGGACTGCTGCCGGCCGGAGCCACGGCACCGCCGTCGGCCCTCCCGGCGGAGGAGCTTCCGCCAGGTCCCGACGGGCCCCCGATCGACCTGCGAACCCGGCCACGGCACCTGTTCGGCGGCCGGCCCCGGCTGGCCGGCTCGATGCTGCTGATGCTCGACCGGGTGACCGGGCTGTGGCGGGACGGCGGCTCGGCAGGGCTCGGCCGGTTGCGTGCCGAGAAGGACGTCGACCCCGGGGACTGGTACTTCACGGCGCACGTCTTCCAGGATCCGGTCCTGCCCGGCAGCCTCGCACTGGAGTCGATGTCCCAGCTGCTGCAGCTCGACCTGCTCGGTGCGGAACCGACCGGGCCCGGTGCCCGCTTCCAGACGCCCGCGGCGGGCCGCCGGCTCACCTGGACCCACCACGGCGAGGTCCCACCCACCGGTGACCAGCTCGTCGTCGACCTGGACATCACCGGGAACGGTCGCGATGCCACCGGGCGGTACGTGGTCGCCGACGGGCGGGTGTCGGCCGGCGGACTGTGCGTCTGCCAGGCACGGGGAGTGGCTGTGCGGGTGGTGGCGAGCGAGGGCGGCAGGACGCGGGCAGACAGCCAGGAAGGTGAGAACGCGCTGTGAGTAACGATGCGATCGGCCAGCACCGGGTCATGGTCCAGGGCCTGTCCACGGTGTACCTGGAAGCGGGCAGCGGACCGGTGCTGCTCCTGGTGCACGGCAACATCACCACTTTCCGCAGCTGGCTGCCCGTCGTCGCCGAGTTCCGGGGCACGCACCGGGTGATCGCCGTGTCGCTGCCCGGCTTCAGCGGCACGAGCCCGCAGGCGCAGGTGTGCCTCGACGCCCTGGTGTCCTTCGTCGGCGCCTTCCTCGACGCGATGGCCATCGACGAGGCGACCGTGCTCGGGCACTCCGCCGGCGGCCTCATCGCGGCCACCTTCGCGCTGGAGCACCCCGAGCGCGTGACGCGGCTGGTGCTCATGGACTCCGCCGGCCTCGGCCGCGCGGTGAACCCCTCCCTCGTCGCCGGCGCCCTGCTGCCGGGCTGGGCCGTGGACCTCGCGATCACCGCGCTGCTCCTGCCCGGCGCCGGCGTCGCGCGAGCCCTGATGAGCCTTGCGCAGCTGCGGCAGCCGTGGCGCGTCGGCGTGCGGGAGTGGCGCGACCAGATCCGGCTGACCGAGTCGCGGACGCTGCTGTCCACGTCCCTGCGGATGGTGCGGATGGCGGTCGGCCCGACCGGGCAGCGCCGCCACTACAGCGTCGCCCACCGCCTCGGTGACCTGTCGATGCCGACCATGGTGATCTGGGGGCTGACCGACGAGGTCTTCCCGATCTGGCAGGGGGTCCGGGCGGCGAGGAAGCTCCCGCGTGGACGGTTCGCCGTCCTGGCGACCGCCGGCCACGTCGGTTACCTCGACAGCCACGTGGGATTCGTCGACGCGCTGAGCCCGTTCATCCGCGACGAGCCCAGCGCTGGATCCACTGTGGACGGTGAAGGATGACCTCCACGACCACCGTTGACACCATGCCGCGGGATCCGCGTTTCCTCGACCCGGCGTGGTCGGCCAACCGCTACTTCCGTTCCCTGCGCGGCACCTACCTCACCGCCGCACACCTCGCCGACCGGACAGCGGAGGTTCTCCCGCTGCCGCCGGCTGACCGGCGCGCCGCACAGTTCCTGATCCGGCTGGCCGTCGACGCCCTGGCACCGCCGAACCTGCTGCCGGCCAACCCGGCCGCGCTGCGCAAGGCGGTGCGGACGCGAGGGCAGAGCCTCTTCCGTGGCGCCGCGCACCTGCTGGCCGACCTCCGGCACAACCGGGGCCTGCCGTCGCTGGTGGACCGGCAGGCGTTCACCGTCGGCCGGGACCTGGCGACCACTCCGGGCAGGGTCGTGTTCCGCAACCGCCTCATGGAGCTGATCCAGTACGAGCCGCGGACGACGAGTGTCCACTCCGTCCCGCTGCTGTGCTGCCCACCCTGGGTCAACAAGTTCTACATCGCCGACCTGACGCCAGGACGCAGCGTCGTGCGGTGGGCGGTCGACCACGGGCACACCGTCTTCATGATCAGCTACCGGAACCCGGACGCCTCCCAGCGGCACGTCGGCTACGACCACTACGTCCGGGACTCCCTGCTCCCCGCCCTCGCCGCGGTGCGGGACATCACCGGCGCGGAGGAGGTGAACCTGTTCGGCGCGTGCCTCGGCGGCCTGATCGCCCTGATGCTCGCCGCCTGGCTGGACGACGACCACCGACCGCGGGTGCGCAGCGTCACCGCGCTGAACACGCTCGCCGACTTCGCCGACATCACCGCCCTCACCCGGACCGGCGCCACCGGCTGGCTCCTGCGAGGCCCCGGTCTGCGACTGGTGGAAGCCCTGACCTCCGCCCGGGGTGTGCTCGACGGCCAGGCCCTCGAGGCGTTCTTCCGGCTGCTCCGCCCGGACGAGCTGATCTGGTCGCGGCTGCGGGCCGGCTGGCTGATGGGTGAGACCGCGCCCGCCTACGACGTCCTGTACTGGAACTGCGACACGGTGCACGTCCCCCACCGAGCACAGCAGTACCTGCTGCGGAACCTGTTGCTGGACAACGCCTTCGCGCGGGGGACCGCCGAGCTCGCCGGGCGGCGGCTCCGGCTCGACCGCGTCACCCAGGACCTCTTCGTGGTCGCGGCGCACGACGACCACCTCGTGCCCTGGACCTCCGCCTACCGGACGGTGCGGTTGTTCCCCGGCGACGTGCGCTTCCACCTCGCCTCCGGCGGCCACATCGCCGCGGTCGTGGCCCCGCCGGACTCCGGGGCGAGCTACCGGACCGGCGGCCCGGACGACGTCGACGAACCGCACGCGTGGCTGGCCGGCACCACCGAGTACCACGACACCTGGTGGCGGGCGTGGGCCCGCTGGCTCGCCGACCGCGCGGGCCCCCAACGCACGCCCCCGCCACTGGGCAGCGACCGCCATCCGGCCACGGACCCCGCACCCGGCTCCTACGTCCTGACCTGAACGCGACAACCCGCCGTCGGGCAGCTTCGACCAAGGAGGTACGTCATGTCCCCGCGCCGTCCGGTCCGCATCGCCAGCTTCTCCGGTGGTATGGGGGACCGGTTCGCCGCCTTCAAGGAGGCCGTCCACGGGGAGCCCGTCGACGCGCTGATCGGCGACTCGATGACCGAGTTCATCGAGTCCATGATGACGGCCCGCTTCATCGACGAGCCGGAGAAGCACCGCGAGTTCTTCTCCCCCCTGTTCGTCGCGCAGCTGCTGCCGGAGCTCCCCGCGGTGGCCGAGAAGAAGCTGAAGATCGTGACCAACGCCGGCGTGCACGCGCCCCTCGCCCTGGCGGAGAAGATCCGCGACGCGGTGCGGACGGGCGGGCTGGACCTTCGTGTCGCCGGTGTGACCGGCGACGACCTGTACGCGGAGGTCGACCGGCTGGCCGCCGAGGGGCAGCTGGTCAACACCGACACCGGCGAGTCGCTGGACACCGACGAGCGGCACGTGCTGGCGGCCGACGCCTACCTGGGGGCCTGGGGGGTGAAGTCGGCACTGGACGCGGGCGCCGACATCGTCATCACCGGTCGGGTCGCCGACGCCTCCCTGATCAGCGGTGTGGCCGCCTGGTGGCACGGATGGGGACGCGACGAGCTGGACAGGATCGCGGGCGCGGTCGCCGCCGGGCACATCATCGAGTGCGGCGCGCAGGCCACCGGCGGCAACTTCACCGGCTTCACCGCCGTGCCCGGCATCGTCGTCCCGGGGTTCCCCATCGCCGAAGTCGCCGACGACGGTGACTGCGTCATCACCAAACGGGCGGGCGAAGGCGGCATGGTCACCGTCGACACGGTCACCGCCCAGCTGGTCTACGAGATCCAGGGACCGCGGTACCTCAACCCCGACGTCACCTGGCACACCGACTCGGTGACGGTCACCCAGGAGGGGCCGGACCGGGTGCGGGTCAGCGGCGCGAAGGGCAGTGCCCCGGTCGAGACCACCCGCGTCGGGATGCACCTGCGGGCGGGCTACCGCGGCTCGATGTGGTACTTCGCGACCGGACTGCAGATCGACGAGAAGGTCGAGGTGCTCCGGCGGCAGGCCGAGCTCGCCGCCGGCGAGGCCCGGGTGCGGAAGCTGCGGCTGTTCGTCTGCGGCCGGGCCGTCGAGGACCCGGCGGACCAGTGGCAGGCCACCGTCCCGGTGAAGGTCACCGTCGCCGCGGCCACCGCGGCGCAGGTCGAAGCGTTCGTCGCCCAGCTCAACTCCTACTGGCTGGGCGGGTTCCCGGGCTTCTACACCGAGATCACCCAGATCTTCGCCGACTCCGCGCAGGCACGCATCGACTACTGGCCCGGTCTGGTCCGCCAGGACAGCCTGCGGCACCAGGCCCACCTGCCCGACGGCCGGGTCGTGGACATCCCGCCCCCGTCCGGCACGCGGCCCTACGGCGGACAGCCGGCCGGCACCCGCACCCCACCGGCCGACCTGGCGTCCTTCGGCCCGACCGTCCGGCGGCCACTCGGCCACGTCGTGCACGCGCGGGTCGGTGACAAGGCGGGCAACGCCAACCTCGGCTTCTGGGTGAGCCAGGACGACGCCTACCCCTGGCTGCTCTCCTTCCTCACCACCGACCGGCTCGTCGAACTGCTCGCGTCGCCCACGGCGACCACCGTCGAGCGCTACGAACTGCCGAAACTACGCGGTCTCTGCTTCGTGCTGCAGGGCTATCTCGGCCCCAGCAGCTCCGCGGGACTGTCGCTGGACCAGCTCGGCAAGTCGCTGGGCGAGTTCCTCCGCGCACGCCACGTCGACGTCCCCGTCTCGCTCCTGCCGGCGCGGTCCTGATCGTCGGCACCGCACCCGCCGGCACGGTGCCGGGGGCACGAACACCACGAGTGAGGAACTGACATGGATCACGGACAACCCCTGTCGCGACGTAGCGTGCTCATCGGCGTCGGCGCGGCCGTCGCCGCGGCCGCGGTGCCCGGCTCCGCCACGGCAGCCGCCCGCACCGCCCGCACCGCCCGCGAGGAGGTCTACCGGGCCGTGGTGGTGGGCAGCGGCTTCGGCGGTTCGGTCGCGGCACTGCGGCTCGCGCGCGCAGGTGTGCGGACCCTGGTGCTGGAGCGGGGCCGCTGGTGGGACAGCCACCCCGGCGACGAGACCTTCCCCCGCTTCTTCCACCCCGACCGCAGGGTCAGCTGGCTCGAACCGGCCCCGGTCATGCCCACCTCCCCGCCCGC
>NZ_JBJMIE010000739.1:0-20038 GCF_045807065.1 Actinophytocola sp. | reverse complement strand
GTCGCCGCTCAGGACGGCGGCACTCGACGCGCTCGGCACGGTGGCCAAGGGAGTGATGATCCGCGGACTCGGGTCGGCGACACCCAGCGTCTCGGCCGCCGCCGGGCACGCGTTCACCCAGCGGCACCACGACTTCCGCGCGCCGAACACCGTCATCTCGGCCGGCGACTGCCTGATCGACTTCACCCGGCGGCACGACGGCCTGGCCGTGTCCGTCAGTGGACAGGTCGCCTACGCGCTGGAGGTCACGGCCGAACGGCCGCCCTCGGCCACCGCGCCGCGCGGGTGGTTCCGCCGGCACGAGAAGGAACTGGCGTCGATCGGCCTGGTGCTACTCGTCGCGGTGCCCGTCGCACCGGTCCGGCTCGCGCGGGCCTAGGCACTCCGGACCAGGACCAGGTCGCCGCCGGGGAACCGCTCAGGCGCTCTGTTCCTCCAGCAACCCCCGGTCGTACGCGATGGCCACCGCCTCCGCGCGTCGGGTGGCGCCCAGCTTCGCCATGATCCGGGACAGGTGCACGCTGACCGTCTTCTCGCTGATGAACAGCTCGTCCCCGACCTGGCGGTTGGTCCGGCCCAGTGCGACGAGCTTCAGCACCGACCGCTCGCGCGGGGTGAAGGGGTCCAGCGTCTCCCTCGGCGTCACGCCGTCGCTCAGCGCGATGCGGCCGCGCCTGGCCAGCTTGCGCAGCGCGTCGCGCAGCGGGCGGGCGTCCAGCCGGTTGGCCACCTCGTCGGCGGCACGCAACGCGAGCGCCGCCTCGTCGCGGCGCTCGGCGCCCAGCAACGCCTCGCCGAGCCGCCACCGGCACACGGCCTGCTCGTACACCGCGCCGTACCCGAACGCCTCGACGGCCATCGCCCACCGCGCGGGGTCGCTGTCACCACGCAGCCGGCTCAGCTCCGCCTCGGCCCGCGCGAGCCACGCCCGCCCCTCCGGTCCGAGCGTGCCGGTACGGGGCCGGCCGAACTCGGCGGTCGTGCGTGCCAGCTCGACCAGCCGCGTGCCCTCCTCGACCGCCGCCTGCCGTTCCACGTCGTCCTTGCGCCGCGCCGCCCGCTCCGCCAGCTCGGCGTAGAGCGCCACGCCGAGCGCGCCGAGCCGGATGTTCACGAGCGCGAACTGCCCGCCGATCCGCTCCGCCCACTCCAGCACCTCCCGCACGAGCCGCGCGCCCTCCTCGGGCCGGCCCTGCCACAGCGCGAGCTCGGCGCCGGTGGCCCCCATGGTCGCGCCGATCTGGAAGTCCCGGTGCCACTCCGACCGCAGCTCGGCCGAGAGCCGCGCCACCTCGACCAGCCGGCCGCGGCCGACCATCACGTGGCTGCCGATCGCCGCGAGCCGCGCGGACACCGTGTTGGACACGCGCATGCCCGGCGGTTCGGCGGCCGCCTCGCTCTCGTCCCAGTCGCCGCGGGTGTAGCGGGCGATGACCTTGATGGCCCGCAGCTCGAACCCGTACGTGCTCCAGGTCAGCCCGGTGCCGCGGGCCCGCTCGATGCCCTCGTCGATGATCCGCACGGCGTCGTCCAGCTCGCCCTGCTCGTAGGTGCTGAGGGCGAGGTAGTGCCTGGCCCGCAGCTCGACGCTCAGCTCGCAGTCGTCGCGTGCGAGCTGGATCGCCTCCCGCAGCCGCGCCCTGCCCTCCGCGACGTGCCCGTTCTGCTCGTCGAGCGCGGCGAGGGTGACCAGCGCGTCCGCGACCACGCCCAGCTCGTCGCACTCCCGCGCGTCCGACACGGCCAGCTCGGCGAACTTCCGCGCCTCCTCCGGCTCCCGCATGCTGCGCAGGATCAGCGCGTACACGGCGAGGATCCACGCCTTCTCGCAGCTGGCGGGCGCGTCCTCGACCATCTCCCACGCCTGCTCGATGGTCTCCCGCGCCTCCTGCTCCCGGCCCTCGAGCACGAACAGGGCGGACGCGAGCCGCCTGCGCATCATGGCGGCCGTGTCCCGGTCACCCGCCTCGTCGGCGAGCTTCACCGCCGACCGCGCGAACGACACCGCGCGCTCCGGCTCGCCGGAGCGGCCGGCCATGAACGACGCCTTGCGCAGCAGCGTCACCTCGTCCCACCCGCCGGGCCGGTCCGCGACTCCCACCGCGTCCCACAGCTTGAGCGCCAGCTCGTAGTGCTCGAGCGCCTCCGCGGGCGCGCCCGCGGCCTGCGCCTCCTTCGCCGCCACGATGGAGGAGGACAGCGCCTGCGGCAGCTGGTGGCTCTCCATGCTGTGGTGGGCGAGCGCCCCGGCCGCGCCACGCGGCCCGGTGCCGCCGGCGAGGTGGCGGGCGTACGCGGCGTGCAGGCGGACCCGCTCGCCGGGCAGCAGGTCGCCGTACACGGCCTCCCGCAGCAACGCGTGGCGGAACGCGTAGAAGTCCATCCCCTGCTGCTGCACCGCCACCAGCACGTGGTGCTGCACCGTCTCGCGCAGCACCTCCTCCAGCTCCGGTTCAGCCAGCTCGGACACCGCGAGCAGGTCGGCGTGCGGTACCCGACGACCGGACACGGACGCGACGCGGACCACGTGCTGCGCGGTCTCGCTCAGCCGCTCGACCCTCGCCAGCAGCACGTCGACCAGCGTGGCCGGCAGGCTCTCCCCGTCCTCGGTGTACGCGGCGAGCAGCTCCTCGGCGAAGAACGCGTTGCCCTCCGAGCGCCCGGCGACCTCGCGGACCAGGTCGTCCGGCAGCCCGTCGTCGGCCAGCGCGGCGACGAACTGCCGCGAGTCGGCGGGGTTGAACGGCGTGAGATCCATGCGCTCCAGCGCGGGCTGGCGGACCAGCTCGGCGAGCAGCGGGCGCAGCGGGTGGCGGCGGTGCAGGTCGTCGCCGCGGTAGGTGCCGACGATCATGACCCGCTGCCCGCGCAGCCGTGCGACCAGGAACGACAGCAGGCGCCGGGTGGAGCCGTCGGCCCAGTGCAGGTCCTCGAGGACGAGCACCACCGGCGCGGCCGCGGCGAGGTCGGTGAGCAGCGCGTGCACCGCGTCGAACAGCTGGAGCTGGCCGATGTCCTGCTCCGGCCGGTTGCCGACCCGCCCGCCGAGGCCGGGCACGACGGCGCTGATGGCGGAGAGGTTGCTGTCCTGGCGCTCGCCCGCGGGGAGCGTCACGTCCGGGAAGAGCCTGGCCAGCGCGGGGTGGGCGAGCACGGCCTGCTCGCGGTCGGGGATCTGCGACATCGCCTCGGCGAACGGCAGGTAGGGGAGGCCGGTCTCGCCGGCGTCGAGGCAGCGGCCGGTCAACACGATCGCGCCCTTGTCCCGCGCGGCGACGGCGAGCTCGTCGGTGAGCCTGGTCTTGCCGACCCCGGCGTCCCCGGAGATCAGCACGGCGGTCGCGGTACCCGCCGCGGCCTGTTCGAACACACCCCTCAGCCGGTCGAGCTCCCGGTCACGCGCGACGAGCGGTATCCCTGATCCCAGACGAGCCACGTGCTGCATACTGTCACGCCCCACGGGGGCGGGCGCGCGTCATTTTCGAAAGGCGAGACGTTCTGTTCATCGGCGGCGTTCCCTGTCAGCGAAATCGCGGTGCTCGTGAGCGTCAGAGACCTCAGGTTGGCGCTGAGGACGGCCGGCCGGCATCGGGAGATCAGGCAGTTGTGGCACTGATCGCCCGGGTAAGGGGTTGGTAGGTGGATCGGTGCTCCGGGGTCAGGAGAGCACCTTCGCGTTCACTCAGGAGTCACCTTCGGACGTCAGACGTCGAGGCGACCGTCCTTGACGGCGCCCATGAAGGCACCCCAGTCCGCGGTGGCGAACGAGACGTGACCCGCCGCCGGGCTCTTCGAGTCACGCACCGCGGTCCCGACCGTGGCCACAACCAGCTCCACGCAGTCGTTCTGGGCGCCGCTGCGGCTGCTCTTGCGCCACCGCGCTTCGGAAAGGTCGATCACACCCTGCTCCCTTCGATTTCCTACCTCAGGACATCCGGTCGGCTGTCCTGTCGATCAGTTCGACGGTGTCGTCGGGCTTCAACGCCGCCGCACGCAAGTGGTCGAAGATCAACGTGTATCGGTGCACTTCCTCCGGCTGTTCCAAGTAGACGCCCGAAGTCGAGTACTCAACATAGACGACGTCCGGATCCGCCTGCTCGGGAAAGCCGAGGATGAGGAACGGACCCTCCATGCCGGCGTGTGCACCGGTGCCGAAGGGCACCACCTGGAGCGTGACGTTCGGCAGCATCGCCACCTCGACCAGCTGCTTGAGCTGCTCACGCATGACCTCCGGGCCACCGACGGACCGCTCCACCGCGGCCTGGTCGAGCACCGCCCAGTACTCCGGCGGGTTCGACTCCTCGATCAGCAGCTTCTGCCTGGACATCCTGGCGCGCACGCGAAGCTCCACATCGGCCTCTCCGATGTCGGGCCGGATCGCGCGGATCACCGCGCGGGTGTACGCCTCGGTCTGCAGCAGTCCGGGAACGAGCAGCTGGTGGTGAGTGTGCAGGAACGACGCGTCGGCCTCCAGGCCGACGAACGCACCGGTGAACGCCTCGTTGAAGGCGTGCCACCAGCCCTTCTTGCGGGCCTCGCGGGCCAGCTGCACGAGTGTGTCCCGTTCGTCGTCGCCGACGCCGTACACCTCGAGCATGTCGCGTACATCGCGCGGAGTTACGCCGACGTGCCCGGTCTCGATGCGACTGATCTTCGACGCCGAGCACTCCAGCCTCTCGCCGACCTCGTCGATCGTCAGGTTGGCGTTCTCGCGCAGCTCACGCAGCCTGGCCGCCAGCCGACGACGGCGCACCGTCGGGCTTGGACCTCGCGACATGGATCACCTCTTCCATTGGACGGTTCGCGAAGATTGATGTTCTCACTTGGACACGGATCACGAGGAATTCTCGTGAACGCGGCCCAAGACTGCATGCCGAGAACAAGCGAACGCACGGTGCCTTCTTGCTCTTCACCCAATCGTGTACTGCAAGTTGCAATGTGCGCTTCGCTCAGCGCAAGGTACTAGGCAAGCCGGCGGGCATTCCACTGGCCCGGTCCATCCAGTATCCGTCCGAGTAGCAATCTGACGCGTGGGTCAGGTTCGCGCAACTCGGACCAGGCACAGGTTAGACCTTTGGCTACACACGCAGGGGAGTCACGGTGCGTAGTAGTCCGATCTTTGTCGAGTTGGAAAGATCGTTGGCCGACTACCTGACCGACATCACCTACCGCGCCCAGTTCGGCGACGAACGCGCGGCGGCGATCATGGCGCGGTTCGAGCTGCCCCGCCTGGTCGAGGCGTTGCGGGCGGTGCTCGACGAGCACTCGCCGGACGAGCGCGGGCGCTGCCCGAGCTGCCGCAACCGCAGGTTCGGCCGCGCGCCGGCACCCTGCCGCGCCTACCTCACCGCCCACCTCTGCCTGGTGGTGACCGAGGGAGAAACGCCGGAGGAGACCACGCGGCCCATCCGCAGGCAGGTGGCCTTCGGCAGCTGACAACATGGATTCCCGTGCCGCGGCTGCGCTCCCCGACAGATCCACCGCGGCACGGTTCGGACGGCACGTCTCCCCCACATCTCCCCGTGCCGCCCGATGAGTGGCGGGTTCGGAACCTTCCCCCGACCGGTTCCGGACCCGCCTCTTCTTCGCCCTCCTTGTCGGACAAGCCGTCAGATGTCTGTCCACACGAGATTTCCCATCAGCATGCCTTGACCCAGCTACATTCCAGTTCGGACGTCTCGCCTGTCAGGTCCGGCGCGCCGGTCGTGGTACGAGCGGCACTTCCTTCCTGTGCAAGGCGTATCGCTACCGCGTCCTCGAGCGTTTTCACATTCACCCCAATGGCGTCGTTGGTGACCATCGAGAACACCCAGAGTTGACCATTCGTAGTAGTGACGTATCCGGACAGGCTGCTCACCCCGGTCAGCGACCCGGTCTTCGCGTGCACCCGGCCCTCCGCGGCCGTGCCGCGCATCCGGCTACGCAGGGTGCCGCCCACCATGCGGTCCGTCCTGCCCGCGATGGGCAGGGCCTCGTACCACTCGGGGAACCACGGCCGGCTCCGCGCGGCACCCAGCAGGCTGGCCAGCTGGTCCGGTGAGATCTGGTCCATCCTGGACAGTCCGGAACCGTCCTCGAGGGACAGTCGCGCTGGGTCGATGCCGTAGGCGGGCAGGCGGCTCGCGACGGCGGCCAGCCCGGCGCTCCAGGTGCCGGCGCCCTTCGCCGCGCGGCCCATGGCCTTGACGAGTATCTCGGCGTGCAGGTTGTTGGAGAGTTTCAGGAACGGCACCAGCAGCTCGCGGAGCGGCATGGACTGCCGGTCGGCGACCTCGGTGTTGGTTGCCGGGACCGCGGCCCTGGCCGTCGAGCCGAGCACCCGCACGCCGTACCTGCCGAGCGCCGCGCGGAACAGCGCCGCCGCGTAGCCCGTCGGCTCCCACACCGCCATCCACTCGTTCGTGGGCGTGCCACCCGCCGGGATGGAGCCGGTGACGGTGAACCTGTTCGCACCGTGCACGCGGTCGACACTGATCGTGTTGGGCGACCCCGCCGCTCCGGTGACGGCGGTGTTCGCGATGGTCACGTAGTCGGTGGGCGGGTCGGTCGTGACCACGGCCTTCCCGTTCGCCCCCGGCGCGACCCGGATGATGATCGACCCGGCGTCGTAGTCGGTGTCCGGAGCGGCGGTCAGCGCCGAGACCTGCGCGTTGTAGTAGTAGGGCTCGTCGTCCCAGGCCCAGCCGGTGCCGAGCCGCACGTCGTCGAACCAGGTGTCGTCGGCGTACAGCCTGCCGGTGACGACCCGGACGCCGGTGTCGGCGACCTTCTTGGCCAGGGCGTCGTAGTCGGCCGCGAGCATGGTCGGGTCGCCGGTGCCCCTGAGGTAGAGGTCGCCGTCCTGCACCGGCCCGTGGCGGCGACCGGTGGTGTGCACGGTCGTCGCGAACCGGTAGTCCGGCCCGAGGACGTCGAGCGCGGCGGCCGAGGTGACGAGCTTGAGGTTGGAGGCGGGCTGCTGGCGCCGGTCGGCGTCGCGGCGGTAGACGGTCTGGCCGTCGACGGTGCGCACGACGAGCCCGAGGTCCGCGCCCTCGAGCCCGGCGGCGCTGAGGATGGTGTCGAGGTCCGCGGTGAGACCACCGCGGTCCTGCGCGACGACGGGCGCGGCGCCGAAGACCAGGGCTATGAGGGCTAACAGACAAACCAGGCGGGCACGCATCGCGCCTCCAGGATCGCAGGGGTGTTGGTGAAGAATCGTCCTACCCTGCGACCGCGACGACAATCACCCACCATGGGCATGGTGGTGGGCCAGACGCGTGCGGTCAGTCCTGGCCGACGCGGAGCAGGCCCTCCTGGACCACCGTCGCGATGAGCGTGCCGTCCTGGGTGAAGAAGCGGCCCGTCGCCAGGCCGCGTGCTCCCGAGGCCGTCGGCGAGGCGCAGTCGTACAGGACCCACTCGTCCGCGCGGAACGGTCGGTGGAACCACAGCGCGTGGTCGAGGCTGGCGCCGATCACCTTGTCGAAGCCCCAGTACACGCCGTGGCGCACGAGGATCGAGTCCAGCAGCGTCATGTCCGACGCGTACGTCAGGACGCACACGTGCAGCAGGTCGTCGTCGGGCAGGATGCCGTCCGCGCGCATCCAGACCTGGTTGCGTGCCGCGTTGCCCTTGCCGCGCAGCGCCCACGGCGGCTCGCTGACGTACCGGACGTCGATGGGCCGCGGCATGCGCGCCATCGGGCCCAGCTTCTCCGCGTACTCCCTGATGGACTCCTCCCGCGACGGCAGCTCGTCCGGCGCCGGCACGTCGGGCATCGCCTCCGCGTGGTCGATGCCGGGCTCCGGCTTCTGGAACGACGCGGACAGCGCGAAGATCGCCTTGCCGTGCTGGATCGCGATGACCCGGCGGGTGGTGAACGAACGACCGTCACGGATGCGGTCCACTTCGTACACGATCGGGACGCTCGGGTCCCCACCCCGGATGAAGTACGCGTGCAGCGAGTGCACCTTGCGTTCCGGCGGGACCGTGCGGCCGGCCGCGACCAGCGCCTGCCCGGCCACCTGCCCGCCGAACACCCGCACGGTCGAGTGCGCCGGGCTCACCCCGCGGAAGAAGTTCTCCTCGATGCGCTCGAGGTCCAGGAGCGCGACCAGCCGGTCGAGCACGGGCTGGCCGCGCATGGCCCCGGTTCCGTCGAAATCAGCGGCTGCCTGCCGGGCCGCTTCGGTCATGAACCACTCCTGGCGCCGAGAAGGGCTCAGGCGTGGTCTTCCTCCCCGAGCCGGTGGACTCGGATGAGGTTAGTCGAGCCGACCGTCCCCGGCGGAGAGCCCGCCACGACCACCACCAGATCACCCGGCTGGTACCGGCCGATGGACAGCATCGCGTTGTCGACCTGGCGGACCATGAGGTCGGTGGAGTCCACCTCGGGCACCATGAACGTCTCGACACCCCAGGTCAGCGACAGCTGGCTGCGCACGGACGGCTCCGGGGTGAACGCCAGGAGCGGCAGGTGCGTGTGCAGCCGGGCGAGCCGCCGGACCGTGTCACCGGACTGCGTGAACGCGACCAGGGCCTTCGCGTTGAGGCGCTCGCCGATGTCGCGGGCCGCGTAGGAGATCACGCCGCGCTTGGTGCGGGGAACGTGGGTCAGTGGCGGCGCCACCGTGGACTCGCTCTCGACCGCCTCGACGATGCGGCTCATCGTCCTGACCGTCTCGATCGGGTACCGGCCGACGCTGCTCTCGCCGGAGAGCATGACCGCGTCCGCGCCGTCGATCACCGCGTTGGCGACGTCGGAGACCTCGGCACGCGTCGGACGCGAGTTGTTGATCATGGACTCCAGCATCTGGGTGGCCACGATCACCGGCTTGGCGTTCTCGCGCGCGATCTGGATCGTGCGCTTCTGCACCAGCGGCACCTGCTCCAGCGGCAGCTCGACGCCCAGGTCACCACGCGCGACCATCACGCCGTCGAACGCCAGCACGATCGCCTCGAGGTTCGAGACGGCCTCGGGCTTCTCCAGCTTCGCGATGACCGGCAGGCGGCCGCGCCCGACCCGGTCCATGACCTGGTGCACCAGGTCGATGTCGGCCGGCGAACGGACGAACGACAGCGCGATGAAGTCCACGCCGAGCTGGAGCGCGAACTCCAGGTCCTCGATGTCCTTGTCGGACATGGCCGGCACCGACACGTCCATGCCGGGCAGCGAGATGCCCTAGTTGTAGCTGATCATGCCGCCCTCGGTGACCTCGCAGACCACGTCGGAACCCTCGACGTCGAGGACGGTCATGCCGATGTTGCCGTCGTCGAGCAGGAGGCGGTCGCCCTGCTTCGCGTCCCTGGCCAGACCCTTGTAGGTCGTCGAGACGCGGTCGTGGGTGCCCTCGATGTCCTCGACGGTGATCCGGACCACGTCGCCGACACGCCACTCGGCCTTGCCCCCGGCGAACGTGCCGAGGCGGATCTTGGGACCCTGCAGGTCGCCCATGACGCCCACGGCCCGACCGGCCTCGTCGGCAGCGGAGCGCACCAGGTCGTAGACCTGTTTGTGGTCCCCGTGGCTGCCGTGGCTGAAGTTCATTCTCGCGACGTCCATACCGGCCGCGACCAGGTCGCGCACCTTCTCCGGGGTGGCTGTCGCCGGTCCCAGGGTGCAGACAATCTTCGCTCGTCGACTCACGGCTAGGTAGCTTAACCCTCCACGCTGGAACGATCCTGAAATACTCATCGGTAACGGGCGGATCGATCCAGAAAGTTATCCCTGTGTTGGTCCGCCGGCCTCCTGGCACCCGCGCGGAACTCGCTGCAACCTCGCCCCGCTCGCGGCCCTATCAACTGGTGAAGGGGGTCGCGGCACTCCGGCCGCGCCCGAGCACGAGGAGGACATGTGCGAGGTCGAGGAACACGGATCGGGCTGGTCGTGGCCGGTCTGGTGGTAGTCGGCGGAGCCATCACGGGCACGGCCATCGCCGCGACCGGCGGCACGCCGGCGCCGGCGGGTGGACCGCAGACGACGCCACCGGCCACCACGCCGGCGCCGACCAGCCCGCCGGCCACCACGCCACCGGTGGGCGAGCCGCCGGCGACCACGCCACCGGTCGGTGAGCCGCCGGCCACCACCCCGCCGGTCGGTGAGCCGCCGGCGACGACACCGGCGCCCAGCCACCCGGCGACCACCCCGCCGATCCCCACCAGCCCGGGGCCCAGGCCGCCGACGGACACGCACATCGCCACGACCCCGCCGGCACCCAACCCCCCGGCGACCACCCCGTCGCCGACGACACCGCGCCCGGCTCGGTGACACTGGACGCCGTGAACCGAGGTACCGGGCAGGGCTCGCCGTGGGACGACGAGTTCGCCCGGTACTTCGGTGCCCGGGTGCGGTCGCTGCGCGCGACCGCCTACTCGCTGTGCCACGACTGGCACCAGGCCGAGGACATCACCCAGATCGCGCTGCTCACGCTGTACCGCGTGTGGCCCCGCCTGCGGCACGAGACCCTCGACGCCTACGCGCGGAAGGTCGTGCTGCGGGTGTACCTCAACGAGCGGCGGCGGCACGACCGCGAGGAGCTGACTCCCTCGGTGCCGGACACCGGCGTGGCGCAGGACGGCTTCGACGACCGGACGCTCGTGCTCGGCGCGCTGTCGAACATGGCGCCCAGGCAGCAGGAGGTGCTGGTGCTGCGGTACCTGCACGACCTGAGCGTCGAGGAGACGGCCGAGGAGCTGGGGCTGTCCACCGGGACCGTCAAGAGCCAGAGCGCCCGCGGCCTGGCCACGCTCCGCAGGCGGCTGGGCCCGCACTACCGCGTGGTGGTCGCCGCTGCCGCCACGATCGCGGTGATCATCGCGATCGTCGTGGGTATCGCGTACGCGACGACGCCGCCGAAGCCGGTCGAGCCGGCCAGGCCAGCCATCCACACGTCGACGCCGGCCCCGGAGCCGCCCGCGACGACCCCGAGGACGACACCCCCGGGCAGCGGCTCGGAACAACCGCGAACGACCTCTGGCGGCTAGGCCCGCTCCCGTGATCGTCGTGCGAGGTCCGGGTAGGCGGGCCGGCTAGCGGCGCCGTTTTCCGCACATGATCGAGTTTTGGCTGATCACGAGCTTGAGCCGGAGCAGCGTCCCGATGATCGCCGCAAGTCAGCGGTCCATGTGCGGAATACCCGGCTAGCGGCGCCGGGGGATCTCGGAGACGCCCACGTGGTCGCGCGCCCACTCGTTGATGGGCCGCAGCGCCCGGAACGCCTTCCGCACCCGGTTGACGGTCTCGCGCTCGTGCAGCGCGTCGTCCGGCGGCCAGACCCGCATCACGTAGAGGGAGCGGTGCCGCAGCAGGTCGATGCGCGGATGGTCCGGGTCGACGCCGCGCGGCCTGGACTTCAGCCGGTCACCCTTGAGCTCCCAGCCCGCCCGCTCCAGCCTGGCGACGATGTCCGCGAGCACCTTGCCGTGGACGTCCTCGTCGACCGCCGTGCGGAACCGGGCCAGCTGGTCGGCCTGGAGGTGGAAGCACCCGCCGCCGACCCGCAGCCCGGGCGGCCCCACCTCGACGTAGTACGCGCCGGCGCCGCGCCCGTACTCGATGACGCCGCCGCAGTGCGTCTTGTACGGCGTCTTGTCGCGGGCGAACCGGACATCCCGGTACGGCCGGAAGACGGTCACCCGGCTGGTCTCCTCGGCGAACTCCGGGGCCAGCTCGGAGAGCAGCTCCTCCATCGGCGCACGGACGTCCGAGGCGTAGAGGTGTTTGTTGTCCTCCCAGTACGACTTCGAGTTGTCGGCCTCGATGCCGTCGTAGAAGTCGATCGCGTGCTCGCCGAAACCCGTGAACGCCATGACGGTCATGCAAGCAAACGAGGGGGCGGCCCCGCCCGGCCACCCCCTCGTCCTCACGCGCGACGGCCAGGCCGCCTGCGTCGCGTCGACTCGTTCCGTGGACGCTACCCACCGGTCGTGCGACCACGGACCCGCCATTCGGGGGTTCACATTCCCGATATGGCTACTCTGCCCCTCATGTTCAGTGTGGACGGTCGAACGCTGCGCCTCGAGGACGTGCGGCAGGTGGCGGAGGAGCGCGTCGAGGTCGCGGTGGACGAGGCGGCCATGCGGCGGGCCTGGGACGCGTGGCGCCTGGTCACCGACCTGTCCGCCCGGCGGGAGATCTACGGCCGCACGACCGGCGTCGGCGCGAACCGCGACCTGACCATCGACGAGGACTCGAGCCCGGAGCACGGGCGGCGGCTGTTGCGCAGCCACGCCGGCGGCGCCGGTCCGCTGCTGCCGCCCGCGCACGTGCGGGCCATGATGCTGGTCCGGCTGAACCAGCTGGCGGCCGGCGGTTCCGGCGTGCACCCGCGGCTGCTGACGGCGCTGGCTTCCGCGTTGACGTCCGGCGCGCTCCCCCGCGTGCACACGTTCGGCGCGATCGGCACGGGTGACCTGACCGTGCTCGCGGAAACCGGCCTGACGCTCGCGGGCGAGCGGCCGTGGGCCGTCGGGCACCTGCCGCCGGTGCCGATGGACACATCCGACGCGCTGGCGTTCATGAGCAGCAACGCGTCGACGCTCGCGGAGGCGGTGCTGGCGTGCCTGGCGCTGGAGAGGTTGCTGCGGGCGAGCCACGTGGTGACGGCGTTGTCGTACGTCGTGCTCGGCGGTTCGCCGGAGGCGTACGCGACGGCCGTGCACGCCGCGAAGCCGCACCCCGGGCAGGTGTGGTGCGCGGCGGAGATGCGGCGGCTGCTGGGGATGGTGGGCACGCCGCCGCCGGGCCGGCGGATCCAGGACCCGTACGGGCTGCGCGCGTTCCCCCAGGTCCAGGGCCCGGCGCTGGACGCGTTGGCCTACCTGCGCTCGGTGCTGACCGTGGAGGTCAACGCCAGCGCCGAGAACCCGATGGTGTCGCTCGCCGCCGGCGACGTCTTCCACCACGCGCACTTCCACACCGCCTACCTGGCCACCGCCCTGGACCAGGCCCGCGCGACGACCCACCACGTGGCGGAGCTGTCGGCCGCCCGGCTCGGCGACTTGGTGGAGCCGTCGTTCACCGACCTGCCGGCGTTCCTGGCCGACGGCCCGCCGGGCAGCTCCGGGGTGATGATCCTGGAGTACGTGGCCCACGACGCGCTGGCGATGCTCCGCCAGGCCGCGCTGCCGGTGACCCTGGGCACGGCGGTCGTGTCCCGCGGCGTGGAGGACCACGCGAGCTTCTCGACCCAGGCGGCCCGCCAGGCCGTCGCGGCGGCGGACGCGTACCGGCAGGTGCTGGCGTGCGAGCTGGTCGCCGCGGTGCGGGCGTTGCGCATGCGCCCGGCGGACCTGCTGGACTCCCCGGTCCGCGACGCCTACGACCTGGCCGACGCGACCCTGGACCACTCGACCGCGGACCGACCGTTCTCCGAAGACCTGACGAAGGCAGCCGCCCTGCTGGACGCGTTGGCGGACATCTGAGGCCTGGCCTCCGGCCCCCGGTTCCACGCTACCTGCCAGCACCGACATCGAACGGGTCTCGACTGTCACCAACGGCCCGTTCGCACGGGGAGGAGCGGGACAGCCTCCGGCCCCCCGAATCCAGCCCCAGCGGCGAGGTCCCACAGATCCGGACCGCCCAACCCCGGCTGTGGATCACCACCGAAATGAACGGACCGTTCACGCGGGGGAATCGGGATAAGTGAGCCGGGCTTGGCCTCCGGCCCCCGGAATCCAGTCTACTCAAGGAAACCGACAGTCCCGGAGTTGTCCACGGGCGGTTGTCCACAGAGGCCGGTTCTGTCGCTGCCGCGTGGGAGGATGGAACCGGGGGCCGGAGGCCAAGCCCGAGCCGCTCATCGCCCAGCTCCGAGTCGGCCATCACCCAGACTCCGAGTCGCTCATCGCCCAGACTCCGGGGCCGCTCGACCCTCGGCCGGTCATCGCCTTGCACCGATCGTCCACACCGGACAGATCACGTCGCGTGGCCGCATTCGAGCCGGCCGCGAGGAGGCGCCCCTCCACCGCCGCATGCCGAGCGACGCAGCGCGACCGACCGGACCGGTGCTATAAGTAGTACACGACGTGAACTATTGGAGTGAGCATGACAGTCTTCGGTATCGGTCTCGACCATGCGGTGCACTCGGTGGACACCCTCTTCCGCCACGCGGGGCTCGCGGACCAGCACGGTCTCGACGTGGTCAGCGTCGCCGACCACCCCTACCTCGGCGACCGACCGGACGCCTACGCCACCATCGGCCTTCTCCTGGGGCGCACCACGAACGTCTCGGGGCTGGTCAACGTGACCAACGCCGCCCGGCCGGCGCCCCTGCTCGCCAGGACCGTGACGACCCTGTCCCAGCTCTCCGGCGGCCGGGTCGTGCTGGGCATGGGCGCGGGCGGCTCCTGGGACGACATCGCCCGGTTGGGTGTCGCGAAGCTGGGTCCCGCGGCGGCCGTGCGCGCGTTCGAGGAGGCGATCACGATCGTGCGCCTGCTGTCCGGCGGCGGCGACCCGATCACCTTCGACGGCGAGTTCTACCAGGTCACGGACCTCCCGCCGGCCGAGGTGGCGACCCCACGCATCTGGACCGGCTCGGTCGGCCCCCGCTCGCTGGCGGTGACCGGGCGGCTCGCCGACGGCTGGATCCCGGGGCGGGCGGCCGACTGGCTCAGCGCCCGCTACCGGGAGTCCCGCCCCGTCGTCGACGAGGCGGCGGCGCGGGCGGGTCGCGCACCCGAGGACGTGGCGACCATCTACAACTTCCCCGGCCGCATCACCGCGAACCCGCTCCCGGCCACGCGCGTGCACGGCCGCTGGGTGGGCGGGTCGGTCGACCAGTGGGTCGAGGAGCTGACGGGCGCCGTGCTGGACCACGACGCGGGTGGCTTCACCCTGTTCCCCGTCGACGACGGCACCCCGCTGGACGTCGTCATCGGCCGGTGGGCACAGGAGATCGCCCCCGCGGTCCGCAAAGCGGTGGCGTAACCGGGAACCCACGCGCAGGCCGGCGCGTCCACCAGTCACGTCCTGTAGATGAACGATCACTGGGGGAGATCATGACGAAGCCGAACGAGGGGTTCGCCGTCAACGTCGCCGAACTGGACCGGCTCGCCGCGGCGCTGCCGGCCGTCGCGGACGCGCTGCGCCCGCCGATCGCCGTACTCGGCGAGCACACGCCGACGCCGAGGCCGCGGCAGATCGCCGCGGTCTCTCGCCTCGAGAAGTGGTACGGCACCTTCACCCAGGAGATCGCCGCCCGCCAGCGCGTCGCGTGCGACCGGATAGTCGACACGGCCGGGGCGCTGCACGACATCGCCCAGGTCTACCGGCGCGTCGACGGGCAGGGCTGACCATGCCCGTCACCGACGACGACCTCCGCACCAGCGCCTACCGCCTGGAGGGCGCCATGATCGCCATGCTGCGCGCGGCCGGCCGCGACCCCGACATCGTCGGCAACCCCGACGAGACGGACGCGGACGTCTTCGGCGAGAGCCTCCAGATCGACGCGGAGATGTACATGTCGATGAACCCGGACGAGCTCACCGAGGAGTTCGACGAGATCCAGAAGGCCGCACTCGACACCTGGCTCCACCCCGACCCGAACGGCGTGGTCGACTCACTGAAGATCGAGATCGAAGCCTGGTGGCACGGCGACGCGGCAGTGGCCTTCTCCCAACAGATGTCCCACATCAAGAACTGCGTCGACACGCAGTACGCCCACACCCAGCTGGCCGCGCACGCGGTCAGCATGATGTACGCGCTCAGCGCGCAGTTCCGGGCCAGTTGCCAGGACCTCATGGAGAAGACCGCGGACACGTGCGCCGCCGTCGCCGCCGAGCAACCCAAGCCCGACCTCGACTGGGCCTCGATCGGAACCAGTCTCGCCAAGGCGGTCATCGACGGCATCAAGGACGCGGATCCCAACAAGCTCAAGGACTGGGCGGTCGACCAGCTCCTCGGCCACGTTGCCGAGGCACTCGAGCCGAAGCCGGTGGCGGGCGACAAGGCCGGCCCGGTCGTCGAGGGCTACGTCCGCGCACGCGACAGCCTCTTCGCGTCCTATGAGGACAACCTCGAACAGATCCGCGCCTGGATCCAGACGTGCTGGGACCGGGTCCATTCCGACGCCAGCGCGATCCCCGTGCCGCTGCCCGCGTCCACGGACGTGGACGGCCCCGACTTCCGGTACGAGAACTTCGCCCATGTCGGTGACTCCGCGGACCTCGCACCCGAGGTCGAACGGGAACGCGAGCGGTACGTGGACGAGAAACCCAAACCGAGCGGCGTCATCGGCCGCAGGCTCGCCGGGGACGGCTGAGGACATGTCCACGCGCAACACCGCCTTGCTGGCCGTCGTCGCGGCGATGGCCCTGTCGGGATGTGGCGGAGCCGACGTTCCCCCACCGCCACCGGCCACGAGCCCGTCCACCTCCGCATCCGAAACTCCCGCGCCCTCCGCTCCCCCCTCGGTCAGCGACCCCGTGGACCTCAGCCCCTACGCGCGCCACCCGTGTGCGGTGCTGACCGCGCGGCAGGTCACCGACCTCGGGCTTCCCGCGGAGCGGATCGAGGAACTGTCGGTCGAACTGCGGGGCGAGATCTGGCAGTGCGAGTGGGCGTGGGACAACAACCCGCACAAGCCGGTGAGGTTCGGCCGCTACATGTTCACCGTCTACCCGGCCGGAGATCCGCTGGCGAAGTCCTACCAGGACCACAGCTCGCCCGCGGGAGAACCACGCGTGACGCGGAAGTTCGAAGAACACGACGTTCGCGGGCTTCCCGCCGTGACGTGGTCCTGGGGCGGGGGTGACCTCGACTGCGAGGTGGTTGTCGGCGCCGGTAACGGCCAGGGCTTCACGATCTCGGCCGGGGAGACCTCCGTCCCCGACGCCGGCATGTGCCCGCGGCTGGTCGCGGCGGCGGAGTTGATCGTCGACACGGTGCGGGGGTGAGGCCGGCACGTCGCGGAGTGAACGTCGTTGTCGTGCCGGCCCGGGGACTCAGACCATCGCCAGCGGCAACGCGGTCGGCACCACGGGCGCCGGCAGGTCCGAGTGGCCCGTGAGGTACGCGTCGACCGCGTGCGCGACCGAGCGGCCCTCCGCGATGGCCCACACCACGAGGGAGGCGCCCCGGTGGGCGTCGCCGCAGACGAAGACGCCCGGGGTCGTCGTCTGCCAGTCGGTGCCGCACGACAGGGTGCCGCGTGGGGTGAGCCGGAGGTCCAGGCCGTCGAGCAGCGGCATGTGTTCCACGCCCTCGAAGCCGATCGCCAGCAGGACGAGGTCCGCCGGCAGCTCCTCCATCTGGTCGTTCACCGGCGTCACCTCGCGGATGCCGGTCTCCGGGTCGCGGCGCACGCGGACCTCGCGCAGGCGCACGGCGCGGACGTTCCCGTCGCCGTCGTCCACGAACTCGTCCACCGCGACGGCGAAGCGGCGTTCGCCCGCCTCCTCGTGCGCGGGGTAGGTGCGCAGGATCCACGGCCACACCGGCCACGGCGACCGCTCGTCGTCGCGGACCGACGGGGGTTGCGGGTACTGGTCGAGCTGCGTCACCGTCAGCGCGCCCTGGCGCGTCGCCGTGCCGTAGCAGTCGGCACCCGTGTCGCCGCCGCCGATCACGACGACGTGCTTGCCGGCCGCCGTGATCGAGGTCGGGCCGTCGCCCTCGCACTCCCTGTTCGCGGGCACGAGGTGCTCCATCGCCATGTGCACGCCGGAGAGCGGGCGGCCCGGGATGTCCGGCGCGTCGCGGCCACGCAGCGCGCCGACCGCCAGCACCACCGCGTCGAACCGCGACCGCAGCGTCTCCACCGACAGGTCTCCGGGCTTGGAGCCGCCGACCTCGCAGCCCGTCACGAACCGGGTGCCCTCCTCACGCAGCTGCGCGAGGCGCCGGTCCAGCACCTTCTTCTCCATCTTGAACTCGGGGATCCCGTACCGCAGCAGGCCGCCGAGCCGGTCGTCCCGCTCGTACACGGTCACCTCGTGGCCGGCACGGGTCAGCTGCTGCGCCGCCGCCAACCCCGCCGGGCCCGAGCCGACGACCGCGACCTTCCTGCCCGAGGACACCGAGGCCTGCCGCGGGCGGATCAGGTCGCGTTCCCACGAGGCCGTCGCGATGGCCTCCTCGACGCGCTTGATCGCGACCGGGCCGCCGGACATCGGGTTGATCGACAGCACGCACGCCGCCTCGCACGGCGCCGGGCACAGCTTCCCCGTGAACTCCGGGAAGTTGTTCGTCGCGTGCAGCCGGTTGCTGGCCGCCGACCAGTCGTTGCCGCGGACCAGGTCGTTCCACTCCGGGATCAGGTTCCCGAGTGGACAGCCCACGGAACCCGAGTGGCAGAACGGGATTCCGCAGTCCATGCACCGGGACGCCTGCGCGCGGACCTGCTTGTTGCGCTCGTCGGGGTCCTGGTCGACGTACACCTCGCGCCAGTCGGCCAGCCGGTCCGGCTTCGGGCGCTTGGGCGCCTCCGCACGCGAGAACTTCAGGAAACCTCCTGGGTCAGCCACGCGACGCCTCCATGACCGCCTCGTCGATGTCGCGCCCCTCGGCGGCGGCCAGCCGCATCGCCTCGAGCACGCGCTGGTAGTCACGCGGCATGACCTTCGTGAAGGAGGCCGCGCGCCGGGTCCAGTCGCCGAGCAGCGACGCCGCTACCGCCGATCCGGTGTGCCTGTGGTGGGAGGTGACCATCTCCCGCAGCCACCGCATGTCCTCCGCGGACGGTCGCTGCAGGTCGACCATCGCCTTGTTGACCATCTTCTCGTTCAGGTCGAGCACGTAGGCGATGCCGCCGGACATGCCGGCCGCGAGGTTGCGCCCGGTCGGCCCGAGCACCACGGCCCGGCCGCCGGTCATGTACTCGAACGCGTGGTCGCCGACGCCCTCGGCGACGGCCACCGCGCCGGAGTTGCGGACGCAGAACCGCTCCCCGACCCGGCCGCGCAGGAAGATCTCGCCGCCGGTCGCGCCGTAGGCGATCACGTTGCCGCCGATCACCTGCTGCTCGGCCGCGAACCGCGAGTCGGGGTGCGGTCGCACGATGATCCGCCCACCCGACAGGCCCTTGCCGACGTAGTCGTTGGCGTCGCCGATGAGGTCCAGCGTGATGCCGGCCGGCAGGAACGCTCCCAGCGACTGGCCGGCGGACCCGGTCAGCTCGATGTGGATGGTGTCGTCCGGCAGGCCGTCGCCGCCGTACCGCCTGGTGACCTCCGCGCCGAGCAGCGTGCCGACGGTCCGGTTCACGTTGCGGACCGGCAGTTCCAGCCGCAGCGGGTGCGCGTCCTCGAGCGCCGCCTCGGCCAGCTGGATCAGCGTGCGGTCCAGCGCCTGGTCCAGACCGTGGTCCTGGCCGCGCACGCGCCGCCGCGCGCTCGAGTACATGCTCTCCGGCGTCTCGAAGATCGGCGAGAGGTCCAGGCCGTTCGCCTTCCAGTGCTCGACGGCCTCGTCGACGTCCAGCAGCTCCGCGTGGCCGATCGCCTCGTCGAGCGTGCGGAAACCCAGGTCCGCCAGGTACTCCCGCACCTCGTTCGCGATGAAGTGGAAGAAGTTGACCACGTGGTCGGCCTGGCCGGTGTACCGCTCGCGCAGCACCGGGTTCTGCGTCGCGACACCCACCGGACAGGTGTCCAGGTGGCACACGCGCATCATGATGCAGCCGGCCACGATCAGCGGCGCGGTCGCGAAGCCGTACTCCTCGGCGCCGAGCAGCGCGGCCACGATGACGTCGCGCCCGGTCTTCATGGCACCGTCGACCTGCACGGTGATCCGGTCGCGCAAACCGTTGAGCATCAACGTCTGCTGGGTCTCGGCGAGGCCGATCTCCCACGGCGTGCCCGCGTGCTTGAGCGAGTTCAGCGGCGAGGCACCCGTGCCGCCGTCGTGCCCGGAGATCAGCACGACGTCCGCGTGCGCCTTGGACACGCCGGCCGCAACCGTGCCGACGCCCAGCTCGCTCACCAACTTCACGTGCACCCGGGCGTCCTCGTTCGCGTTCTTCAGGTCGTGGATCAGCTGCGCGAGGTCCTCGATGGAGTAGATGTCGTGGTGCGGCGGCGGCGAGATGAGGCCGACGCCGGGCGTGGAGTGCCGGGT
>NZ_JBJMIE010000738.1:0-6251 GCF_045807065.1 Actinophytocola sp. | reverse complement strand
TCTCCGAGAAGGAGAAGAAGATCACGGCCTACCACGAGGGCGGGCACGCGCTCGCCGCGTGGGCCATGCCGGACCTGGAGCCGGTGTACAAGCTGACGATCCTGCCGCGCGGCCGCACGGGTGGGCACGCGCTCGTCGTCCCCGAGGACGACAAGCAGCTCATGACCCGCTCGGAGATGATCGCGCGCCTGGTGTTCGCGCTGGGCGGACGCTCGGCCGAGGAGCTGGTGTTCCACGAGCCCACCACGGGCGCGTCCTCGGACATTGAGCAGGCCACCAAGATCGCGAAGGCGATGGTCACCGAGTACGGCATGTCGGCCAAGCTCGGCGCGGTCAAGTACGGCCAGGAGCAGGGCGACCCGTTCCTCGGCCGGTCGATGGGCCACGCGCCGGACTACTCGCTGGAGGTCGCGCACGAGATCGACGAGGAGGTGCGCAAGCTCATCGAGGCCGCGCACACCGAGGCGTGGGAGGTGCTCAACACCTACCGCGACATTCTCGACAGCCTCGTGATCGAGCTGCTGCAGAAGGAGACGCTGCAGCGCAAGGACCTGGAGCGGATCTTCTCCGGCGTGGAGAAGCGGCCGAGGATCACGGCGTTCAACGAGTTCGGCGGCCGCACGCCGTCGGACAAGCCGCCGATCAAGACCCCGGCCGAGCTGGCCAAGGAGCGCGGCGAGCCGTGGCCGCCGGTCCAGGAGGAGGCGCCGACCCCGGTGCGCACCGCCCCCGGCGGTGGCGAACTGCCGGGCGGCCCACCGCGATCGAACCCGGAGCCGCCGGGCACCAACGGTGCCGGTCCGAACGGGTTGCCGCAGCCGGGTCCGTACCCGGGTGGTCCGTACGGCCAGCCGTACCCCGGCTCCTACGAGCCGCACGGCAACGCGGGGCCGCCGAACTACGGTGCGCCTCCCGGGTGGACCCCGGCGACCAGGCCGCAGCAGGGCAACAACCAGCCGTGGCGCCCGTCGTGGGACCAGCCCCGGCAACCGCAGCAGCCACAGTCCGATCAGGACGGCCAGGACGGTTCCGACCGCCCTGACGGGCCAGAATGGGATAGTGGTCGCTGAGGGGTCCTGAGGTTGGGGACCCGCACGGCGACCGGAGGCAGGCTGTGACAGTTGACGGGTCCCAGCGGGGCCCGCTGTACACCGGCGGGTCGGTGTTCGACCAGGAACGGGCGGAGAAGGCGGTCCGGGAGTTGCTGCTGGCGTGCGGCGAGGACCCGGACCGCGAGGGCCTGCAGGACACCCCGAAGCGCGTCGCCAGGGCGTACCTCGAGATGTTCGCCGGCCTGTACACGAACCCGGACGAGGTGCTGGACCGCACGTTCGACGAGTCCCACGAGGAGTTGGTGCTGGTCACCGACATCCCGATGTACTCGACGTGCGAGCACCACCTGGTGCCGTTCCACGGTGTCGCGCACGTCGGCTACATCCCGAACGAGCAGGGCAAGGTCACGGGCCTGTCGAAGGTCGCCCGCCTGGTCGACCTCTACGCCAAGCGCCCCCAGGTGCAGGAGCGCCTGACCTCCCTGGTCGCCGACGCGCTGGTCCGCAAGCTGGAGCCGCGCGGCGTCATCGTCGTGATCGAGGCCGAGCACATGTGCATGGCCATGCGCGGCGTCCGCAAGCCCGGCTCTCGCACGACGACGTCCGCGGTGCGCGGCATGTTCCGCAGCTCGGCGACGTCCCGCTCGGAGGCCCTCGCCCTGATCAACGGGCGCACCCGGTGATCCGCGCCCTGCCCCGCCCCGGCCGCTGCGCGGTGATGGGCGTGCTAAACGTCACACCCGACTCCTTCTCGGACGGTGGCCGCTACCTGCACCTGGACGACGCGCTGGCCCACGGCGTGGAGATGTGGACCGACGGCGCGGACCTGGTCGACGTGGGCGGCGAGTCCACCAGACCGGGCGCCGACCGGGTCGCCCCGGACGTCGAGATCGACCGTGTCCTGCCGGTGGTCAGAGGCCTGTGTTCGGCGGGCGTCGCGGTGTCGGTGGACACGACCCGCGCCCGGGTGGCGGAGGCGGCGCTGTCGGCGGGTGCGGTGGTCGTGAACGACGTGTCCGGCGGCCTGGCGGACCCGGACATGGCCCGCGTGGTCGCCGAGGCCGGCGTGCCGTGGATCCTCATGCACTGGCGTGGCTACTCGAAGAACATGGACTCGCTGGCCACCTACGACGACGTGGTCACGGACGTTCGCGCGGAGCTGTCGGCCCGCGCGGACGCGGCCCTGGCGGCCGGCGTGTCCGCGGACGCGCTGGTACTGGACCCGGGCCTGGGCTTCGCGAAGAAGGCCGACCACAACTGGTCCCTGCTGCGCCGCCTGGATGTCCTGCTGGACCTGGGCTTCCCGGTCCTGGTGGGCGCGTCGCGCAAGCGCTTCCTGGGCACGCTCCTGGCGGACAAGGAAGGCGTCCCCAGGCCCCCGGACGGCCGCGAGGAAGCAACGGCGGCGATCTCGGCCCTGGTGGCGACGGCGGGCGCGTGGGGCGTCCGGGTACACGACGTGCGCCGCTCACTGGACGCGGTGAAGGTGGCGGAGGCACTGCATGGCTGACCGCATCACCCTGACGGGCCTGCGCGTACACGCCAACCACGGCGTCTTCGACCACGAGAAGCGCGACGGCCAGGACTTCGTGGTCGACGTGACGGTATGGGCCGACCTACCGGGCACCGACAACCTCGCGGACACGATCGACTACGGCGAACTGGCCTCGCGAGTGGCGACGATCGTCGGCGGCCCGTCACGCGACCTGATCGAAACGGTCGCCACGGAAGCGGCGGAGGACCTCATGGGTTGGAACCCCCGCCTCCACGCGGCGGAAGTGACCATCCACAAACCAGGCGCCCCGATCCCCCTGACCTTCGACGACGTGGCCGTGACGATCCGCCGCTCCCGAAAGCGCATGGGATGACCAGAGCGGTCCTGTCACTGGGCTCGAACCTGGGCGACCGCCTGGCGTTCCTACAGTTGGCGGTCGACGGCCTCCGTGATGTTCTGGAAAAGGTCTCCCCGGTCTACGAGACCGCGCCGTGGGGCGTGACCGACCAGCCGGACTTCCTGAACGCGATCGTGATAGCCCAGTCCCCGACCCTGGACGAGTGGGGCTGGCTGGCGCGGGCCCAGGACCTGGAGAAGAAGGCAGGCCGAGTCCGCGAACAACGCTGGGGCCCAAGAACCCTGGACGTGGACGTGGTCACCGTGGACAACGTGACGAGCGACCACCCCGACCTCCTGCTCCCACACCCAGGCACCCCGAACAGAGCGACGGTCCTGATCCCGTGGCTGGCAATAGATCCGACCGCGGAACTACCCGGCCACGGCCCGGTAAAAGCCCTCCTGGCCGCCCTCCCGGAAAACGACCGAGCAGACGTCCACGAACGCCCAGAGCTAACCCTCACAAGCTGACACCACCCGAACCTCGCTCTGTGGGCTCTGGCGTGCGGGTTCGAGCTTGGCGTGCGGGATCGAGCCTGGCCTCCGGCCCCCGGTTTCAAGCCCACGACAAGGCACCGACGAGTTCGGCCGTCGAAGATCATCGCCGGGGTAGTTATCCACAACTCCGACGGTTGTCCACAGCTTGACGCCCACTTGTCCACAGCCTGCGGGAAGTGTCGGTGCCGTGCCGTAGCGTGGTTCGAGGGGGCCGGAGGCCAGGTCAGCCCGTCGCTCGTAGGGCGGCCACGATCCATTCCGCCGCCGGGACCTGGGACGGCCACTGCGGCCAGCCGTTGATCACGGCCATCAGCTGCCAGTAGCGCTCCGCCCGCGCGTCGGTTCCGGTGACGATCTCGTCCGCGACCTCGGTCGCGGGCTTGCCGAACGCCGCCGCGATGTCGGCTGCCAGTGCCTGGCCGGCCGCCGAGGTCGGGGGTTCGCCCGCGGACAGTGCCGCCGTGGCCCGGGTTGTCCAGCCCAGCCACTGGTCCCGCGCCGCGCCGAACGGGGCGTCCACGACCTCCCCGGTGGCTCGCGCGGCGGCGTGTGCCTCGCCCATGGCGCGGATGCGGGCTCGGAAGTCCTTGTCGCGCACCAACTCGGCCAGTTCCAGCCATGCCTCCAGCTGCTCGGGCGACGGGTCGTCCGGCAGGGCCGGTTTGGCCGACCGCATTCCTGCGTTGAACTCCGGGTTGAGGTCCAGGCCCGCCGTCACCTCGTCCCAGAAGTCGTCGATCAGCGCGGCGCGTTCGGCGTCGGTCATGGCCGCCAGGTCCTTCATCAGTCGTACTCCATCCAGTTCGGTCTCGGTCCTGGCGATCGCGCGGAGCACGGCACGGCGCAGTTGCAGCACGCGGATCTGCTCGTCCAGCAGCTTCACGTGCTCGCGCGCCAACGCCGCCACCGGCTGCGTACCCGCGAGCGCCGCCGACGCGTCCGGCAGGCCGATGCCCAGCTCGCGCAGTGTGCGCAGCAGCTCCAGCCTGGCCAGCGACGCGCCGTCGTAAAGGCGGTACCCCGCCTCCGTGCGGTGTGCGGGCGGCAACAACCCCTCGTCGGAGTAGAACCGGATCGTGCGGGTGGTCAGGCCCGTTCGCCTGGCCAGCTCGCCGATCGTCAGGAACCCCATGTGCGGCATGTTCAACCCTCCAGTTACTGGAGAGTCAAGTACGGTTGGTGCCATGCATTTCACCCGGGCCCGGGATCTGGTCCTCACCGGGCTCGCCGCCGCCGCACTGATGTACCTGCTGGTGCGTCAGTTCTACGGGCAGATGCCACCGTTGCCGACTCTCGCCGGGATCACGTTGCTCATCCTCGCCGTGGTCGAGGCCGGCTTCGGGTTCTCGCTGCGGTCCCGCATCCGCAACCCGCACAGGGACGTCCAGCCGCTCACCGCCGCCCGGGCGGTCGCGCTCGCGAAGGCCTCGTCGGTGCTCGGCGCGATCATGCTCGGCGTCTGGGTCGCGATCCTCGCCTACGTGCTGCCGCGGCGTGTCGAGATAACGGCCGCGGCGGACGACCTCCCCAGCACCGTCGTCGGTGTGACCTGTTCGGCGGTGCTGATCGCGGCCGCGTTGTACCTCGAATGGTGCTGCCGCGCACCGCGTGACCAGGACAATCAACCACCCGAGCGGAGTTCTGGTGCGAATGGTTGATCGTGGTTCCGAATCGTAATGGTCTCGACCTCATAACGGACCGGTACGGTGTGTCCCATGAAAGCCCGCCGACCCTCCTCTGACGAGCCCGAGGCAGGCTCGTTGGGCGGGCGCGCACTCCTCGTCGGCGCGGTCGTCTTCGCCGGCGCGGCCACCGCGCTGCTGGTGCTGACCGACCAGGAGAAGTGGCTGCGGCTGGGCATCGTCGCGGGGCTGTGGGCCGCGCTGACCGGCGCGTTCCTCGCGGCCCGATATCGCAGGCAGCTCAGCGACCAGCGGGAGGCGCTGGCCGAGCGGCAGCGGATCTACGAGCTGGAGCTCGAACGCGAGATCGCCGCGCGGCGCGAGCACGAGCTGACCGTCGAGGCCGAGGCCAAGCGCAAGGCGGAGGAAGCCGCCCGCGACGACCTCGCCGCGCTGCGCGGCGAGCTGGCCAACCTGCGGCAGACGCTCGAGGGCCTGATAGCCGGCGAGTTCATGGTCGAGCGGTACGCCCTGCAGGCCGAGGCCAGCCGCATCCGCTCCCTCGGCGAGGACCGCTCGCTGTCCGTGCGCCGCGACGTCAAGCACCTGCCGGCCGCACAGGGCCAGCAGGTGAACATGGTCGTCCCGCCGGCCGGCCGCGAGGGAGAGACCGAGTTCATCGACCGCGTCCGCGAGGTGCACCAGACGGCGCGTCGCGAGCAGCCGCCGGTCCGTCCGGAGCCGCGGGTGGCGGACCCACGACCGCAGGCACAGCCACGCCAACCCGAACGAGTAACACCCGATCGGGTGAAGCCTGGCGCGCAGGCTCCCCGCCAGCCGCACCCGGCGGAGATGTCCGACCGGTGGTTCCTGCCGGACGGCCCCGCCGACCCGCAGCAGCAGCCGCCGCAGCCGCCGCCGCAGCAGCGCCGCACGGAGCAGCCGCGGCGCCAGGAGCCGCAGCGCCCGGCCGACCCGGCGCCGACACGCCGGTCCGTTCCCGTCAGCCGGGAGGCCGGCGAGCAGCAGTGGGGGACTTCCCGGGAGCAGCCGACTCCGGTCGCCCGCCACCTGGACCCGGCCTCAGCGAGCCATCCCGAGATGCCGCCGATTCGCCGACCCGACCCCGGACCGGCCAGCCGCCCGGATTCCGCCCCGGGTCGCCGCCCGGTCCCGACTTCGGCCAAC
>NZ_JBJMIE010000737.1:0-39274 GCF_045807065.1 Actinophytocola sp. | reverse complement strand
GGCGCACGCGACCGTGCATGAGCCCGACGAACGCGTCGGCGTGTGCCGGGTCGACCGGCCACTCCACGGTCACGAGCACCGGACCGGCGCCGGAGTCGACGCTCATGGCGTTGCCGGGCTCCGGCCAGTGCCGCACGGCGGTCACGTCCAGCCGGCCTTCCGGCAGGCGCAGCGGACGCACGCTGACCGCGGTGCCGGCGACCAGCCCGGCCGCCGGCACCAGGAAAGCCGTGGCCAGGCTGCCTTCCGCGACCGCGCCCCAGCCGAGCGCGCCCAGCGCCTGCCCACCCATGAACACGAACTGCATGTAGGCCAGTGCCCTGGCACGGGTCCACGCCGGGAGCAGCAGCTGCGCGGTCGCCATGAGCGTGGACTGCACACCGATCCAGCACACCCCGGCGACCACCAGCACCCCCATGACGACGAGCGTGGACCCCGACACGCCGACCACGACCATGGTCAGGCCGTAGCCGAACATCGCCGCGTTCACCACGGTGCCCGTGCCGAACCTGTCCCGCAGCCTCGGCACGACCGACGTGCCGACAACGGCCCCGAGCCCCACACTCGCGAGCAACAACCCGTAACCACCCGCGCTCAGGTGCAGCTGGTCACGCGCCACGGCGGGCAGCAGCGCCCACAACCCACTGGCGAACACCATGAACAGCGCGGACCGAGCGAGCACCTTCGCGAACCGGGGCGCGTGGCGGATGTAACGCAGACCGGCCCTGGTCGCGCTGAGGACGTGCTCACTGCCGAGCGGCCGGTGGTCAGGCGGCCGCTCCCACTGGTGGAGTACCACCAACACCCCGAAAGAACGAGGCGGTGTTGAACGCGAACGTGGCGGCCGGCCCGATCGCCGCGATCAGCACACCCCCCAGCGCCGGACCGACGGCGCGTGCCAGGTTCATGTTGGCACCGTTGAGCATCGCCGCCTGCGGGATCTCGTCCCGCGCGACCAGCTCCGGCTGGATCGCCTGGAACGACGGCACCGAGATGGCCTGCCCCACCGCCATCGTCGCGATCAGCAGGAGCAGGAGCCACGGCGCCACCACGTGCACGGCGGTCAGGGTGGCCAGCGCACCGGCTCCGACGCACATGAACGCCTGCCCGGTCAGCAGCAGCCGGCGCCGGTCGACGATGTCGCCGAGCGCACCGGCCGGGACCACGAGCAGGAACACCGGCAGCGTGGTGGCGGTCTGCACGAGCGCCACCGCCAGCGCACCGCCGCCGAGATCACCCATCAGCCACTGCGCGCCGACCGTCTGCGCCCACGTGCCCACGTTCGCGACGAACTGCGCGGCCCACAGGGCGCGAAACGCCGGCCGCCGCAACGGCGCCCACGCCGACAGCGTGACCATCAGGACATCACGCGCGGGTCGTGCCGGACACCGGCGACCGGAGTCCGCAGCGCCTCGTCGTGCCGCACGCCTGGCTCACCTCCACTGAGTTCGTTCCCGGCGCGTACCCCGACGGGGACGGCCTATTCCGGGCACCATCAGCCCGACGAGGACATCGATCGGCCGGAGAGTCGGTCTCGGAGCACGTGGCGGCCCACGCTGAGCAGGGCCGCCGTCGCCGGGTGACCAAGCGCGGTGATCACGTCAGGTCTCGGGTCGACCCTCGTCCAGCAGTGTCCCGACCGTCTGCCGGCCGCCGCTTCACGGCGGAGGCAGATAGCGATGGGGCGGTCGGTGGTCCTCGACCGAATCCCATGGGTTCATCCACCGCGGACGCTGGTCAGTCGGCGGGCTTGTGGTGGCGGCGCAGCTGTTCCCACAAGTGATCAGGATCGTTGGAGAACGGGGCGTCCGCCCCGCGTGCGCGTTCGGCGTCCTGGCGCAGCGCGCGGTGCTCGTTCGGGTTGAGGAACGGGTCACTTGGATGCCGAGCTGAACCTCTGTCTCAACTACCTGCTGCCGGAGCCAGCCGCTGACGATCACCTCGAGGTAACCCGTCGTGCTCTGGCGAGATTGTTGATCAGTTCGTCACGGGTTTGGTACTGGAGCGCGTCCCAGGCGGGTTGGCCGGGAGCGCTGCGCCACGCTTCGCGCAGCGGGCTGTTGTCGACTGTGTCGAACCCGAACTGGTCGTACAGGCGCGTCACGAGTTCCACGGCCTCGGGGAAGTCGCTCGAGACCGGCAGCGCCAGACGGCCGCGGGTGCCCGCTGGCGTGCCCGCGGTGGTGATGCGGGGAGCTTGGATGTGGGTGAAGGCCTGGACGACCTTGGATCGCCGGAGGTGTTCTTGGCGTAGCTCGTAGACTGTCTTCTCGCCCGAGTCGATGACCGGGATGTGGCCGTCGCGCCAGATCATGTAGTTGTTCGTGTCGAGCACGATCTTGCCTGCCAGTTCCTCGGTGGGCATGTTGTTGATCACCTTGAGAGGGACGGCCACGACGGCGAAGTCGCCGGTGGCAGCGGCGCCGGCAGCGGTGGCGGCACGCGCGGACGGGCCGAGTTCGTCGATCAAGTCTTTGAGGGTCTCGGGTCCTCGTGAGTTGGCGATGACGACGTGGTAGCCGTGCGCAATCGCCGCGCGCGCGAGCTGGCTGCCGACCTCACCCGCGCCGATGATGCCGATCACTGTCATGGTTTCGCTGCCTCGATCCGTGTTGGGTGGAGCTGGTCAGATCTGGTTCAGACCGCCGTCGACGTAGAGGCTCGTTCCGGTGACGAAGCTGCTCTCCTCGGAGGCGAGGAAGGTCACGGCGGCGGCGATCTCGTCCGGACGTCCGAGTCTGCCCAGCGGTACCTGCGTGGCCAGTTGCTTTTTCAACGCGGCCGGGTCGGCGGTCAGCGCGGAAACGGCAGGAGCGTCGGTCGGGCCGGGCGCGACGGCGTTGACCCGGATGCCACGTTCTTTGAGTTCGTTGGCCCAGGTCCGGACGAGCGACCGGACGGCGGCCTTGGTCGCCGCGTACACGCCGAGCGCCGCATCGCCGACGTCCGGTTGGTGGAACCGTTGACGATGACCGAGGCGCCGTTGTTGAGCAGTGGCAGCGCCTTCTGCACGGTGAACAGCGTGCCTCTCACATTGACGCCGAAGTGGGCGTCGAAGTGCTCCTCGGTGACCTGCTCGAGCGGCGCCAACGAGGCGATGGAGGCATTCGCGAACAGAACGTCCAGGCCCTGTCCCCGGCTGCGGATCGTGTCGTAGAGCCGGTCCAGGTTGGCGAGGTCGGAGATGTCACCGGTCACCGCCGTGGCCGCCGGACCAATCACGTCGACGGCCGTGTCGAGTTCGGTCTTGCGCCGCCCGGTGATGAACACGTGCGCGCCCTCGTCTGCCAGCCGCACGGCGGCTGCCAGGCCGATCCCGGAGCTGCCCCCGGTGATCAGAGCGGTCTTGCCCTCGATCAGTCCCACGTGAGGCGCCTTCCGTCGAATTCCGCATCGATTGTTACAGAACTCGACGGTAGCATCTTCTGCATCGATCGCTGCAGAAGGGTTAGGCTGTGGGAGTGGAGACCAGACAGCGCCGCCTGACCGGCCGGCCACGGGGATTCGACGCCGATGAGGCGCTCGAGCGCGCCCTGCTGGTGTTCTGGGAACACGGCTACGAGGGGGCCAGCCTGGCCACCCTGACCGGCGCGATGGGTATCTCCACCACCAGCATGTACGCGGCCTTCGGCAACAAAGAAGAGTTGTTCCGCAAGGTCCTGGAGCGCTACAGCGAGGGGCCGAGCGACTACCTGGCCCGAGCCCTGGACGAGTCGACCGCCCTCGGTGTCGTCACCGCGATCTTTGCCGGTGTCGTCCGAACCACCACCCGTCCGACCGGCCCCAACGGATGCTTGGGCGTCCAGGGTGCCCTGGTCACCGGTGACGCCAGCCGTGGCGCCCGCGACCTTCTCGTCGCGTGGCGCGACAGTGGCTATGCCCGCCTCCGAGAACGGTTCGAACGAGCCGTTGACGGCGGCGACCTGCCGCCGGAGGCCAACCCGGCACTGCTCGCCCGCTACGTCACCGCCTTGGCCTACGGCATCGCCGTGCAGGCAGCCAGTGGCGTGGGTCACGTCGAACTCCAGGACATGGCCGACGCCGCTCTGCGCAGCTGGCCACTCTGCTGAGAACCGGTCCGGTCGATCCCTGAAGCAGCGACTCTGCATTCTCCGTGGCCTCGCGAGCCACCCCTGGCCGGTTTCGTATGACCGTTGATCGCATTTAGCCGTGTCCATCCCCACAGGTTCACGTCATTCTGACGTGGTCGATGCGGAACGTGCTACCGTTGACTTCTGCATCGATCGATGCGGAAGTCAACGTGGAGCGACTCCCACGGACTACCGAGGGCAGGATCAATCTCTACAACAGTACGCGGCGACACTCCGCCATCGGGATGCTCAGTCCCGACAACTTCGTGCAGTCACTCCGAGCGGCTGCCTCAACCCTCGTAAGCCTCGAGCTCGACGCCGACGAAGCAGATCTCGTTCGACTCGAGGAAATCGGGTTTGAGGTCTTCGCCTCCATCGACGCACTCAAAGGCCGAGTCGACAGGCGAAACGCCGAAGCCTCCGGGGACCTCCCATGACACGCTGACCCGCGCCGGAAACCCGGCACACCGAGCAGCTCGACCGTGCGCAGAACGACTGACCGGACGGATCCGCAACGCTGGCAGCACCCGGCTCATCCGCTGTTCGAGGTCGTTTGACGAGACCCAGGACGGCGGCGTGGCCCGGGCGAACCCTCCTTCGCCGGCAACGGGTTGGTTCAGGCTCAGAGGGAAGTGTCGCCGAGGGACTCCAGGAGGTGCCGGAGTGTGTCGGCGAGAATGTCACGCTGCTGGGGAGTGAGCGCGGCGAGAAGTCTGTTCTCGGTCTCGACGTGGTCGGGGAACGCCTTGCTGATGAGCGCGAGCCCGTCGGCGGTGAGTGCGACCTTCACGCCGCGGCCGTCGGAGTCACTCGGCGATCGGGTCACCAGCCCCTTCAACTCGAGCCGGTCGAGGCGTTGGGTGATGGCGCCCGAGGTGACCATCGAGGCACGCATCAGGTCCGCCGGGGTCAGGCAGTGCGGCGGTCCGCTGCGGTAGAGCGTGGCGAGCACGTCGAAGGACGCGGGGTCCAGCCCGTGCGCGCTGAAGGTGCTCCGCAGCTCGACGCTGACCAGCCGCGACAGCCGGGACAGCCGGCCCATCACGGCCATGGCCGACATGTCGAGGTCGGGGCGCTGCTCGCTCCACTGCTTCAGCACGAAGTCCACGTGATCAGCCACTGTGTCACCTTAGCTCCGGGTCGGGTAGCAGGCCGACGACGTCACCGGAAGGTCTTCCGAGGTCCGTGGTCCGGGCAGGTCACCCGGCTCCAGGTCCACGCTGGCGGACAGCGACCGGCGCACTCGTTCGACAGTGATCCGGTGACACGTCGTGAACAGCACGTCACAGCCGCTGAGCCAGTTCCACGCCATCATCGTCGCTCCTCCTCTGGTCCCCTCGGATGCATGTTGCTTAGCTCTAAGGTATAGTAGCTTAGCGGTAAGCGACTTAGTCGCTGCCCCGGCTCGAACAGCTGGGCCGGCTCCAATCCCAATACCGGTCGTCCACCGACGGCTTGTTCTGGCCTGCCCGCAGGCAGACGCATAGGAGTGCGCAAACATGACGAACGTCGAAACGGTCCGGGCCACCTCGGCGCCGGATCGGATGTCGATCAAGAACTGGCTCGCCGTCCTGGCGGTCACGCTGGGGACCTTCCTGGTCGTGACCGTCGAGAACCTGCCGATGGGTCTGCTGACCAGCATCGGCGGCGGCCTGCACGTGTCCAACGGCGCCGTGGGCCTCATGGTGACCGTGTCGGGCCTGATCGCCGCGGCCACCGCGCCGATGCTGCCGGTGCTGATCCGGCGGACGGACCGGCGGGTCGTCCTGCTCGGCCTGATCGTGCTGGTCGTGCTGGGCAACCTGGCGACCGCGGCCGCCCCCAACTACGCCGTGCTGCTCCTGGCACGCCTGCTCATCGGGATCAGCATCGGTGGGTTCTGGGCGCTCGCGGCCGGGCTGGGCGTGCGCCTGGTGCCGGAGTCGTACGTCGCCAAGGCCACCTCGCTGATCTTCTTCGGCGCCATGGCCGCGAACGTGCTGGGTGTGCCGGCGGGCACGCTCGTCGGTGACCTGACGAACTGGCGCGTCGCGTTCGCGACGCTGGCCGGCATCGCGCTGATCCTGGTGGTCGCCCTGGCGGTGCTGCTGCCGAAGATGCCCGCGACCGAGCCGGTGCGGCTGCGGACGCTGGCCGAGCAGCTGCGCACCCCCGCCGTGCGGGTCGGCGTCCTCGCCACGTTCCTGCTGGTCGCCGGCCACTACGGCGCGTTCACCTTCGTGAGCCCGATCCTGCAGGACATCTCGGGGATCAGCGCCACGGCCGTCGGCCCGCTGCTGCTCGGCTTCGGCGTCGCCGGCATCGTCGGCAACTTCCTCGCCGGCTCGGCCGCGAGCCGCAACGTCCGCGGCACGATCATCGTGGTCAGCCTCGCGCTGGCAGTGATCCTGGCGATCTACCCGCTCGTCGGCGGCACCCCGGTCACCGGCGCCATCCTGCTGATCCTGTGGGGCGTCGCGTTCGGCGGCCTGCCGGTCAGCGTCCAGACCTGGATCATCAAGGCCGCACCCGACGCGACCGAGGCGGCCACCGGCCTGAACACCTCGATGTTCAACCTGGCCATCGCCCTCGGCGCGCTGTTCGGCAGCCTGGTGGTGGGCTTCGTCGCCATCACCGGCGTGCTGTGGGTCGCCGCGGTCCTGGTCGTGCTCACCTCTCTCGCCGTGCGCAGCACGCGGGTCTGATGGTGACGCGGAGAAGGGTCCCCGGGCCGGCGCTCGGGGACCCTTCTCGCGTTCAGGCGGGGTTGCCGCGATGCCCGGCCGCGGTCATGCCAGGGCGGAACTCCGCCCCGGAATCCGTATGTCTCAAACGCGCCTTTCAGGGCGACCATCGCATGTGACGAGACAGCCGGCAAGGCCGTCGGCGGATTCGGGATAAGGCTGTTCAGGACCACGGTCGGAACTTTCACAAAACGGCCGGCGCCGGTATTTTGCCTAGGCAGGTACCAGCGCCGGCCGTTTTGTTGTGACCTGGCCAACAATGCGTTGTTCACTCGTTTCCCTCTCATCTCGCTATCACCTACACAGTAGGACGAGAATAGAGCCGGAAGAGAACTGTCCGGCACAGTGGTTCTCGTCAGGGAAATTAGGCCGGGAACACCCGGCCAGGGAAAGGTAGGTTGGAGTGCAGGGATTGATCCAGGTCGCAGGAATCATCGATCAGGCCGAGGCCGACATGATCTGCGACGAAGGCGCGGACTGGTTGGGTTTCGCCCTGCGGTTGCCCGCGAAGAACGAGGATCTGTCCGAGGCGGACGCGGCCTCGATCATCGCGTCGTTCCAGCCGCCGCGCCGGGGAGTCGTGATCACGTACCTCACCGAGGCGGAGGAGATCAAGGCGTTCTGCGCCCAGCTGGGCGTGCGCACCGTGCAGCTGCACGGGGACGTGCCGGCCACGCAGCTGCGCACGCTGCGGACCATCGACCCCGACCTGTACGTGCTCAAGAGCCTCGTGGTCAAGGACGACAACATCGACGAGCTGGCCAGGACGGTGGACGAGGCGGCCGAGTGGGTCGACATGTTCATCACCGACAGCTACAACCCGGCCAACGGCGCGAAGGGCGCGACCGGGCTCGTGCACGACTGGGGCGTCAGCGCCGAGCTGGTGCGTATCTCGCCGCGGCCGCTGATGCTGGCGGGCGGGCTGAACCCCGACAACGTGGCAGCCGCGATCGAGCAGGTCCGGCCGGCCGCGGTCGACGCACACACCGGGCTCGAGGACGCCACCGGGCGCAAGGACCGGGCCAAGGTGCGCCGGTTCGTGCAGCAGTCCCAGGAGGCCTTCGAGCGGCTCTCGGTCGGCGCGCCGCGGTAGCGGAACAGCAGTGACGAAACAGCGATGACGAAACAGCGGTGACATCCCACGGCGACGGTGGCTGATCACGAGGGCCGGCCACCGTCGCCCGTCTCGTTCCCCAGGAGAGGCAGTCCAATGTCGAATGCGGCGACACTGTCGCTCAGCGAACTCGTCGGAACCACGGTCCACGTGCTTCCGCAGACCAACCAACTACGCGCGCTACACACGATCATCCGGGACCGGAACGCGCGCCGGGACGATTTCGTCTTCTACTCGAGCCGAATTCTTCGGCTGCTGATCGAGGCCGGCCTCGACCTTCTCCCGCACGAATCCCAGGACGTGGAGACCCCGGTCGGCCGGACATATTCCGGAATGCGACTCACGTCACAGATCTGCGGCGTGTCCATCGCGCGCGCGGGAGAAAGCATGGAGGCCGAACTGCGTGCCGTCTCCCCCGCGATCCGGATCGGCAAGATTCTGATCCAGCGGGACAAGGTGACGAAGCTTCCGCACCTCTACTATTCCGCGCTGCCGGTCGACATCGCCCAGCGGCACGTGCTGCTGCTGGACCCCATGCTGGCCACCGGCGGCACCGCCAAGGCGGCCATCGACGTCCTCCTCGACCGCGGCGTGCGGGAGGAGAACATCGTGTTCATCAACCTGCTGTCCTCCCCCGAGGGCATCGCCGCCGTCACGCGCGAGTACCCGAAGGTGCGGATGGTGACGTCCAGCATCGAGGACGGGTTGACCGAGGAGAAGTTCATGATGCCGGGCATCGGCGACTTCGGCGACCGCTTCTTCGGCACGGAGAACATCGCATGAGGGGCCACCGGCTGCTCGTCGACTCCGGCGTCACGGCCCTGGCCCCGGCCATCTGGGGCAGCACCTACCTGGTGACCACGGAGATGCTGCCGGCCGACCGCCCGCTGCTGGCCGCGATGGTGCGGGCGCTGCCCGCCGGCCTGCTCCTGCTGGCCCTCGGCCGCGTCGTGCCGAAGGGAGTCTGGCTGTGGCGGGCCCTCGTGCTGGGCACGCTGAACATCGGGGCGTTCTTCTTCCTGCTGTTCGTCGCCGCCTACCGGCTGCCGGGCGGCGTGGCCGCGCTGATCATGTCGATCCAGCCCATCGTGGTGCTGGTCCTCGCGGCGCTGCTGCTCGGCGACCGGATCCAGGTCAGGCACGTCGTGACCTGCCTGGTCGGCGCCGGCGGCGTGGCGCTGCTGGTGCTGCGGCCGGCCGCGGCACTGGACACCGTCGGGGTCCTGGCGGCACTCGCCGGCGCGGCCAGCATGGCGGCCGGCATCGTGTTCACCAAGCGCTGGGGACGGCCGGCGGGCGTCGGGCTGCTTCAGATGACCGGCTGGCAGCTCACCGCGGGCGGGTTGGTCCTGCTGCCGGCCACGCTGCTGGCCGAGGGCCTGCCGAGCACGCTCACGGGGACGAACCTGCTGGGGTTCGGGTACCTGATCGTGCTGGGCTCGCTGTTCGGCTACGCGGTGTGGTTCCGCGGGATCGACCGGCTGCCGGCACTGGCGGTGTCGTTCCTCGCGTTCGGCAGCCCGGTCGTCGCCACGGCCCTCGGCTACCTGTTCCTCGACCAGGTGCTCACCGTCGCCCAGCTGGCCGGCGCCCTGGTCATCGTGGGGACCGTGCTGTTCGCCCAGCCCAGGCGGGCCAGGCGGGCCACCCCTTCGAACTCACTCGTTCCGTCTGTCAAGTAACAGAAGAGGCAATGACCTTCCATGCGTAAGAACTGTCTTCCCGAGCTGCTCCGTGCCCAGGCGCGGGTGCGGCCTGGTGATACGGCGGTCGTCCACGGCACGCAGCACCTGACCTTCGCCGAGCTGCTGGCGAAGAGCTCCCAGCTGGCTGGCTACCTGCACGAGCTCGGCGTCACCGCCGACGACCGCGTCGGCCTGTTCGTGGAGCCGTCGATCGACCTGATGGTCGGGGCCTGGGGAATCCTGCTCGCCGGTGGCGCGTACCTGCCGCTGGCGCCGGAGTACCCGGAAGAGCGGCTGCGCTACATGATCGAGGACGCGCGGGCGAATGTCATCATCACCCAGGAGCGGCTCGAGAGCCGGCTGGCCGAGCTGGCGCCACCCGGCGTCCGGGTCGTCACACCGAAGGACGCGGCGGCGTTCCGCGGCGTCCGCGAGGACCTGGACACCGGTCTGCGGCCCAACCACCTCGCCTACGTCATCTACACCTCCGGCAGCACCGGCCGGCCGAAGGGCGTGATGATCGAGCACCGCTCGATCGTCAGCCAGATGCGCTGGCTCTCCTCGACGTACGGGCTGAACCACGAGAAGGTCGTCCTGCAGAAGACGCCGATGAGCTTCGACGCGGCGCAGTGGGAGATCCTGGCCCCCGGCTGCGGCAGCACGGTCGTCGTGGGCGGCCCGGGCATCTACCGGGACCCCGAGCGCCTGATCGAGACGATCGTCGCGCACGAGGTCACCACGCTGCAGTGTGTCCCCACCCTGCTGCAGGCGCTGCTGGACACCGAGGAGCTGGACCGCTGCACGTCGCTGACCCAGGTGTTCACCGGCGGCGAGGTGCTGGCCAAGCCGCTCGCGCTGAGCTTCCTGGCCACGCTGCCGTCGTGCGACCTGGTGAACCTGTACGGGCCGACCGAGTGCACCATCAACTCGTCCGCGTTCACGGTCAACCGGGCCGCCGTCGCCGAGGGCCCCAACGCCATCTCGATCGGCGCGCCGGTGGACGGCACCGAGTACTACATCCTCGACAAGCAGCGCATGCCGGTGGCCGTCGGCGAGATCGGCGAGCTCTACATCGGCGGGATCCAGGTCGCCCGCGGCTACCTGCACAAGCCCGAGCTGACCGCGCAGCGGTTCGTCGCCGACCCGTTCGACACCGACGACCCGCCCGCCAGGCTGTTCCGGACCGGCGACCTCGCCTACTGGAACGCCGACGGCACGGTCCAGTTCGTCGGCCGGGTGGACAACCAGGTCAAGCTGCGTGGTTTCCGCGTCGAGCTGGACGAGATCAAGCTGGCGATCGAGACCCACGACTGGGTCAAGCACGCCGCGGCCATCGTCAAGCAGGACCAGCGCACCGGGTTCCAGAACCTGATCGCCTGCGTGGAGCTGAACCCGAAGGAAGCGGCCCTGATGGACCAGGGCAACCACGGCGCGCACCACCAGTCCAAGGAGAGCAAGCTCCAGGTCAAGGCCCAGCTGTCCAACCCGGGGTGTCGCACCGCGGAGGACCTGGCCGGCAGGCCGGCGTTCGACCTGCCCGGCCGCACCCCGACCGACGAGCAACGGCGGCGGGTGTTCGCCCGCAAGACCTACCGTTTCTACGAGGGCGGCGAGGTCACCAGGTCCGACATCCTGCGCCTGCTCGGCCACCAGGTCACCGCGGCCGCGCCACGCAGCCTGGACGCGATCGGCCTCGACGAGTTCGGCGAGATCCTCCGGTACTTCGGGCAGTACCACAGCAGCGAGCGCCTGCTGCCGAAGTACGGCTACGCCTCGCCGGGGTCGCTCTACGCCACCCAGCTGTACCTGGAGCTCGACGAGATCGGCCACCTGCGGCCCGGCTTCTACTACTACCACCCGGTGCACCACCGGCTGGTGCTCATCCGGGAGACGCCAGGCCGCGGGAAGTCCTCGGTGCGGGCGCACTTCGTCGGCAGGAAGCGGGCGATCGAGCCGGTCTACAAGAACAACATCCAGGAGGTCCTGGAGATCGAGACCGGCCACATGGTCGGGCTGTTCGAGGAGATCCTGCCGTCCTACGGGCTGGACATCGTCGACCTCGAGTACTCCCCCGCGGCGAAGGACAACCTCGACTGCGCCGACGAGGACTACTACCTCGGCGCCTTCGAGCTGGTCCCCCACGCCGGCCCCCGGCAGGACGACGCGTACGAGATCTACGTGCAGGCGCATCCCGGCCGGGTCGCCGACCTGCCCGCCGGGCAGTACCGCTACCGGGACGGCCAGCTGGAGCGGGTCTCCGACGAGCTGGTCCAGCGCAGGCACGTCATCGCCATCAACCAGCAGGTGTACGAGCGGGCGAGCATCGGGATCAGCGTCATCAGCACGACGCCGCGGGAGTGGCGCCAGTACATCGACCTCGGCCGCAAGCTCCAGCACCTGTCGATGAACGGCCTCAACCTCGGGTTCATGTCGTCCGGGTACAGCTCCAAGAGCGGCCACCCGCTGCCCTCGGCGCGCCGGATCGAGAGCATCCTCGGCCGGCCGACCGGACCGTCGTACTTCTTCGTCGGCGGACGGGTCAGCGAGGAGCAGCGCCGTGGCGAGGGCATGAAGGAAGACGTCGTGCACATGCGCGGCCCGGCGGAGATGATCCGCGACGACCTGGCCCGGCTGCTGCCGGACTACATGATCCCGAACAAGGTCGTCGTGCTGGACCGCCTGCCGTTCACCGCGAACGGCAAGATCGACGTCCGCGCGCTGGCCGCGTCCGAGGTGACCGACGTCGACCTGTCGGACCGGCCGTTCGTCGCGCCGAGAACGGGCAGCGAGCGCCGCATCGCCGACATCTGGGCGAAGGTGACGCACCGCGAGAACGTCTCGGTGGAGGACGACTTCTTCGCCACCGGCGGCAACTCGCTCATCGCGGTCTCGCTGATCAACCGGATCAACCGGGAGCTGCGCACCGCGCTGCCCCTGCAGGTGCTGTTCGAGTCGCCGACCATCGAGCAGCTCGCCCGCCGGGTGGACGGCGTGCACGCCGAGCCGTCGTCGCGGCTGGTTCCGCTGCAGTCGGGCGGATCGGGTGCGCCGATCTACTGCTGGCCCGGGCTCGGCGGGTACACGATGAACCTGCGGACGCTGGCCGGGAAGATGGCCGACCGGCCGTTCTACGGCGTGCAGGCGTACGGGATCAACGAGCTGGAAAGCCCTTACCCCACGATCCGCGAGATGGCCGCCGAGGACATCAAGGCGATCCGGCGGCTGCAACCGGTCGGGCCGTACACGCTGTGGGGTTACTCCTTCGGCGCGCGGGTCGCGTTCGAGGCCGCCTACCAGCTGGAGCAGTCCGGGGAGCGGGTGGAGAACCTGTTCCTGATCGCGCCGGGCTCGCCGAAGGTGCGCATCGTGGAGGCGTCGGCCTACGGCCGCGAGGCCAGCTACGACAACAAGGCCTACGTGACGATCCTGTTCTCGGTGTTCGCGGGCGCCATCACCGGTCCGCTGCTGGACGAGTGCCTCGCCGTGGCGCACGACGAGGAGAGCTTCGTGTCGTTCGTCAGCGAGCGGTTCAACGGGCTGGACCGGGAGCTGGTGCGCCGGATCGTCCGGATCGTGGGCCAGACGTTCGAGTTCGAGTACACGTTCCAGGAGCTGGCGGCCCGCCGGATCAACGCGCCGGTCACGATTTTCAAGGCGCGCGGGGACGACTATTCGTTCCTCGAGAACAGCAGCGGATATTCGGCGGCCGAGCCGGTCGTCGTCGATCTCGCGGCTGACCACTACAGCATGTTGAAAGAGCCGGACGTCGACGAGCTGGTGAAGGCGATCCGGGATCGCCTCGGTGTCTCGACCAACGGAGAGGAGACCGTCGTGCCACACGTGAACATCAAGCATTTCCCCACATCGCTCAGCGAGGAGCAGCAGTCCGAGCTGGTCGCGGCGGTGACCAGGGCCGTCACGAACGCGTTCGGCTGCGACGAGGGCGTGGTGTCCATCGCGCTCGAACCCGTCGCGAAGGAGGCCTGGAACGAGCGGGTCTACTTCCCGGAAATCGTCAACCGCAAGGACACCCTGAGCAAGAAGCCGAACTACGGACCAGCCGCATGAACCGGGAAATGACGATGTTACGTCACCAGCACGAGAACATTCCCCTGGTGTTCCACGAGGAGGTCGCGGACGCCCTGAACGAGGGCCGGCCGGTGGTGGCGCTGGAGTCCAACGTCATCACCCACGGCCTGCCCTACCCCGAGAACGCCGCCACGGCAAGGAAGGTGGCACAGGCCGTCCGGGCCGGTGGCTCGGTGCCGGCGACCCTGTGCATCGACGACGGCAAGATCGTCGTGGGGATGAGCGACGCCGACATCGAGCGGTTCGCCGCCACGCCGGGGATTCCGAAGGTGAGCAGCCGGGACATGCCGGTCGTCGTGGCCCGCGGCGGGATCGGCGCGCTCACCGTCGCGTCATCCGTGGTGGCGGCCGAACTGGCGGGGATCCCGTTCTTCTCCTCGGCCGGCATCGGCGGGGTGCACCGGGGCGCGGAACGCACCATGGACGTGTCCTCGGACCTCATCCAGTTCACCCGGTCGAAGGTCGCGGTCGTCTGCGCGGGCGCGAAGAGCATCCTCGACCTGAACCTGACGATGGAGTACCTGGAGACGCAGTGCGTGCCGGTGGTCTCCTACCGGTCGGACGACTTCCCGGCGTTCTACTGCGTGTCCAGCGGCATCCGCAGCCCGCAGCGGCTGGACGACGAGATGGTGATCGCCCGTGCCGTCGAGGCCCACTGGGCGCTGGGCAACCACAGCACCTTCCTGATCACCACCCCGGTCCGGGAGGAGGACGCCATCGACGCCGCCGAGATCGAGGCGACTATCGCCGAGGCGATGAGCGCCGCCGACCGGGAGGGGGTCCGCGGCAACGCCATCACGAAGTACCTGATGCGAGCCGTCGACCGGGCCACGGAAGGCCGGTCCTCGGCGGCGAACATGTCGGTGCTCATCAGCACGGCGGAGGTCGGTGGCCGGCTCGCCGCCGCCCACGCGCGGTACCGGCAGGAACGGGCCGCCTGATGGACCTCATGCTCTTCGCCGGGCGCAGCCACCCGGAACTGGCCGAGGCGGTGGCCAAGTACCTGGACGTGCCGCTGACCCCGCAGTCGGCGTACGACTTCGCGAACGGCGAGACGTTCGTGCGGTTCGAGGAGTCGGTGCGTGGCGGGGACGCGTTCGTGATCCAGAGCCATTGTGCGCCGATCAACCACTGGATCATGGAACAACTGATCATGGTGGACGCCCTGAAACGGGCGTCCGCCGGGCGGGTCACCGCGGTCATGCCGTTCTACGGTTACGCGCGGCAGGACAAGAAGCACCGCGGCCGCGAACCGATCTCGGCCCGGCTGGTCGCGGACCTGTTCCGGACCGCCGGAACCGACCGGATCATGACCGTCGACCTGCACACGTCACAGATCCAGGGTTTCTTCGACGGGCCGGTGGACCATCTGTTCGCGCAACCCGTGCTGGCGGAGCACGTCCGCAGGCGGTACGGCGACGCGCCGATCGTGGTGGTGTCGCCGGACGCCGGGCGCACCAAGCTGGCGGAGAAATGGGCCGACCAGCTTGGCGGCCGGCCGGTCGCGTTCATCCACAAGAGCCGCGACCCGTTGCGGCCCAACGAGGTCGTCGCCAACCAGGTGGTCGGCGAGGTCCGCGGCCGGACATGCGTCGTGATCGACGACATGGTGGACACGGGCGGCACGATCGCGAAGGCGGCGACCCGCCTGCTCGAGGCGGGCGCCACCGACGTGATCATCGCGACCACCCACGGGGTGCTGTCCGGCCCCGCCGCCGAACGCCTGGCCGGCTGCGGTGCTCGTGAGGTGATCTGCACCGACACCCTGCCGATCCCGGACGAGAAGCGCTTCCCGGGGCTGACCGTGCTTTCCATCGCCCCACTGCTGGCCACGGCAATTCGGGAAGTCCACGAAGGCGGCTCGGTGACCAGCCTCTTCGACGGCCACGCCTAGCCCGAGCGCTCCCTGACGCCGGATCCGTGCCCTGAAGGCGCGTTCGAGATATGCCCGGTGCCCTGAAAGGCGCGTTTGGGCGTGCTGAACGCACCTTTCAGGGCACGTTCGGTGTCCTGACTCGAAATCGGTAGGGAGTGGGATCGGTAGGAAGTGGGTAGGCAGGTCTGTGGTTCAGACTGAACGACGGCCTCGAACGGCCCAAGGACAGACGACCACAACCCGAGTTCATCCCATCAGGACGTTCCGCCAAGGACACGACGACTGAACGCGCCTTTCAGAGGCCGGGGTGCCGACATTTCTCGGGGCCTCCGTGATAGCGGGAGAAGAGGCGCAGAAGAGAATGAGTCTCCACATTGGGCGTATGACGATGACAAACACATTCAAGTCCGATCTCGACATGCCCTGGCTCGAGATCGGTGACGCGAAATTCCGGTCCCGGCTGATTGTCGGGATCGAGCAGTACGAGTCCATTACCACGGTCAAGAACGTGCTCGAGGCGACCGGCGCGGACGTTTTCATCACCACGGTCGACCCGGACAACCGGCGGTCCAGCCTCCTGCTGTCCGACCTCGACGCGGTGTTGCCGCTCGACCAGTTCGTCTGGATCGGCACCACCTCCTTCGCACGCTCGAAGGAAGGCGCGCTGCGCACGGCGGACATCCTCCGGGACTCGCTCGGTATCTCCATCCTCAAGCTGGACGTCCGGGGCGAGGACAACATGCCGAACAACCGGCAGACGGTCGAGGCCGCCCACGAGCTGCGGGCCCGCGGCTGGGAGCTGATGCCGTTCATCCTGCCGGACCTGGAGACGGCGCGGCTGCTCGAGGAGGCCGGCTGCGCGGCTTTGCGGGTCATGGCCGCGCCGGTCGCGTCCGGGCAGGGCATCGTGGATCCGGACGCGGTCCGGGCCGTGATCGAGCAGTGCCGGATCCCGGTCATCGTCGAGGGCGGGCTGGGCAGCGCCAAGCACGTCGCGCTCGCCATGGAGCTGGGTGCGGCCGCCACGCTGGTGAACACCGCGCTGGTGCGGGCGCGTGACCCGCTGAAGATGGCCACCGCGATGCGGCAGGCCGCGATCGCCGGGCGGCTGGCGTTCGAGTCCGGGCCGATGGACGTGGAACTGGCGTCGTGATGACGAGCACGGCGACACGGGCGCCGGCCCAGGGTCACGGTCTTCTCGCGCGGCTGGCCGCCGCCACCGCGGTCGGCAGCACCGGGCTCGCCGCCGGCGGGACTGCCGGCGCCCTGCTCGCCACGGATCTCGCCGGGCCCGCGGCGGCCGGGCTGCCGCTCGGACTGCTGGTGCTCGGGTCGGCCGCGGGCGCCGTGCTCATGTCCTGGCTCGCGGCGCGGGGCCACCGGCGCCGTGGGCTCGTGCTCGGTTACACCCTGGGCGTCGCCGGTGCGGCGCTGGTCGTCCTGGCCGCCGTGGCACGCAGCCTGCCACTGGTCCTGGTGGGCAGCGTCGCGCTGGGGACGGCCAACTCGGCGGTCTTCCTGACCCGGTACGCCGCCGCGGCGGCCACGACCGCGGCCAACCGGGGGCGGGCGCTGGGCACGGTCTTCTTCGCCACCGCCATCGGCGCGGTGGCGAGCCCGTTGCTGCTCGGGCCGAGCGAGGCCGTGGCCCGGCACCTCGGGCTGCCCCGGTTCAGCGGGTTGTACCTGGTCGCCGTGCTGGTGTTCGGCGCCGCCGCGCTGGTGCTGGCCACGGGCGCACGGAGCAGCCGCGGCGGCCCGGTCGGGCAGGGCTCGGGCCGGGCGGCGCTGCGTGCCGTGCTGTCCCGCGGCCGGGGCCGGGTCGCGGTCCTGATGCTGGCCGGGACCAACCTCGTCATGACCGGTGTCATGACCATCGCGCCGGTGCACCTGGTGGCCCACGGGCAGGGGCTCGACCTGCTCGGCACGATCGTCGCGCTGCACGTGCTCGGGATGTTCGCGCCGTCGCCGGTCTCCGGGCGGCTCGCCGACCGGTTCGGGCCGCTGCCGGTCATCCTCGCCGGTGCGGTGCTGCTGCTCGCCGCGTGCCTGCTCGGCCTGTTCGCCGCCGGGCACGGGACCGTCGCGATGGTCGGGCACCTGCTGGTGCTCGGCGTCGGCTGGAACTTCGGGATCGTCGGGGCCAGCACGCTGCTCGCCGGCGCGGCGCCCGAACCACTTCGCCCGTACGCGGAGGGCATCGGCGAGATGTCCATGGGTCTGGCCGCCGCCGTGGCGGGGCCGGCCGCCGGGCTCGCGGCCGACCTGGGCGGCTACTGGGCGCTCTCGCTCGGTGGCGCCGTCGCCGCGGTCTGCCTGCTCGCCGTGTACTGGTCATCCAACGGAAGGACATCCTCATGAGGCTCATCACCTGCAGTAACAGCTACCCGCGGTGGGATGCCGGGAAGCTGCTCCCGCGCTCCCCCGGCGGCCTGGTGCCGATGCTGATCGCGCTGCTCCAGCGGCACGGCGGACAGTGGATCTTCACCGCGCCGCCCGACCTGCCCGCGGTGGACGAGGTGAGCGTCGACGGCGGGATCCAGCTGCACCCGATGGCGTTCGACGAGCAGACCCGCCACCAGCACTACGACGTGGTCTCGATCCGCCTGTTCCTCGGAATGCTGCACTACATGCACGACACGGCCGTCGAGCCGGTGTTCGACCGGTCCCTGCTGGCGGCGTGGGACGGCTACGAGGCGGTCAACCGGGCGTACGCCAAGCGGTTGGACGAGCTCGCCACGGGTGAGCCGGACGAGCTGATCCTGATCAACGACCCGCACCTGATGCTGGTGCCGGAGTTCTTCGTCCAACGCCGCGGCCCGCTCACCTACTTCCTGGGCACGCCGTGGTGCGAACCGGACTACTTCGGCATCCTGCCCGCGCACATCCGGGTCCGGCTGCTGGAGAGCCTGCTGCGGTGCGACACCGTCGGATTCCACGCGGAGCGGTGGGTGGACGCGTTCCTGGCCTGCTGCACGCGGTACCTGCCGGACGCGGAGGTCAGCGGTCGGGTCGTGCGCTACCGCGGCCGGACGACGACGCTGGTGGCCGTGCCGTTCCCGCTGGACGTCGACGTCGTCGAGCGGCTGCGGGACGCCCCGGCGACCGACCGGTGGCGGGCCGAGCTGGCACTGCGGTCCGTCGGGCGCCGCACGATGGTCCGCGCGGACCGGTTGGACCTGTGGAAGAACATCCCCCGCGGGTTCCTGGCGTACGAGGCGATGCTCGAACGGCGCCCGGAGCTGGCGGAGAGCTGCTGGTTCGCCGCGGTGGTGACCATGCCGACCCGCGCCGCGGACCGGCACCGGGTCTACCAGGAGCAGTGCGAGGCCCTGGTGCGGCGGATCAACGACCGGTTCGGCACGCCGGCTCGTGAGGCGGTGTCGCTGATCTATCCGGCGTCCCGCGGCGACTCCCGCAACTGCGTGGCCGCCGCGCTCACCATGAGCCGCGCCGCGATCGTGAACTCCACCTACGACGGGCTGAACCTGTTCGCCAAGGAGGCCGCCCTCCTGCTCGACGACCGCGCGTCACTGCTGCTGTCGGTGAACGCGGGGGTGTACGAGCAGCTGGCTCCGCACTCGGTGGCACTGGACCCGTTCGACATAGACCAGACCAGCCGCGCCATGGAGGCCGCCCTCGGCGACCCCGACGGCCACGACGGCAGCGCGAGCGCGGCGGCCCGCCGGGAGCTGCTTCACAGCGAGACAGCGGAACGCTGGCTGGCCGCGGTGTTCCCCGCCTAGGCCCAATGCTGGTCGGTTAGGTGGTGTTGGCTGGCCGGCAGCGGTGTCCGGTCTTGCTGGGTGGGGTGGCCTGCTGGGCTGGGGTTGTTGTCGGTGTTTTCGCCCTCCCCACAATCATGATCATTACCAGGTCCAGGTCAACACCCCAACCGCAGCCCGATCAGCCAACTACCCGCACCCGCATCAAGATCCACACGCTGCAAGCTACCCACCACGCCACGATCTAACCGACCGGCCTCGCGCCTAGAGACCGCGCCGGGCGGCCGGTCAGCCGCGGTCGTGGCGGGTGGGGCCGGCGACGCCGTTGCCGTCGCCGTTTAGCAGGGACAGTTGGCGGCGCAGTTTCGTCAGCAGGTTGCGGGCCTCGTTGGTGTGCAGGCCGGTCAGTGCCTCCTCCGCGGTCCGTGCCTCGGCCAGAGCCCGCGCCGGGTCCCCGGCGGCCGCGCTGATCTGCGCCGACAGCATCAGCACGCGGGCCTCGAGCACCGGCACGTCCAGGTCCTTCGCGATCGACAGCGCCTCCGCGCAGCGTGCGCCGGCGCCGATGAGGTCGCCGCGGGCCAGGTAGATCGTGCTGAGCTGGTGCAGGCCCTGGATCTCGACCTGGCGCTCGCCCGCCTCCCTGGCCCGCGCGATCGCGTGGGTGAACGCCAGCTCCGCGTGGTTGACCCGGCTCTCCAGCTGCCTGGTCAGGCCCAGCGCGTAGATCACGTGCGTCTCGCCGGTGGTGTCGCCGAGGCCGCGGACCACCCGCAGCGCGCGGTTCAGCACCTCGTCGGCGCGGTCCAGCTCGTCGCACGCGATGTGGTAGTACGCCAGGCCGGCCAGTGCCTGCGCCTCGCCGCGCCGGCAGCCGGCCGCGACGCTGATGGACAGTGCCTCGTCCAGCAGCGACTTCGCGCGCTGCCGCTCCCCCTCGGTCAGCCAGTGCGAGGCGAGGCTGCACAGCACGTACGCCTCGCCCATGCGGTCGCCGACCGAACGCAGCAGGGCCAGCGCCTCCTCGAACCTCGCCAGGGTCAGGGGGATGTCGCCGTGCAGGCGGTCGACGTACGCCAGGTACCGCAGGGCCAGGCCGCGGCCGTGCCGGTCGCCCTCCTCGGTGAACAGGTCCAGAGCGGTGGACAGCTCCCGGCCCGCGTCCTCGACGTGGTGGCAGGCCAGCTCCAGCGCGCCGAGGGCGTACTGGAGCGCGGCCTGGCCCCGGCGGTTCCCCGCGCGCTTCACCGCGGCCAGGGCGACCTGGGTCGTGTCCCGCCAGTCGTCGTAGAAGCCCCGCGTCTCGAAGAGCGTGACCGAGCTCAGCGCCAGGTCCCAGGACAGCTCGTCGTAGCCGGCCTCGGCGGCCTGGCGGATCGCCGCGACCAGCATGTGCCGCTCCTCCACCAGCGTCGTCAGCGTGGCCTCGCGGTCGCCGTCCGGCGGGTGCCAGCGCCGCGCGGTGCCGTGCAGGATCGTGTAGTCGCCGCCGTACTCCTGGCGGTGCACCTCCTCGACCCGGTGCAGCCAGGCGCCCAGCCACCGCTCGACGGTCCGGTCCCGCTCGTTCGCCGGCTCCTCGGCCAGCACCTGCTCCCGGGCGAAGGCGCGGACCAGCCGGTGGAACCGGTACGCCGCCGGTTTCCTCGGTGGGCCGTCCGCCGCGGCGAGCTGGGCGTCCACCAGGTTCTCCAGCGCGCCCACCGCGGTCTCGGTGTCCGTGTCGAGCAGCGCGGCGGCCGCCCACGCCGGGAACTCGTGCGCCTCGATCAGGCTGAGCCGGCGGAACAGCCGCTGCTCCGCCGGCGAGAGGTCGCGGTAGCTGACCCCCAGGTTCGACCGCAGCTCGAGGCTGCCGTGGGAGAACTCATCGAGCATCCGGGACTCGTCGGCCAGCCGGTCGAGCAGGCCGGACAGCGACCAGTGCGGCTTCGTGACCAGCCGGGCGCCGATGATGCGCAGGGCCAGTGGCAGGCCAGCGCAGATCCGGACGAGTTCGGCGGCGGCGTGCGGGTCCGCCTCGATGCGTTCCTCGCCCATGATGCGGGTGAGCAGCGCCATCGACTGGTCGAAGTCCAGCTCGGCGAGGTCGATCAGCCGGGCGCCGGGTAGACCCCCTAGTCGACTCCGGCTCGTCACGATGGCCGCGCAGCCCGCGGTGCCGGGCAGCAGGGAGAGCGCCTGGTCCTCGGAGGCGACGTCGTCGAGCACGACCAGGATCCGCTGGCCGGCCAGCCGGCTGCGGTAGAGATCCGTCCGCGCGGCGGTGCTCACGGGAATCACCGCGCACGGGATGCCCAGCGCACGCAGGAACCGGTCCTGCACGCCCCGGGTGCCGTCCTCCTCGTTGGCCAGGTTCGCGAAGAGCTGGCCGTCGGGAAACCGTTCCCGCAGCCGGTGTGCGGCCGCGATCGCCAGGGTGGACTTGCCGATGCCGCCCCCGCCGGACACAGCGACCACCGGCACGAACGGGGCGCTGGCGGGGTCGGCGGACAGCAGCCCGACGATCTCCGTGAGCTCCTCCTCGCGTCCGGTGAAGTCCGCGATGGCGGCGGGCAGCTGACCCGGCACGACGAACCGCATCGGTGTCGAGGCCGCCACCGCGCTGCCGTCGCCCCGGGCCTGCGCACCCATCCAGAACGTCAGGTTCTCGTCCCGGTTGAGGATGGCCCGTTCCAGCTCACGAAGCTCGGCGGACGGCTCGAGCCCGATCTCCTCGACCAGCAGCGTCCGCGCCTGCCGGTACACCTCCAGCGCCTCGGTCTGCCGGCCGGAGCGGTACAGCGCGAGCATGTAGTAGCCGTACAACTCCTCACGCAGCGGGTGCTCCCGCACCAGCGCCTGAAGGTCGGGAATGATCTCGCGATGCCGGCCCAGGGCCAGCTCGACGCGCATCCTGGCGATTTCCGCGCTGATCCGGCGCTCGCCGAGACCGGCCGACAGCCGCAGCACGACGTCGCTCGGCACGTCGGCGAGCACCGGACCCCGCCACAGCGCGAGCGCCGTGCGCAGGGTCTCCAGCGCCTCGGGCAGCCGCCCGTCCCGCTCGGCCGCGCGTGCGTTGTCCAGCAACAGGTTGAAGCGCTTGCTGTCCAGCTGCTCGTCGCCGATCTCCAGGACGTAGCCAGGTAATCGGGTCCTGATCTCCGCCGGGCACTCGTTGTCCGCGAGCAGGCGGCGCAACGCCGAGACACACGTCTGGATCTGCGGCCGCGCCGTCGGCGGCGGGTCCATGCCCCACACCGCGTCCACCAACTGCTCGACCGCGGTGACGCGGTTCGCGTTGAGCGCGAGCACGGCCAGCACGACCCGATGCCGTCGAGCGCCGAGTGCGATCGCACCATTGCTGCCGACAACTTCTAATGGTCCGAGAATTCGGACTCCTCCCGACGGCACAGCCATCTCCGTCCCTGCGTCAGGTAGCCGTGCCCCCAGGGCTCGACCTTACAGATGGCATCTTGCCACCCCGGCAAAGCGGTTACGCGGGTTATGGAGATTTCTGGTGCATCCGAGCCCGCCGGCGCCGGAAACCACCTTGCGTGACCGGCGCCGGCCGGATCGAGATCAACTCCCCGCGCGGACGTTCCTGGCGTGATGAACGCCGATCGTCGCTTTCCAGCCCCCACAAAACGGTCCGCTCGGGATGAATCCGAATAGTCCGGCCTTTCGTCGACCAACTCGCCAATACCCCTGACCTCGACGCACCGGGGCCGCCATTGCGGCAGGACGTCGTCGATGACGACGACGGCGACCCGCCCATTGCGTTTGGCGTCACGGTATTTCTTGGTCGCCGCCAGATTGGCGTCGCTGATGTCGATCCTGTCGTGCTCGGCATTGTAGGCCAACCGGTCGGCACGACATGTAGTGTCCCTTGTGGACCGACCGTGGCGATCCGCGCCAACCTGCGACAGCCCACCCATGGAGGGATGCGAGACGCCGTACGGGTTGCCGCCGATGGCGCCGAACTCCTGGGTGGTGCAGCCGGGCGGGACGATGACCGCGCCCCAGTGGTACATGGTGTTGTACAGCGCGAGCAGCATCGCCTCGTTGCCACCGTGGGTGTGATCGCCGAGGTCAACGCGGTGACCGCTTTGTCTGATAGCTCACCGGAAGCCCACAGCCCGGCCGTGGTGTCGATGAACTGCTTCAGCTGCGAGGAGACGTTCCCGTACCGGGTCGGTGTGCCGAACACGTACGCGTCCGCCCACCGCAGGTCGTCATGCGTGGCGATGGGGACGTCCGCGGTGGCGTTGGTGTGCTCGCGTCAAGCCGGAATGCTGTCGATGGCCGCGTCGAGCGCCAGCTCTGATCTGGGTCCCCGCCGCGTCCAACAGTTCCGTGACCTGCACTACCCAGCGGGGAAACGTGAGCGACGCCATCGCGCAACTCTGCAGCACACCATGAACACGTGCTGCCCGAACCAGCTCCGGAGCGCCGGGGTGTATCCACTCGCGTTGGACGGCGACTTCGGTGGGAACACCGTACTACGTTGCGATATCCCGACGGCGCCAACGTCGGCAACGGACCCACCCCGCAACGGTGGAACGACAAGGCCTCCGTGTACGAGAACTCCCAGTCCACGGGCACCCAGTCCCGGTTCTACAACTGGACGGGCAAATGGGACCAGGTGAGAACGTCCCGCTGGCGCAGGGCCTTGAGGTACTGCTCGACGACGTGGCCGGTCTCGCCGTCGCGGCGGGCGGCGAGCACCTTCCTGGCGTCGTCGCTCGCGACACCCGCCACTCTCTTGTGGTGATCAGCGCTGACCGAACGGAACGTAAAGGGCAGATCGGATGCGCCTCGATCGCCGCAGCCCACATCGCACCGGCCGCATGGTCAAGCCGGACTTGTTCCTTACAGCGGCAGAAGCCGTCAGCGTGGATCGGTGCGATCGTGTGTGGTTACGAAATCGGCTAACTCGACGCGGGAGGTTAGTCCGAGCTTGCTGAGGATGCTCGAAACGTGGGACTGCACCGTGCGGCGGGATATGAGCATTTGCGCGGCGATGGCCGGGTTGGAGTGGCCCTGGGCGACCAAGGCTGCGACTGTGTGTTCGGTGGGGGTGAGTGCGTCCCAGCCTGTTTTGGGGCGGTGTCGAGGACCGCCGATACCGACGCGGATTCCCGTCCGCCGGATTTGTTTTCTGACCCTGTCCACGTCCCATGTGGCGTCGAGCCTGGTGTAAAGGTCGACGGCGGCCTTGAGTGCGGCGTGTGCCTGGCTTGTGCGCTGGGTTTTGGCGAGGAGGACGGCAGCGTTTTCGTACGCGTGTGCCTGGTACAGCGGGCGCCCAGCCTGCCGATAGGCGGCCACGGCAGTCTTGAGTTGCTCGATGTCGCCCTCGGCCATTCCTCGACACAGGGCGGCTGTGCCTTGAACGGCGGCCGATTTGGTCTCCCGGGCAGCCAGGGTAGTCATCTCGTCGGCGACCCGGGTTGCCAGTTTCGGCTTGCCGATAAGAATAGCCAATCGTGCGAGGTCTGGGCAGATGTGGTGCATGTGTGCCCTGGGCAGCGGAGTACCCCGGTCCCAGTAGGTGAACAGCAGGTCGAAGGCTCGCTGGGGATTACCTTCCGCTTCGGCCGCCAACGCGCGCGCCCATTTGTTCCAGAATACGGTGAAGGCCATTGCCGGGGGCACTTCCTCCGGCCACGCGTTCGTGGCGGCAATGACCGCGCGGTCGTTGCGGTGGATACCGATGACCGCGGTGATGCCGTCCAGGGGGACCACGGCCACCATGAGGGGGTCGGGAATTTCCTGCCCCGCGCGGATCTCGGCCAGTGCGTCGTCCCACCGGCCTTGCAGGAACCGCAGGGTCGCCCTGGTCGCGTGATACATCGCCAGCAGTGGGCTCCCCGTACGCTCGCAGAACCGCATCCCAGCCTCGAGCGTCTCGTCGGCCTCAGCTAACCTGTCGAGTTCGGTCAGACCCCACCCCTTCAGCATGTACGGCGCTAAACCGAACGCAAGATCCGGATATTTCTCCTCATAGGAGGCCAGGATCGCCAGCTCTTCCTCGACCGAGGCCAGTGCCTGCTCGCTGCGCTGCTGTGAGTGATACGCCGCGGTCATGACTTCAATCGCGTTGACCGCTGTCCACTCCACCCCGCCGACGATCGCGGTCTGCCGCGCCCGCCCGGCCATAACCATCGCTTTGTCGAAGTTGCTCAACACCAGATGGCACTGGGCGATCTGGCCCTGAAAACGCGTGGTCTCCGCCGCAGTCAGCCGGCCCGTGTCCAGCACCGACTCGCACTCCCCGAGAGTCTCCCCCAGCTTGCCCTGCGCGAAACAAGTAAGCGCCAACAGCCAGCGCAGAACATTCTCCTGAGCCGGCTCGGGATCGCGGGCCAGCGCGTCCCGGATCGCCTCCTCGGCCTCGGCGGTCCGCCCCGCCCATTGCAGTGCCCGGCACAGGTGAACCCGCAACACCGCCTGTCGCCGATCACCGGGGTCGGCCAGGGACAATGCGTGGCGCAGCAGATCCACGGCCAACGTCGGCGCCCGCACCGCGAGCGCCTCCGCCGAAACCGTGAGCCAGTCCAGCGCCCCGGCATCCATCACCGCACCCTGCAGCAGGTGTTCAGCGACCCGCTCAATGGGAGCGTGCGCCGCGGCCAGCGCATGACCGGCGCGAGCATGGATCGCGAGGTGCGCCGATTCCGGAAGGCTGTCGGCCAGGACTCGTCGAGTCAGGTCGTGTCGGAAGATCAAGTCGTTGTCGGCGTCGATGAGCAGCCCAACCTGGCTGGCTTCCCGGATGATGCCCAGCAGCGACGACAGCGGCTCGTTGAGGACCATCGACAACTCGGTGACGCTGAACCCAGTTCCCAGTGCGGCAGCGACCGGTAGGACATGCTGGGCCTGCAGTGACAGGACACTCATGTGATGGCGGACCGTATCGGCCAAAGATGCCGGTACCGCCAGGTCGTCCCGATCTATCAGTTCAGCGATGCCGTCAGAAATACGGACCTGGTGCTCGCGGATCAATGACGTAACCAGTTCACTGATGTACAAGGGGTTGCCAGCCGTGTCCTGGATCACGGCCAGCAGGTCGGGACCGGGGCGGGCGCGCACAAGCCGGGCAACCAACCCTTCCACCGCAGGGCCAGGCAGTGGTCCCAACGCGATGGACTGGGCTCCGTGTGCGTCCAAGCTGCGCAACAAGCCCGCAAGTTCGTCGCTGCGGGGCACCGGGAGACAGCTTGTACCCAGGAACAATGGCAACTGACCGATCACTCGCCCTAGACGATTGAGTACGCGCAGGCTCGCCGGATCGGCCCACTGCAGGTCATCGAGGAACAACGCTACCGGGGCCTCGGCACACCAGTCGTCCATCAAAGTCAAGATCGCCTCGACAACCACGTACTCCTGGCTGACCGCTCCAGAAATCGCGCCCGCACCCAACGCGGACTCGCCCCGCATCAACTCGGCAATCTGCTGTACTGCCTTGTCAGTCGAGGTCCTAGCGATCCCGAGGCATGATCCGATCGCGGCGAAGGGGAACCGTACCTCGAGTTCCTCGGCGGCTCCTCGAAAGACCCGCATGCCCAAGCTTCGGCACTGCGTCGCGACTACATCTAGCAGCGCCGTTTTCCCAATTCCAGGCTCGCCACTCACCGACACCGCGGCCCCACGACCACCAACTGCCGATACGACAATCTGCGACAACCGCGCCAAGTCCTCATCACGACCGAATAAGTCGACCGGCAATGTTGGAGACACTTTCTCCGGGACAGGTCTCGCGATTGGACGACGACGCTTGACGTCCCCACATAGGAGCAGCGTTTTAGATGATTCGGCATCGTCGCCAGGCAGCAGGTAGTTATCCGGCAAACAAATCCAAGCGTTTGTATTGGTCTCCTTCTCGGAGATCGGCACTTGCCAGTAAATGTCAGGGTTTGCCGCAGGGTAAGAAGCTACAACATCACAAAAGAACGCTGTTGAGGTAATGACCGCAAGCACACCGCGAGACTCCGCAAGGGCCGCCTTGAGAGCGGCGGCATCGAGCAAGCGAGAGGCCAGCACCACAGCAGGGCTGGAAACACCCTGCTCGTCGCGTACCACCTCCCCCGCATGAAATACCATCCGCAAGCGTATACGCGCCTCGGTGGCCGCTCCCGCGTTGTGTTCACGCAGGCAGCCCGCCAATTCGTTGGGCAGACCTTCAACCACCCGACGATTCTCTGTGTCCGGCGGCAGGAAAATAAGCAAACCGTCGCCACAGTCCTCGACGTGACTATCGTCCCAACGCAACCCGCAGCGACCGAATGCATCCCGAACCGATGAAGTCAGGCCTTGCCGAACTCGCCTTTGATGCCATGGACGCCGGGCTCCATACCCTTCTACATCCACCGCAATGATCGTTTGGTGCATCGCCTCTTCTACTACGCCTCCGGTACATCGTGATCCACGATCAGGATCACCAACTCGTCGGTCAAACAGAGACACGAACGGCGTCTCAGGCTGTGATTAAGCCACCGTCTCCGCTGGTCGCTTAATACACAGGCATCGCAATTGGCGATGTCATGACTGCGTCAACTCTGCTTGACGTGATTTTCTGATCATTTCTCTATTCACCCCCTGGATGCGTCCCCGGGAGCTTAGCGTCTGGTCACGTCGGACATCCCAGGGGTGCTGTCATCTGACGAGGGAGCATACACATCGCCACAAGAAAGCACCGGTTGAATAGTTTCCACCCAATGACGGCTTTGGCAGGAAGGACACGGTCGTCACACATCGAACGAATCAGATGTTCGTCTGCCGAGGCAGGAAGGTCAAACGCATTGCTGTATTGCGCCAAACATGCTGATGGACTTATCCGATCACGACGTACTGCCTGTTCGACCATGCCGCTGCCCGCGCGGCGCGATCAAACTGCCCGCGAGCCTTCGACACTATGCGGCATCGACTACGGGCTACCCCTGGTGTTCGCCGCGGCCGCGTCCGAGCAGGTGATGGTCGTTCGCTCCGCCGCCACCATCGCCTCCATGCTCACCGCGCACTACACGCACGTCATTGAGACCGAATACCCCGCTCCCGTGCCTGATCGCGAAAGCGAGAGCCCGGACACGCCATGACTCCCGAGCCTGACCAACTCGCCGCCGCACGCCTAGCGCTCGCCGAGCGAGGTGTGACAGTCGTCGACCTCGAGTCAAACCGGCATCCTGACCGACCGCCCACGTTCGGCGAATATCTGTCGGTCGTGATCGCGGCCGCCGGTACAGGTGCGAACCGCACTTACGGCACCTACTGGGGGCATGGCCGCTCTCTGGGGCGATCGACGCCTCGACGAAGTGCACGCCAGCGATGAACTCGCTACCACCGGGGGGCTGTCGAAATCGGATCGGCAACCCGCACGCCGGGGTCGGACGATGCCGGACGGTGTGGGGAGCCGCCGGTCGCCGGCTGGTCTGGACAACCAGTGCCGCCCGGCCGGTGGTGGGAAGGGCACGACCGCGCACCACGACGGTCGACGTCGATCAGGGGCCGCCGTGCCGTCGGTGCGGCGGCGCTGCCTTCGTTGTCAGCCGAACAGGTCCTGGAGTCCGCGCGCCAGTTGCCGTGTGTGCGTTGCGTCCGTGGCGGCGGCGCATTCGTGCACCCGCTGGACCACGGACGCCGGCCAGCTCACCGTGGGTGGTCGGGCGTCGGCGGCGTCACGGAAGATGTCGAGCGGTCCGGGGTACGGCCGGGGCCGCCACGCGTGGATCGCTTCCCGGTTGGCCTGGCGCACCCGCAATGAGCGCGCCACGAACTGTGTCGTCTCGTCAGGTGCGACGAGGTCGTGGGCCTGCCAGTCAGCGAGGACCGCCGCCAGCTGACGGGGTCGGGGCAGCTCGCGGAACCACGACTCGGTGACGTCGTCGGCCACCAGCATGTCGAACAGCAGGCCCGGCACGTCGTCCCGGTCTCGTGGTCGCTGGCCGCCCGCGCGCGGTTCCACCAGTTCGGCGTCGACCGCGGCCAGCAGGCGCACCTCGGCGCCGGCGCCGACCAGTTGGCCGGCCATCTCGAACGCGATCGCCGCACCTGTCGAGCAACCGCCCAGGAGGTAGGGTCCCTCCGGGTCGACGGTCCGGATCTCCTCGACATAGGCGCGGGCCATGGCCGCCACCGTCCTGATCGGCTCGGCGTCGGAGTACAGACCCACCGCCTGAAGGCCGAACACGGCGAACTCCTCGCCCATGGCGCGCGCCAGGTGGCAGTACGAGCCGGCCTGTCCGTCGTCCGGGTGGACCATGAACAGCGGTGGACGCGTCCCGTCACCGCTCTGGATCTCCTGGAGCGGGGTGGCCAGCGCGCTCGTGTCCTGGTCGCGCAGGCGGGCCGCGAGCCGCGCCACGGTCGGGTTCTCGGTCACCACGTTCAGTGGGAGCTGGACGTGCAGCTCGTCCAGGACGGCGTTGACCACCCTCGCCGCGTCCAGCGAGTTCCCGCCGATCCCGAAGAAGTTCTCCCTGATCCCGACACCGAACCCGAGAACCTCCTGCCAGCACCGCGCCAGCCACAGCTCCACCGGATCCCGGGGGCGGGCGTACCCGCTGTCGGTCGAGATGTCGACTACCTGACTCATCGCGAGGTCACCACCTTTCTCAGCTTCGGCCAAGTCGCCAGCGTTGGACCTTCCCGGACGCTGACCGGGGAACGTGGTCGACGAACGTGATGTGCTTCGGGATCTTGAACCCGGCGAGCAACCGCCCGCAGTGCGCGGCCAGTTCCACCCGGTGGACGGTCGACGAGGGGCGCAGCACCACCCGCACACCGACCACCGACCCCAGTGTCCCGTGTGGCACACCGACGGCCACCGCGTCGATCACGTCCGGGTGGTCGAGCAGAGCCGCCTCCACCTCGTTCGGGTCGACCTTCTCCCCACCCACGTTGATGATGTCGTGGTCCCGGGGGGCCAGGAACAGGTAGCCGTCGCGGTCCAGCCGGCCGCGATCGCCCACCGTGGCGAAGCCGTCGGGCGTGGTCTCCACCACCTGGTCGCCGACGTACGCCGACCGCGCGAGCCGTCGCGGGGTCCGCATGAACACGGTGCCGGTCGTACCCGGCGCGACCGGGGTGCGGGCGTCGTCCAGGACGCGGATCTGGGTGAGGAAGCCGCGACCGACCGTTCCCGGCCGTGCCAGCCACTCGTCGCCGCGTACCAGCGTCACCCCGATGCCCTCGGTCGTTCCGTACAGCTCGTAGAGCCGTTCGGGGCCGAGCAGGTCGATCCAGCCGCGTTTGGTGTCCGCGTCGCAGTGGGCGGCGGTGTGCAGCACCGCCCGCAGACTCGCGAAGCCGGCGGGTTCCTGACGCGCGAGCGGCAGTACCTCACGCAGGTGGGTCGGGGTCAGCTGCATCCATTCGACGGCGTGGCGCCGCACCAGGTCCACCGTCCACGATGGCGAGAAGAACGGCTGCAGGACGACGGTGTTCATGTCCAGCACGGCGTCCAGGAACGAGGTGAACGGGGCGGCGTGGTGGAGCGGCCCGACGATCAGCTGCCGCTGCCCCGTTCGCCAACCGGTCTGTCTGATCACCAGTGACGGCGTCCGGCCGGCGTCGTAGCGCAGCGGCCCCGGGCGGACGGAGATCTTCGGGACACCCGTGCTTCCGCCGGTCGCGAGCAGGTACGCCGCGTCATGCTCGCCCGCCGGCGCCCGGTTCTCGTTCGGCGGGTCCAGCAGCCGCGGCCGGAGGTCCTGGTCCAGCAGGCAGATCTGCCCGAACCGGCGGCGGAGCAGGCGCAGGAGGGTCTCCCGCTCCGCCGGCCGCGTGGCCGGGTTCAGCGGGAGGACCGGGAACTCCGCGGCGAGTACCGCCGCGATACCGGTGGCCGCCGGCGGGGTGTTGGCGGCCGCCACGACGACGCACGGGCGGCTGTGCCGGTCGAGCGCCGCGCGCAGTGCGCGGGCCGTATCTTCGACCAGGCCGACGAATTCCCGCCAACACAGGGTTTGCTCGGCCAGTGCGGTGTCGAAGCCGACAATGGCCGCCTGCTCGGGTGCGGCCCGGGCGATGTCGGCGAGCCGGCGCGTGACGGAGAGGGTCGTCGTCACCGGAGGATGTCCGCCAGGCGCGCGACGCTGGCCGCGCTCATGAACTCGTACACGTCCAGCGAACGGTCGAACTCGGTCTCGATGGCGGAGATGATGCCGAGCGCGGACAACGAGTCGCCGCCGAGCTCGAGGAAGTCGTCGTGCACACCGACCACACGCACCTCCATCTGCTGTGACCAGATGACCGCCAGCCTGCGTTCGACGTCGTCGCGCGGATCCTCGAACAGCGTGCACCGGCCGTCGGCGACGGCCGAGGTGAGGTAGTCGACGTCCACCGAGTCACCGGTCATGGGAATCCGTTCGACGGTCAGCACGCCCGCCAACCCGTTGCCTTCGCCCAGCCGTGCCCGCACGTACTCGCGAAGGATCGGTCCGCTGGTGTACTCGCCCAGCTCGACGGCGGCGAGGGTGACGTCCTGCCCGTTGTGGTGCGTGGCGGCGACCTCGGCCCGCCGAACACCGGGATGTGCCGCCAGCACCTCGGCTATCTCGGATGGTGTCACCACGGGTGGTCTCCTCTCAGCAGGCCGGCGACGAACGTCGACACCTCGGTGTCGCGCAGCAGTTGCTCACGGCCGACGTCGAACGACAGGCCGCACGCGGGTGCCACGGGTGGCTCGTGGTCCTGTGAGGACAGGAACAGCGGCATCCCGGCACGCAGGTCGAGCCCACCCTGTCCGGCCAGGAGCAGGTACGCCAGGTACGCGGCGAACCCGCTGGTGAGCTCGCGGCGGAAGAACTCGTCCAGTGACAGCCGGTCGGCGACGCCCGCCATCAGCCGGTCGTACCGGTCGGCCAGCCCGGCGGCGACGCGCGGCAGGTCGTCGGGGTGGGCGTCGAGCAGTTCCGCCGACCACTGGCGGGCATCGTCCAGCTCGCCCGCGGCCAGGTGCGCCGAGGAGGACTCGAGTGAGGAGGCGAACTGGTCGCACAGGGTGGTACCGGTCACCGCCGCCGCGTCGAAGAGGATGACCGCGGGCGGCGCGACGGGTGCCACGGCGTGGATCGCGTCCGCGACACGGGTGGCCAGGGCGGCTCCGGCGCAGTAGCCCAGCACCGCGCGCACCGGGCGGCCGGTGCCCAGCGCCTCCCCCACCCACTCCTCGACGTGTGCGTCGAGCCGCTGAGCCGGCGCGGCGGGATCGGGCTGTCCGATGTGGAGGAAGCACAGCTCCACCGGCGTCCCCGCGGCCAGCTCGGCGAAGCCGGCGGCGGCGCGCCCACCCGGGAAGTCCAGGCACAGGACGAGCTCAGGTCCGCGATCGCAGAGCTCTCGCCACTTCGCCAACTTCACCGCCCGACCTCCCTCGCGTCGCCGCGGCGGCCACCAGCCGCCGGTAGTCGACCTTTCCGCCCGAGGTCAGGGGAAGGCGCTCCACGGCCCGGAACTCCACGTGCCGGTTCGGCACCCCGAGCGAGTCGACCAGCTGGCGGCGCTGCGCCTCGTGGACAGCGGGATCACCCGCGCCGAACAGGCACACGACGTCGTCGGCGCCGCTGACCACCGCGGCGGGTTGCCCCGGCCGTTCCACCATGCGCTCCAGGTCGTCGAGGCTCGCACGGACACCGAGGACCTTGACGATGCGCTTGGTCCGCCCGGTCAGGTACAGGTACCCCTCGCGCAGGTAACCGAGATCTCCCGTGTCGAGGATCCCCACCTCGGCGCCCCGGCCCAGGTCCGCCCGGCTGGTCGCGTAGCCGAGCATGACACCGGGGCCGACGTACTGGACCGCGCCTTCGCCCGGCCTGGCGCCCACGTGCGCCGGCGTCGGTCTGATCGTCACGGTGCCGCCCGGTACCGCCACCCCGACCGAGCCGAGCCGGGCCGGCAGGTCGGCGGGGTCGAGGCAGGCGATCCGGGAGGTCGCCTCGGTCTGGCCGTACATGACGAAGAACCGGCCGTTGCGCTGCGCCATCAGCCGCCACAACCGCACGGTCAACTCGTCGGCGAGGCGGGCGCCCGCCTGGGTCATGGTGTGGATCCGCGTGCGCTCCAGCAACGCGACGTGCGCCGGTCCGAACGCGGCGTAGGTCGTGGGCACCGCGGCCAGTGAGGTGGCTCCCGCTCGCGTCAGCTCGTCCCACATGGCCAGCGACAGCGGCGACCGGTTGCTCAGCATGATGCCGGCACCCGCGCTCAGGTGACTGTTCACCACCGACAACCCGTAGGCGTGCGTGATCGGCAGCGTGGTCGGGGCACAGTCCGCGGCGGTGATGCCGAGGGCGCGGATGACCGCGGCGGTGTTGCCGGCCAGCCCGGAGTACGACAGCCGCACCGCCTTGGGGCTGCCCGTGGATCCCGAGGTGGCGAGGAGCAGAGCGGTGTCCTCGTGGATGTCGTTCGTGTGGATGTCGTTGGTGTGGCTGTCGTTCGCCGGCCGGGTGGGCCGGCGCCGGAAGACCGACACGCCGGCGGTCACGTCCTCGCCGGGTACGTATCCGAGGTCGCGCAGGCCCGGCTCGGTGCCGGGGGCCGGCAGGACGAACTCCGGCTGGTAGGCCGAGAGGATCTCCGCCGAGGCGGGCATGAACATCACGGTGTGGCCGAGCCGCAGTCCGGCGAGGTAGGCCAGCAGAGTGGGGAGATCCCGATCTCCCGCGCACAGCACCAGCGCCTTGCGGTCATGGCGCAGTGCACGCTCGACCGTGCCGACCAGGGCGGCGAGCTCGCCGTAGGTCAGCGCCTGGGCGCCGGCGACGGAGACGGCCGGGAGCCGTGGCACCGCGTTGTCGTGTGTCACCAGATCGAGCATTGCCACCGCCAATCGTTGCCGGTCCAGGCAAACGGCGGCGAGTATCGATCAGGTATCGCATGGCCATCGACCCCCGCACGAGGATCCACGGCTCCAGTCGGAAGCAAGGCTTGAATGTGCAACTGCGGTGACAATAGTTGGAAACGATGATCGGACCCGACGGTTGTCGATCGGTGCGGGACACGGGGGTTGGCACTGATGGGTTCAGACGTCCCGCTCCCGGCGCGTCGCGCCGAGGTCCGATTCGCGATCCTCGGCCCACTCGAGGTCACGATCGGGAGTGAGTCCGTTCCCGTTTCGCCGGGTCGTGAGCAGACGATCCTCGGCGCACTGCTGCTCGACGCCAACAGGGTCGTCAGCGGCGACTGGCTGATCGAGGCCATCTGGGACGGAGACCCGCCCTCGACCGCGCGCAGCCAGGTCCAGAACTGCGTTTCGGCCCTGCGCCGGAAGTTCCGGCGCCTCGGCGTGCCGAGCCCGATCGTGGCCCGTCCTCCCGGCTACCTGATGGACGTGCCCGACCACCGGCTCGACGTCGGTGTGTTCGGGCAGTTGGTCACCCGCGCGGAGACAGCCGAACGTACCGAGCGGTTGGCGGAAGCGGTCGACCTGTTGCGTGCGGCGTTGGCCCTGTGGCGCGGGCCGGTGCTCGGCGGTGAGGTCAGCAGGCCGTTGCGCGGCAGAGCCGTCCGGCTCGACGAGGAACGCCTCGGCGTGCTGGAGAAGCGCATCGATCTCGACCTGCGCCTCGGCCGGCATCGCGAGCTCGTCGGGGAGGTCAGCGGCCTGGTGGACGAGTACCCGCTGCGCGAACGCCTCCGCGGCCTGCTGATGCTGGCGCTCTACCGGTGCGGCCGTCCCGCCGAGGCCCTCGCCGTCTACCGCGCCGGACGCGCGACCAAGGTCGCCGACGTGGGGCTGGAGCCCGGCAAGGAGCTCAAACGCCTCCACGCGGCCATCCTGGCCGAGGACGACGCGTTGCTCACCGGCCGCCCACGGCCGGGCGACGCCGAACCGAGACCGCTGTCGGTGCCGCACCAGCTGCCGTCCGACATCGCGGACTTCGTCGACCGGGACGGGCTGATCGAGCAGGCCGAGTCGGTGTTGTCCGGCGAGGGCGAACGGGCACCGGCCGTGCGGGTCCTCGTCGTCACGGGAAGGGCGGGGGTCGGCAAGAGCACCCTGGCCGTGCACATCGCCCACCGCACGCACGCCGCCCACTTCCCCGACGGCCAGCTCTACTGCAACGTCGCCGGCATGCGGGGAACACCCGCCACGCCCGCCGACGTGCTCGGCCGTTTCCTCCGGGCGCTCGGGGTGCCCGGCGCGAGCATCCCCGACGACCTCGACGAGCGCGCCAAGATGTACCGCACCCTGCTCGACGGCCGACGCATGCTGATCGTGCTGGACGACGTGACCGCGGAGCACCAGATCGTTCCGCTGCTGCCCGGCAGCGACCGGTGCGCGGTGATCGTGACCAGCCGGGCGCGGTTGACCGGCGTGCCCGGGGCCAGGCTGCTGGAGGTCGACACCCTCTCGCCCGCGCAGGCCGTGTGCCTCATCGGCAACGTGATCGGGTTCGACCGGGTGCGCGAGGAGGCCGCCGCGGCGGACGCGCTGGCGCGGCTGGTCGGCGGGCTGCCACTCGCCGTGCGCATCCTCGCCGTGCGGCTGGCCGCCCGCCCGCACTGGTCGCTGGCCACCATGCTCGAGCGCCTGGCCGACGATCGGCGTCGCCTCGACGAGCTGTCGTACGGGGACATGGGTGTGCGCGCCAGCCTGCGGCTCACCTACGACGCGCTGCCCCCGCACGCCGCCCGGCTGTTCCGGCTGCTCGGACTCGTCGCGGCCGAGAGCCTGCCGATGTGGGTCGCCGCGGCGCTGCTCGACGACGACACCGCCCGGTCGAGCGACGCGCTCGAACTGCTCGTCGACTCGCAACTGGTCGATGTCGTGGTGGTCGACGTCATGGCGGCCAACGCCGGCGGCCGCCCACGCTTCGTCTGCCACGACATCACCCGGCTGTTCGCCAGGGAGCTCCTCGCCGACCATCAGGAGGACCGGGCCGCGACCACCGCGCTGGAGCGGGTTCTCGCGGGCTGGCTGGCCCAGGTCGAGCGGGCGCACCGCCAGATCTACGGCGGCGACTTCACCGTCCTGCGCGGATCCGCGCAGCGCTTGTGGCTCGCCGGCGGGCACATGGACGGCGTCGTCGAGGATCCGTTGGCCTGGCTGGACGGCGAGCGGCAGAACCTGTGTCTCGCGGTGGAGCAGGCGGCCGACCGCGGCCTGTCGGAGCTGAGCTGGGAACTCGCGGTGAGCCTGGTGACCCTGTTCGAGGCGCACAGCTACTTCGACGACTGGCAGCAGACCCACGAGTGCGCGCTCACCGCGGTCAGGGCGGCGGGCAACCGGCGTGGGGAGGCCGCGTTGCTGTGCTCGCTCGGCTCGCTCCACCTGAGCCGCAACCGGCTGGCACCCGCCCGGTCGGTACTGCCGAGGGCGCTGGAGCTGTTCGAGGAGCTCGGCGACACCCACGGGCTGGCGATGACCCTGCGCAACCTCTCCCTGCTCCACTACGCCGAGGGGGACACGGCCCGGTCGGCCGACGCGTGCCACCGCGCCCTGGACGGCTTCCGGCGGGAAGGCGACCTCGTCGGCCACGCACACGCGCTGGGCCACGCGGCCCGGATCGACCTGGACGCCGGCCGCTACCAGTCGGCCGTCGACCGGCTCAACACGGCCCTGGCCATCTGCCGGGAGGTGAAGGTGCCCCGGGTCGAGGCCCAGATCCGGCACCGGCTCGGCGAGGTGCTGTTCCGGCAGCGGCGGTACGACCAGGCCAGGCTGGTCATGGGCCAGGTGCTCGCCATCGTGCGAGCCGACGGTGACCTGGTCGGTGAGGGTTACGCGGTGCACACACTGGGTCTCATCTGTTCCGGGACCGGGGACAGGGACGAGGGTGAGCGGCTGTTGCGCGCCGCGATCGACATCCGGGAACGGATCATGGACTTCGTCGGCGCGGCACGGGTGGGCCTGGACCTGGCCGCGCTGCTCGGCGAGTGGGGCAGGTACCGCGAGGCGATCGCGCTGGCCGAGCGGGCGGCGCACACCTTCGGTGACCGCAAGGCGCCCATGTGGGAGGACAGGGCCCGCGACGTGCTCGACGCCCTCGCCGGCACCCGGCCGGCCGTGGACCGCCGGGCATCGGGCCTCTGACCCGGGTCACCCAGCGCGTGACCACGGGGTGTCGGCGAAGAAAACGGCCGGGCGGTTGGCTATCATGGCAACCCTTCTCGTGCTCGACAGTCGGCTGGTGTCATCGACCCCCCTTCGCCACTGTCCCTCTTTCCCATCGCGTCGGCAACACTGACAGTGGCGGCGTGATGACGTTTCGATGAACACCGTGCGGGAGATTGGGATCACCGCTCGACGTCAGAGTTCGGCTCGGGCGGTAGCTGCGGTCCGCCGAATGCCGTCGACGCTCGAGTGCCGCCGACACCGCGCGGACCGAGCTCCACCGTGACTCTGTCGGGGCGTGACACGATGTTGTACCGGCTTCTCGGCCCTCTCGAGGTCAGACACGACGGGGAACCCCTGTCGTTCTCACCGCGCCAGCGGATCGTGCTGTCGATGCTGCTGGTCGAACCCAACCGGGTGGTCGCCGTCGAGCGCCTGGTGGACGCGGTCTGGGACACGACACCACCGTCCACGGCCAGGGAGCAGATCCGGATCTGCGTCTCGTCGATCCGCAGGAGGCTGATCGCCGGGGGCGTGCCCAACACGATCGTCACGCGACCGCCCGGCTACGCCATCAGGTGCACCGAGGAGGACCTGGACCTGCTGGCATTCGACAGTCTCGTGTCGAGCGCCAGGGCGGACGCGGTCCGCCACCGGCACGCGGAGGCGGTCGACGCGTTCAGGCGGGCGCTCGCGCTCTGGCGCGGAACACCGCTGGCCGGGGTGAACGGCCAGCTCATCGAGTCCATCGGCGTGGGCTTCGACGAGCGGCGGCTGGCCGTCACCGAGGAGTACGTCGCCGCGCAGCTGCGGCTCGGCGACGGGCAGGAGCCGGCCCGGCGACACGAACTGATCAGCGAACTGGCCGAACTGGTCACCGCCAACCCGTTCCGCGAGCAGCTGCGTGCCCAGCTCATGATCGCGCTCCACCGGGCGGGGCGCCGGGCCGAAGCACTGGAGACCTTCCGAGCGGGCCGACAGCTGTTCGTGGAGAAGCTGGGGCTCGAGCCGGGTGACGAACTGCTCCGCATCGAGCAGGCGATTCTTCGTGGTGACAACGAGGCCGTCCTGGGGCCGGCACCGGGCCACGCACCCTCGCCGGCGAGAACCGTCCCCCGCCTGCTCCCCGCGGACGTCGGCGACTTCGTCGGCCGCCGCGACCTGGTGGGGCGGATGCGCACCGCGCTCTCCGGCGAGCGCACCGACTCCCGAACGATCCGCCTGGTCGCCGTCCACGGCGGGCCGTGGTTGGGGAAGACGAGCCTGGTGGTCCACGCGGCACACCTGATGTCCGAGGAGTTCCCGGACGGACAGCTGTTCGTACAACTCGGTGGCAGCAGGAAGACCGCTGGACCCGGCGAAGTGCTCAGACGCTTCCTCGGCGCACTCGGCGTCACCGTCGCGGCCATTCCCGACGCCCCGGAAGAACGCGCCGAGATGTACCGAAACCTGATCGGCGACCGCCGGATGCTGGTCGTGCTGGACGACGCGGCGAACGAGAAACAGGTGCTTCCCCTGCTACCGGGGAACACGGGCTGCGCCGTCGTGGTCACCAGCCGGGTCAAACTCACCGACCTGCCCGGAGCGACGTTCATCGGTGTGGGTCCGATGAGCCGCGCGGACTCCGTCGCGCTGCTCATCCACGTCCTCGGGCCGCAGACGGCACTGACCGACGCCGCGGACCTGCACCGCCTGGCCGAGCTGTGCGCGGACGAACCACTCGCACTGCGCCTGGCGGCCGCCCGACTGGCGGACCGTCCACACTGGCCGGTCAGCAGGCTGGTGGAACGAATGCGCGACGACCACCGCCGCCTCGACGAGCTGTCCCACGGCGGCCTGGACCTGGTCACGACGATCCGGCTGGTCTACGACCGGCTCAACGAACAAGCCAATCTTGTTCTGATGAGGGTATTGTTGGTTTTGAGTGT
>NZ_JBJMIE010000736.1:0-2973 GCF_045807065.1 Actinophytocola sp. | reverse complement strand
CAGCCGCGACGCACCGCCGCGCTGCGCAGGGCGCCGAGCAGGACGGTCTTGCCGACGCCGCGCAGGCCGGTCAGCACCAGGCTGCGCTCGGGCCGTCCCCGCGCCACGCGTTCCAGCACGACGTCGAACGCCGCGATCTCCTTCTCCCGCCCGGCGAGCTCGGGCGGGCGCTGACCAGCGCCGGGGGCGAACGGGTTGCGCACCGGGTCCACCATCGAACCGTATCCGGCTTTCTAGCGTGAACCCGATATTGACCGAGAAACCGCTACGGCGTGTCGGGACAAACCATGGACAGGATCCGTTTGCTGGCTTGTGCCTTCTTGATCTAGCCGCCAAGGTGCGAATCATGGCTGTTGTCGCCGTGGAGTCGACTGAGCTGTTCGTCGGGCCGGTCGACGCTCCGCTTCAGGTTGTCCGGGTGTCCTGGGACGGTGAGCGGGTTTCCCAGGTACACGTCGAGGGCCAGGGCGTTTCCACCCCCGCGCCCGTCACGGGGGTCGGGCGCGTCGAGGTCGGGGTCGACACGCACGGCGTGCCGCCGGGGACCACGCTCCCGGCGAGAGCCGTGATCGGGACGGAGCACGTGCTCGACTTCGACCTGACCGTCGCCGAGCCCGGCTGGACCATGCACCTGGTCTCCCACTTCCACTACGACCCCGTCTGGTGGAACACCCAGGCGGCCTACACCGTCGCCTGGGACGCACTGGACTTCCCCGGCTCACCCCGCGGCGCGCGCCAGCTGGCCGGGTTCGACCTGGTCCGCGCGCACCTCGACCTCGCGCTCGCCGAGCCCGACTACCGGTTCGTGCTGGCCGAGGTCGACTACCTCAAGCCGTACTGGGACACGCACCCGCAGGACCGCGCGATCCTCAGGAAGCTGCTCGACGAGGGCCGCGTCGAGGTCATGGGCGGCACCTACAACGAGCCGAACACGAACCTCACCGACCCCGAGACCACCATCCGGAACTTCGTGCACGGCATGGGTTTCCAGCGGGACGTGGTCGGCGCGCAGCCCGAGACCGCCTGGCAGCTCGACGCGTTCGGGCACGACCCGGCCTTCCCCGGGTTCGCCGCGGACGCTGGGCTCACCTCCAGCTCGTGGGCACGCGGCCCGTTCCACCAGTGGGGCCCGATGGAGCTGACCCCGGCGGGCAAGGGGGACCCGACGCGGATGCAGTTCCCCAGCGAGTTCGAGTGGCTGTCACCGTCGGGGCGCGGGGTGCTCACGTCCTACATGCCCGACCACTACGGCTCCGGCTGGGCGCTCGACAGCGCACCCACCCTCGAGGTGGCCGGCGAGGCCGCCTACCAGCTCTTCCTCGACCTGAAGAAGGTCAGCGTCGCGAAGCACGTCCTGCTGCCGGTGGGCGGGGACTACACGCCGCCCAACAAGTGGATCACCGACCTGCACAAGGACTGGGCGCGCCGGTACGTGTGGCCGCGGTTCGTCTGCTCGCTGCCGAGGGACTTCTTCGCCGGCGTCCGGCAGGAGCTGGCGGCACGCGGACAGGAGCCGACACCGCAGACCCGGGACATGAACCCGATCTACACCGGCAAGGACGTCTCCTACATCGACACCAAGCAGGCGCAGCGCGCCGCCGAGGCCGCGGTGCTGGAGGCCGAGCCGTTCGCCGCGTTCGCCACGATCCTCGCCGGCACCGACTACCCGGACGCCGCGCTCGCCAAGGCCTGGGTGCAGCTCGCCTACGGCGCGCACCACGACGGCATCACGGGGTCCGAGTCCGACCAGGTCTACCTCGACCTCGTCACGAGCTGGCGGGACGCGCACGACCTCGCGGTCGAGGTTCGCGCCAACGCGCTGGACGTGCTGTCCCGGCTGGTCACCCTGCCCGACGGCGACGGGAAGCCGGTCGTGGTGTGGAACCCGCTCAACCACGAGCGCACCGACACGGTGACCGTGAAGACCGAGGTCGCCGGAGTCACGGTCACCGACGACACCGGCGTCGAGCTGCCGGCACTCGTCGACGACGGCACCGTCACGTTCCTCGCCGCGGAAGTGCCGCCGTTGGGTTGGCGGGTGTTCCGGCTCGCCGAGACCACCCGGGAAGACCAGGGCTGGGTCGCGGTCGACGGCGAGGTCGCGGCCAGCGACCGGTTCCAGGTGATCGCGGACCCGGCACGGGGCGGCGGGGTGCGCAGCCTCGTCGAGCTGACGACCGGCCGCGAGCTGATCACGCCGGGCGCGGTCGGCAACGAGCTGGCGGTGTACGAGGAGTACCCGCACCACCCGCGGTTCGGGGAGGGCCCGTGGCACCTGCTGCCCAAGGGACCGGTGGTCACCTCGTCCGAGTCACCGGCCAGCGTGCGCGTCGAGCGCGGTCCCATCGGCGAGCGGATCACGGCGACCGGCCGGGTCGGGTCCGTCCGGTACACGCAGACGATCACGCTGTGGCAGGGCGTGGACCGGGTCGACTGCACGACGACCGTCGACGAGTTCACCGGGTCCGACCAGCTGCTGCGGGTGCGCTGGCCGTGCGCGGTGCCGGGGGCGCTGCCGGTCAGCGAGGTCGGGAACGCGGTGGTGGGCCGTGGTTTCGGGCTCATCGACGTGGACTCGGGCCAGCACCCGTGGACCCTGGACAACCCGGCGCACACGTGGTTCGGCCTGTCCGCGGCCGCGTCGCTGCGGCTGGGTGACGGCGCGCTGCGGCCCATCGGCGTCGCCGAGATCGTCGTGCCGGACGGGGCCGAAGCCGCGCCGCTGGCCCGGGAGCTGGCGATCGCGTTGGCACGCAACGGTGTCACCGCGACCGTGAGCAGCGCGGCCGGCTCGCGCTACGGCGACCTCGGTGTGGACTCCAACCTGCCGGACGTGCGGATCGCGCTCGGCGGCCCGGAGGTGAACTCGTTCACCGCGGAGGTGGTGGAGCGGTCGGGAGCCGGCGGCGAGGGCGTGTTCTGGGTGCCGCCGGCGAAACCGCTGGAGGAGGTGTGGCAGCCGAGCGCGGACCT
>NZ_JBJMIE010000735.1:0-7087 GCF_045807065.1 Actinophytocola sp. | reverse complement strand
CCGCTCGCGGACGATCTCCTTGAAAGTGCCGGTCAGCACGCGCAGATCAGCCGCGTCCAGACCGAGGTCGCCGTCGACTCCCTTGGCCTGCTTGGCACCCCACAGCGCGTCGGCGAAGACCGTGGCGTCCGCGGTGGTGCGCCGGCGCGCCGCGGTGTCGATGGTCAGCGACTCCGCACCACACCCACAGGTCCGGCCCAGCCCACGGGCGACGACCGCCGCGTGCGAGGTCTTGCCGCCCCGGCTGGTGAGCACGCCTCGAGCGTGGATGAGGCCGTCGAGGTCGTCCGGGTTGGTCTCGCGGCGCACCAGGATGACCGCGGCGCCTTCCTCGGCGCGGCGGACCGCGGTCGCCGAGTCGAACACGACCTCGCCGACCGCCGCCCCCGGCGACGCGGGAACGCCCGTCGCGATCGGTGCGCGGTCCGTGTCGCCGAAGCGCGGGAACATCAGCTGCGCCAGCTGCGCGCCGGTCACCCGCCGCAGCGCCTCGTCGGCGTCGATGAGCCCTTCCTCGCGCAGTGCGTCGGCGATGCGGAACGCGGCGGCCGCGGTGCGCTTGCCGACGCGGGTCTGCAGCATCCACAGCCTGCGGCGCTCAATGGTGAACTCGATGTCGCACAGATCCCGGTAGTGCTCCTCCAGCGTCCGCATGATGCCCATCAGGAGCTGGTAGGCGTCGGGCTGGAGATCCGCGAGCCGGTTCAGCGGCAGCGTGTTGCGGATGCCGGCGACGACGTCCTCGCCCTGTGCGTTGGGCAGGTAGTCGCCGTAGACACCGGGCGCGCCGGTCGCCGGGTCACGCGTGAACGCCACGCCCGTGCCGGAGTCGTCGCCGAGGTTGCCGAACACCATGGCGCACACGTTCACCGCGGTGCCCAGGTTCTCGGGGATGTGCTCGGCGTGCCGGTAGGTGTGGGCGCGGTCGGTGTGCCAGGACGCGAACACCGAGGTGATCGCCATGTCCAACTGCTCACGCGGGTCCTGCGGGAACTCCCGGCCCGTCCGCTCGCGGACGATCTCCTTGAAAGTGCCGGTCAGCACGCGCAGATCAGCCGCGTCCAGACCGAGGTCGCCGTCGACTCCCTTGGCCTGCTTGGCACCCCTCAGCGCGTCGGCGAAGTAGCTCGCGTCGACACCCAGCACGGTGGTGCCGAACATCTGCACCAGCCGGCGGTAGGAGTCCCACGCCAGCCGCTCGTCCCCGGCCCACGCGGCGAGCCCGGCCACCGAGTCGTCCGTGATTCCGATGTTGAGGACCGTGTCCATCATGCCGGGCATGGAGAACCGGGCACCGGAGCGAACCGCGACCAACAGCGGCTGGTCGACCTGGCCCAGCTTGCGGCCCATCGCCCGCTCGAGAATGTGCAGGTGCTCACCCACCTCCGCGGCCAGCTCCGCCGGCGGGGCGCCGGTGTCCAGGTAGGCGCGGCATGCCTCCGTCGTGATCGTGAACCCGGGCGGCACCGGTAGCCCCATCACGGTCATCTCCGCCAGGTTGGCGCCCTTGCCACCGAGCAGATCGGCCATGAACCGGTTGCCCTCGGCGAAGTCGTACACGTACTTCGTCATCGTCTTCTCCTCGTTCAGTCCCGTGTGGACCGCAGTAGTGCCTCGACCGCGATGGCGACCTCCGGGTGCTCGCCCAGCAGCAGGTGACCGCCGTCCTCGACGACGAGCAGCCGGGCACCCGGGATCCGCTCGGACAACGCGATTCCGCCCCAGCAGGGGGCGAGCGCGTCGTCCCGTGCGTGCACGATCAGCGTGGGTGTGGACATGTCCTGGAAGTCGTAGTGGTTGATGTCCGGGTTGGACACGAACGCGTCGAACAAGGCGCCGGCCGCGCGGCGGGACACGGGGAAGATGCCGTCGAGCTCGGCGTCGACCCGGTCGCGGTCCCCCGTGCCGGCCAACCGGTCCACGGGCACGGCCATGAGCCGGGCAAGGCGTGTGGGGAAATGACGCCTGATCATCCACATGAGACGGTCGGAGTCCGAGATCGCGCGGGCGAGCCGATACGGCACGGGGCGTTCGTCGTGCTGGCTACCCGGTCCGTTGGGTGAGAGCAGCGCCAGCGCGGACACCCGGTCCCGGTGCCGCATGGCCAGCTGCAACGCGGATGTCGCACCGGCCGACACCGCGACCACGGCGACCCTGTCGATACCGAGGGCGTCGAGCAGGTCGGCGTACACGTCCGCCTGCCGGGCCGGGGTCGCTCCGGCCGGCAACGAGGACGCCAGGTACCCGAGGCGTCGACCACGCGGGTCATCGCGTCACCGAGGCCGGGCTGGTTCGCACGTTCCGCGACGCCGGCACGCGACTCCCGTGCCACCCGCGGCTCTTCCGCACCGGCCATCACGTCCACCTCCTACATCCGGGGTTCCTGACTCCATCGCAGCAACTCGCCGCGGCTCGCGCACCGGCACGACGGTCCTGGACAGGGCTCCGTAGGTCACCTGCCGGCAGGGTCCTTGGTCCTGTGCCGCCGACCCGATTCCCAGCATCTCGGACGACATCGTGAGCCTTGCCGTGCTGTCTATTGTGGACGTGCTGGTCCTCCGACAGGACCCTCACACCCAGAGCGGGTAGTCTCCCGCCGAACAGGGCGTTGAATAGTGTCCGATGTGGACTCAGCGATCCGGTGTCATGCGGACGACCGCGACCGGGCACGGCGCGTGGTGCAGCAGGTGCTGGCCGGTCGACCCCAGCACGAGCCCGTCGAACCCGCCGCGGCCGCGGGTGCCGACCACCACCAGCCGCGCACCCTCGGCGTGAGACAGCAATGCCCGCGACGGGTGATCGCGCACGACCTCGCGGATCAACCGCACGTCCGGGTACTTCTCCTGCCAGCCCGCCAACCGCTCCGCGAGGGTCTCGTCGGCACGCTGCTGGGCGGCCTCGATGTCGGACGGTTCGGCGGGGCCGAGCGGGAGCGGGTCGGTCCAGCTGTGCACGGCGACGAGGTCGGCGTCATGCAGGGCGGCCTCGGCGAACGCGAACGCGACAGCCTCCTCGCTGGTCAGCGGCGGTGGTGAGCACGAAGTCGCCGTAACGGCGCCACCACCCGGCGAGGACGGCGCCCTCGACGGGGCGAACGGTCAGGGGGGCCCACTCGGCACCGGTGGCGGCGGCGTCGAGGTCGACCACGACCGATAGCGTGGCGCGGCGCAGACCGGTGCGCAGGACCTTGAGCGCGCTCTCCTTCGCCGACCAGATGAGGTTGGCCAGCAGGTCGTGTTCACCGGCGGCTACGAGCGCCTGCTCTCGTGGCGTGAACCAGTCCCGCACGAACACGGCTTCCCGGGGTTCGACCAGCTCGAGATCACACCCGACCGCCAGCCCCGGTGGTCCGACGAGGCACACCGCCCAGTCGGCACGGTCGGTGAGGGAGACCGAGACGGGGGCCGGCGCCCCGTCGAGCAGCGGCGTCGGGGCCCCGTCGGGCGCGGGCCGTATCTCGATGCCGGCGAGCCTCGTGTTCGGTTGGCTCGCTTCGCTCGCCGCAGGCCCGAGCACCCGCGCGATGGCGACCTTCGCCGTCCACCGCGAGAGCCGCAACTCCGTGCGCCGCTTCGGAAAGCGCAACTCGCCGAGCCGGGAGGTCTCGGCGGGCGACAACCACTCGGCCGTCACCGGCACGTCGGCCATGCCGCGTGCGAGCCAGCGAAGTGTCACGGGCCCAGCCTCCCACGCGCTCGGCGAGCCGACACGGGCCGTAAGGCCCGGCGCCGGTGGGCCTTCTGCTCTGCCGCCCTCGCGTGCTCAGGGGTTGTGTGAGTGGAAAAGCACATGGGAGCACGCCATGACCGCACAGGACGAGTTCATGCGAGCAAGCGACGCCTTCTCGTGGTACCAGGAGAGCGACCCAGCCATGCGGGCGACGATCGTGGCCGTCGCGTGGCTGGACCGGTCGCCGGACTGGGCACGGCTGTCGGCGCGGGTCAAGGCCGCGACCCGGCTGGTGCCTCGACTGCGCCAGCGGGTCACGGAGCCGCCGGCCCGGATCGCGGTGCCGAGGTGGGAGACCGACGAGGCGTTCGACATGACGTGGCACCTGCGCCGCACCACCGCGGACTCGGACGCCGCGGTGCTCGAGCTGGCCAGGATCGAGGCCATGACCGGCTTTGACCGCGCCCGTCCCCTGTGGGTGTACACGCTCGTCGAGGGCCTGCCGGACGGCCGGGCGGCGCTGCTCATGAAACTGCACCACGCGCTCACCGACGGCGTCGGCGCGGTTCGGCTGGCGCCGACACTGTTCGATACCGTCCCCGAGCCGGAGTTCACGCCACACCCCGAGGAGCCGAAGAACACGCACGGCGGCGCACTCGTGCCGGCGAGCATCGTCCACACCGCCGGACAGCTACTCGACCTGGCCGGGCAGGTGGTCCGGGCCGCGGGCCCGACCGCGTGGCAGGTCCTGCGGGACCCGCTCGGCAGCGTGCGCACCGTGGTGGACACCGCGCAGTCCATCGGCAGGACGGTCGCGCCGGTCACCGACATCCGCTCCCCCGTGATGCGCGGGCGCGGACTCGGCCGCCGTCTCGACGTCGTCTCGGTCGCGCTGACCGATCTGAAGCACGCCGCCAGGACCACGGGCGTGACGGTCAACGACGCGTTCCTGGCTGGCGTCACCGGCGGCATGCGCCACTACCACCACAAGCACGACGCACCCGTCGACGAGCTGCGGGTGACCATGCCGATCAGCATCCGCGAGGCCACCGATCCGTTGGCCAGCAACCGGATCACCCTCATGCGGTTCCTCGTGCCGGTGTCGGAGGCCGACCCCGCGCGTCGGATGCGGCTGATCGACACCCGCGCCAAGGCCGCCCGCAACGCCAGGTCACTGCGCTTCACCGACGCGATCGCCGCCGGCCTCGACCTGCTGCCGACCGGCTTCGTCGGCGGCATGCTCAAGCGGGTCGACTTCCTCGCGAGCGACGTGACGGGCATGCCGGTAGAGGTCTACCTGGCGGGTGCGAAGGTCACGGCCCACGCGGCCTTCGGCCCGACAATGGGGTGTGCGGCGAACCTGACCCTCATGTCCTACAACGGCACCTGCCATGTCGCCGCCAACCTCGACACCGCGGCACTCCCGGACTCCGACGTCTTCATCGACTGCCTCCGCCTCGGCATGGACGAGGTGATCGCCGTGGGCCGGGACTGACCCGGTCACCGCGACGAATGACGAGCCGGCCGGGACACTCCGCCGGTGACACTCGTGTCGTCCCCGTAGCGTGTAGGTGCCGATCTCGTCCTGTGTGGACCGTTGGCGGCCACGTTGCCGCGTGATGGCGCGTCGAGTTACCTGGAGGTTCTCCACGCTGGCTACCGTCGTCACGTGCGGTGCTCACGCGTATTCGCGACTACACATTTCCGGTTACTCTACGTGCCTGATCCGCTCCGCGCTGATATTTCGAGCCCGCGATGACGCGACGGGGCATCGACTCCCGCAAACCTCCACTGCTGATGCTGGCCGTGTTGGTCATCGCCTCGTTGCTGTGGCTGCTGGTCGGCACCCGAGCTCCGCACTTCCACGCCACTGACCAGCAGACGACGAGCGCAGCTGGCGTCCACACCGGACACGACCACGGCGATCACGGCGACGCGAACGAACGCGGCTGCCACCGCCAGGCGCATTTTCACGCACAGGTAGTTCCACCGGTCGCGCTTCCTCGTCCCGTGGCGGATCCAGATACCTGGCTCACGATCGCGGCCATCGAGTCGCCCCTGTCCGGGGCCCCCTCACGGCGAGATCCCACCCCGCCGTTCAGCAGAGTCCGATATCAGCCTGGGCACACGCTCCTGATCGCTCTCTGCGTGGCACGGCTATAGCGAAGGGCATAACCCGCGACGAACCGTTCTGTCAGCCCGGACACCTCACCCGGGTGGTACACGCACGCCCTGATTCGGGGCACACAACGCTTTCCTCTCGCGCCGCATTTCGCGGCGCCTCTCGGGAGACTCACGAGCCGATGCAGCCCAAGTTCACCGCGCCGTTCCCGGTGCCGTCCTCGCCTGCCCAACTGGCCACGAGCGCCGCCCGTTGCCACTCCCCCGCCACCTCGATCGGCAACACGCCGGTGCTGTGGATCGGCGAGCCGTTCTGCGCGGCGGGCCGGGGCTTCTGGGCGAAGCTGGAGGGCTTCAACCCGGGCGGGATGAAGGACCGTCCCGCCCTGCACATGGTGACCAAGGCCCGGGAGCGGGACGAGCTGGTGCCCGGCGGGCGAATCGTCGAGTCCACCAGCGGCACGCTCGGGCTCGGGCTCGCGCTGGCCGGCATCACGCTGCGGCATCCGGTCACGCTGGTCACCGACCCCGGCATGGAACCGATCGTGCGGCGCATGCTGGCCGCGTACGGCGCCGAGGTCGAACTGGTCGCCGAACCGCACCCCACGGGCGGCTGGCAGCAGGCGCGCCGTGACCGCGTCCGGGAAGTGCTCGACAGGTACCCGAACGCGTGGTGCCCGGACCAGTACCACAACCCGGACAACGTCACCGCCTACGCGCCCCTCGCCCTGGAACTCGTGGGCCAGTTGGGCCGCGTCGACGTGCTGGTCTGCTCGGTCGGCACCGGCGGGCACTCGGCCGGCATCGTCCGAGTGCTCCGCGACTACTTCCCGCACCTGCGGCTCGTCGGGGTGGACACCGTAGGGTCGACCATCTTCGGCCAACCCGCCGGCACCCGTCTGATGCGCGGCCTGGGATCGAGCATCTACCCCCGCAACGTGGACTACAGCGCCTTCGCCGAGGTCCACTGGGTCGCCCCCGGCGAAGCGGTCTGGGCCTGCCGCCGCCTCGCCGCCACCCACCACGCCACCGGCGGCTGGAGCGTCGGCGCGGTCGCCCTGGTCGCCGGCTGGCTCGCCCGCACAGGCGAGCCGGACACCCGGATCGCCGCGATCTTCCCCGACGGCCCGTACCGCTACTTCGACACCGTCTACAACGACGAGTACTGCGCGGAACACGGGCTCCTCGACGTGCCGATCCCGCTCGTGCCGGACACCATCGACACGCCGACGGACCGCGTCGTCAAGCGGTGGACGCGCTGCACCGAGGTGACCGTGCCGAAGGGGGCGCTGCGATG
>NZ_JBJMIE010000734.1:0-2806 GCF_045807065.1 Actinophytocola sp. | reverse complement strand
TCATCGGCAGGCCGGCGCCGAAGGCCCGTTCGCCGAGCTGCCGGAGATCCTCGGGCGCGAGCGCGCGTCCCATGCCGGGCGCCCCTACCAGCTCGACGTCGACGCCGTCGTGACCGGCGACGAGCTGCGGGTCTGCTGGACGTACTCCACGAACGCACACCGGGAGGACACCGTCGCCCGGCTCGCGGACCGCCTCCTCGACCACGTGCGGGTGCTGACCGGCGCCGGTTTCCCCCTGTCCGGCCTGTCCCGGGCCGAGCTGGACACGCTGCGCGGTGCCGAGGTGGAGGAGGTCTATCGGCTGTCCGCGCTGCAGGCCGGCATGCTCGTCGAGACCCTCGGCGCGGCCGGTCCGGATCCCTACTACCTGCAGTGGCACCTCGACCTCGACGGCGACCTGGACGTCGACGCGTTCACCCGTGCGTGGACACACGTGATCGAGCGGCACGCCGTCCTGCGCAGCCGCTTCGCCTGGGAAGGGCTGGCCCACCCCGTCCAGGTCGTCCACCGCCCCGGCGCCGCCCCGGTCGAGCGGTGGGACGCGCGGGAGATCGCGGACACCGCCGCCTGGCTCGCGCGCCTCGCGGCCGACGAGCGTGCCGACGGCGTCGACCTGCGGACCGCGCCGATGCGGCTCGTGCTCGTGCGCACCGGTGCCCACCGGCACCGGCTCATCTGGAACTGCCACCACATCCAGCTGGACCGGTGGAGCCGTGACCTCGTCGAGCACGAGGTGTTCGCCACCTACCACGCACTCGCCACGACCGGCCGGTTCCCGGCGCTGCCCGCACCCGTGCCGTTCCGCGACTTCATCGCCTGGACCACCCGCCAGGACGGCGGCGCGGCGCACTGGCGGGCGGAGTTCGCCGGGTTCACCGAACCGACCCCCGCACCCCGCGCAGGGCGCACGGGCGAGCCGGCCGGCATGGGCGTGGTGGCGGTGGCGCTCCCGCTCGGCGGGGAAACGGCCGCCGCGGCCCGCCGGCACGGGGTCACCGCGAACACCATCGCCCAGGCCACCTGGGCACTGCTGCTGGGCAGTGCCACCGGGCGGCACGACGTGGCCTACGACCTCACGGTCTCCGGCCGGTCCGCCGAGCTGCCCGGGATCGAGCGGGTCGTCGGCATGCTGATCAACACCGTGCCGGCGCGGGTCCGCCTCGACCCGGCCCGCCCGGTCGGTGCCTGGCTGCGCGAGGTGCACGACCAGCAGGTGCGCCGTTACCCGCACGAGCACCACTCGCTCGTCGACATCCACCGGTGGGCCGGCAGCCGCGACGGGCGGCGGATGTTCGACACCCGGTTCGTGTTCGAGAGCGCCGGGGGGACCGAGGACGGCGCGCCCGGCGGCCTGACGGTCACCGATGTCAGCGAGGTGAACGGGGACATCGAGCACGCGGTCGTGCTCACGGTCGGCGGCGGCACCGAGTGGGATGCGCAGCTGCGCTACGACCGGGCCCGCTACGACACCGCGACCGCCGAGGCGTTGCTCGCCGACTACGTCACGCTGCTGGCCGCGGTCACCGGCGCGGCGGCCGGCGCACCGCTGGGCACGCTCACCTCCCTGCCCGCCGTGACACCGGCCGCGGCCACCCCGCCGGCCGTCACCCCGCCGACCGCCATCCCGCCGACCGCCATCCCGCCGACCGCCACCCCGCCGGCCGGGCACGTGGCCGCGCGGACCGCGGCGGAGCACGTGCTCGCCGGCATCTGGTGCCAGGTCCTCGGCGTCGAGTCCGTCGGGGTACGGGACGACTTCTTCCAGCTGGGCGGCAACTCGGTGCTCGTCTTCCGGGTCGCGGCCCTGGCCCAGCGTGCCGGCCTGGACGTCACCGTGCGGCAGGCGCTGCGCCACCGCACGATCACCGAGCTGGCCGGTTCGCTCGCCGACCCGCGCGCCGAGGCGGCCGGTGCCCGGCTCCCGCTCACCCCCGCGCTGCACGAGCTGGCGGCGAGTGGCGGGCCGGCCACCTCCTCCGTCCTGGTGCCGTGGCGCGCGGCCGACCCGGCCGCGCTGGCCCGGTCACTGCGGGCGCTGGCCGACCGGCACGACGCCCTGCGCCTACCCGTCGCCGGCGAGCCGGGCGACCGGTGGCTGGACGTCGTCGTGGACCCCGTCCCACCCACGGTGCTGGACCTGACCGGCGAGACGTGCGAACCGGACCAGGTGGCCGCCGAGCTGGCCGAGGGCCTGGACCCGGGCGGCTCGCTCGTCGCCGCGGCGCTGCTCGGCGGCACGGACGGCGTCCGGCTGCTGCTGGTGGCCCACCGGTACGCGGTGGACGAGGCGTCGTGGCCGATCCTCCTGGCCGACCTCGACGCCCTGCACCGCGGCGCCGAGCTGCCGCCCGCCGCCTCCTACACCCGGTGGGCGCGCCGCCTGCACGACCAGGCCTCGAGCGCCGCGTTCGCCGACCAGGCCGCGTTCTGGCTGGCCGCCCGCCCCGAGCCGGCACGTCTGCCCGTGGACCGCGACGTGCCGCCCGGCGACACCCGGTCGGTGCGGACCTCCCAGCCGGCCGGCGGCGCGACCGCCGAGCACGTCCTCGCCGCGGTGGCCGCCGCGGTCGGCCGGTGGACCGGCGGCCCCGACGTGCTCCTCGACGTCGTGAGCGACGGCCGTGACGAGCACGCCACCCGGACGGTCGGCGCGTTCACCCGCACCCACACCGTCCGGCTGCACCTGCCGCCCGGCGACCCCGCCCGCCGCCTGGCCGCCGTCACGACCCAGCTGCGGGCCGAGCCCCACGGCGCCCTCGGCCACGGCATGGCCCGCTGGCTCCGCGCGGACACCGCGGCCGTCCTC
>NZ_JBJMIE010000733.1:0-5689 GCF_045807065.1 Actinophytocola sp. | reverse complement strand
CGGCCAGTGTGATCCCCCGCTGGCGCGCCAGCACGCCGAGGTTGCGGGTCATCCGCGCGATGGTGCCCAGGTCCGCCAGCTCCTGGTGTTGACCGTGTCCGTTTCCCAGTGGCTCGGTTCCTGGTGCGGTGTGCCGGATCAGGTCACGGACGGCGGTCGCCGCGGCCGGCATCACCCAGGGCGGCAGCCGAACCGGTTTGGCCCAGTAGAAACTCGGTCCGAGCGAGGACGACGGCGGTGCGGTCACCTCGGCGGCGAACCGCAGCAACCAGTCCTGATAGGACCGGTTGTCCACCAGTTGACGTAGGACGGTGGGATAGTGCCACCGGTTCAGCGCGACATAGCCTCGCAGGTTGCGCACGGCAGTCCAGGGCCGGCGGCGCAGCAGCGTGTGCAGGTGCGCCACGGAGCCGCCGAGCACCTGGTCGCCGCCGAAACCGGTGAGGTGCAGCCGTGAGCCCCGTGCCGCGGCCCGGTCGGCGATGACGAGCCATCTGCGGTCGAGGGTGATCGCACATGGCTCGTCGAGCGGCACGTCGTCCTGCTCGCCGATGCCCGAGAAGGCGAACGGAGTGCGCTCGGAAGGCACGACGTGGTGTTCGACGTTGCCCAGTGCGGAAATCGTCCGCTGGGCCCAGGCAGCATCGTCCGCCCCGGAATCCAGCGGTGCCCACGTGTAGGCCACCACGTCCGCGGGGCCACGGGAGGCGAGGCAGCACAACGATGTGGTGTCGACACCGCCAAGGTCGGTCGAGACGAGCTCGCGGCCGTGCGTGCGCACCTCCACGGCGGTCGACAGCGCCGCACGCAGTTCCTCGGCGCCCGCCGCCATCGGTACGGCAGGCTCGGGGGCATTCCACCACCGGACCAGCCGATGGTTTCCCTTGCCGTCGACGGCGAGGAAGAACCCGGGCGGTACGGCAGAAAGCCCGTGCCACATGGGCTCGCCCGCGATCGGGTACGGGGCGCCCGGCTCGAGCAGCATCACCGCCAGCCTCGTCTCGTCGAGTGCGGCACCGGTGAGGGCGGCGAGCACGTCCGCGCGGTCGGCGGCGACGGTGACACCGTCCACTTCGGCGTGGATCAGCCTGCGGAAGCCGCTCACCGGCGCCTGAACGCGGGTCCGGCCGGACACCGAGGCGATCAGGTGGAAGTTGCCGGACCAGGACCGGGCAGGTCCGTCGAGGTCGCCCGACGTGTGGACCCGAGCGGCGGCGCCGGCCAGGGCCGCGTCCGACAGCAGGTGTTCGCCGACGACGGCGATCGCTGTGTCGCCGCGAACACCGACGGCGAACTCCGCCGTGGGCCAGCGACCCAGCATCCAGGGCCGACCGGACGGATGGCGTGTCGCACACGTCGCCTGGTCGTACAGCATGTCGGCGACCGGCCCGGCGGCCGGACAGTCGGGGAGCACGACGAACCACGATGGCACGAGATCGAGGTGGGGACGAGTCACTGCGGACTCCTTCGCAGGCGACGCGGAATCTGTGCGCGGCTGAGCCGCACCCGGGTGGGCATGCACCACCCGGGCTCGCTCTCGGCTACGGCCGGCTGGCCACGCACTGCCGGCCGAGGAGCGTCCGGTTCACACTCACTGCTTGCCGAACAGGACGATCAGGTCGTTCGGGCCGTGCTGGCCGATACCGGTCTTCTCGACGAAGGAACCGGCCTCCCTCATGGTGGGACGCTCGTAGGTACGCATTGGTAATTCACCTCCTTCCCGATTGGTTGGGCGACAGGACAGCCAGGAGATCATTCGTGACCTGAATTGCGTTTTATGAAAGATGGTCATATTCTTGGGTCCGACGACCTCCCGGAAACCTGTCGTGCTGTCACCGGAGGTTCGATGTCCGTCTGGGACATTCCGGTGACAGTGACGAACAATCCTCTCTCGACATCCCGAAAACAGACAGTGACTACTGTCATATATTGGGCACGCAGACGTCACTGTCGAAATGTGACACTCCCTATCACCCTCGGTTTCCGGAGGACCGCACCGTCATCGTGTTACGGTTGATCTCATTGTTGTGTCTCAACGGAACCGGCGGTCGTGCCATGTCTACACAGGACGGTCCACAATCCGACTCTGCCTGGCGGACGCTGTTCGGATATGCCCGCCAGTGTCGCCGCGCTTTGGTCGTCGCGGCAGCGATCACATGCGTTGGCGGAGCGGCCTGGCTGGCCCAGCCATTGGCCGCCAAGGCGGTTATCGACGCGTTGTCCGCGAACGAGCCGGTCCTTACTCCAATCGTGTTGCTGACCGCGCTCATCGGGGGCGCTGCCGTGATCGCGGCGACTGGCACCTATCTGCTGGAACGCGCCGCCGAGGGTGTCGTGCTGAACGCCAGGCGCGGACTGATCCACCGCTTGCTGCGGTTGCCGGTCGCGGAAGTCGATCAGCTCAAACCAGGCGATCTGCTTTCCCGCGTCACGTCCGACACGACCCTGCTACGCACCGCGGCCACGACGACGATCGTGGACGCCACCAACGGAACGCTGATGCTCCTCGGCACCGTCGTGTTGATGGCCCTGCTGGATCCCGTGTTGCTGGGTGTCACGATCGCCGTCGTCCTGTTCACCGCACTGGCCATCGGATCGTTCCTGTCGCGGATCGGGCGAGCCACCGAGCTCGCGCAGCAGGCCGTCGGCGAGATGGGTGCGGTGCTGGAGCGGGCGCTTGGTGCATTTCGGACGATCAAGGCCAGTGGGGCGGAGGACAGGGAGAACGCGGTCCTTGACGACGCGGCCGAGCGGGCCTGGCGGCAGGGAGTGTCCGCCGCGGCATGGTCCTCAGTGGTCGGCGTGCTGTCCCGCCTGTCGGTGCAGGTGTCATTCCTGGCGGTGCTCGGCGTGGGCGGGGCACGAGTCGCCGAGGGGACGCTGCCACTGTCCTCGCTGATCGCGTTTCTGCTCTACGTGTTCTACATGCTCACCCCCATCGCCGCACTGGTGAACGCGGCAGGCGACCTGCAGGCCGGCCTGGCGGCGGTACGACGCACCCAGCAGATCCACGTCCTGCCGATCGAACCCGCCGCACCGCGCGCGCAGGTGGTTCCACGGGCGACCGAACCGGCTTCGGTGGCATTCCGCCAGGTGTCGTTCCGCTATCCGAGCACCCGGGAGGTGGTCCTCGACGACCTCAGCTTCGCGACGCACCCGGGTGGGATGACCGCGTTCGTCGGTCCTTCTGGCGCCGGCAAGTCCACTGTCTTCGCCCTGTTGGAACGTTTCTACGACACCATCTCGGGCAGCGTCCTGATCGACGGCCGCGACGTACGCGAATGGCCCCTCGGCGAGCTGCGAGCCACCATCGGCTACGTGGAGCAGGACGCGCCGGTCCTGGCCGCGACACTGCGCGACAACCTCCGGCTCGCCGCACCCGATGCCTCCGACGAGCACATTCTCGAGGTCGTGGTCCGCACCCACCTGGACGACCTGCTGGCCCGCCTCCCGGAGGGGCTGGACACGATGCTGGGAAACCGGGGAACCACGCTGTCCGGCGGTCAGCGGCAGCGCATCGCCATTGCCAGAGCACTCCTACGCCGCCCACGACTGCTACTCCTGGACGAAGCCACCTCGCAGTTGGACGCCGTGAACGAACACCACCTGCGCCAGGTCGTGGCCGAGCTGGCCCACACCACCACGGTTCTGGTCGCGGCACACCGACTGTCCACCGTAACCAGCGCCAGCCAAATCCTGGTGCTGGACGCCGGCCGACTCCGCGCAACCGGCACCCATGCACACCTGTTCTCCACCGACGAGCTTTACCGGCAACTGGCCACCACCCAGCTACTCACCGGCCACCCCGTTCTCGACGCCCCCTGACCGTCCGGTCGAGCCGGGCGTTGGTGGCTGGTAACGCTGTCGTGCTGAAGCCGGACAACAAGACGGCGCTTTCTCCGCTGCACGGTGTGGGGATGTTGGAGGAGGCTGGTCTGCCGGCGGGTTTGTTTCAGGTGGTGTGTGGTGAGGGACCGGATGTCGGCCCGACGTTGATCGACAACGCCGACTATGTGATGTTCACCGGTTCCACGGCCACTGGCAGGGTGATCGGTGAGCGGGCCGGGAGGAATCTCATCGGCTGCTGCCTTGAACTTGGTGGCAAGAACCCGAATGATATGACGAGTTCTCCGATGCGTTCGTGGCCGCGGCGAAGGCGCTTGATGTCCGGGCCGCTTACGACTTCGGTCCGGAGATGGGTTCGCTCGTGTCCGTCGACCACCTGCGTCGGGTCAGCTCGCACGTGGAGGACGCCGTCGCGAAGGGTGCGACGGTGCTGTGCGGCGGCAGGCCTCGTCCCGACCTGGGGCCGGCGTTCTTCGAGCCGACGATCCTCGAGGGTGTCACGAAGGACATGCTCTGTGGCGTCACGGAGACCTTCGGGCCGGTCGTCGCGCTGCACTCCTACCGCAGCGTGGACGAGGCCGTCGCGTTCGCCAACGACACCGACTACGGCCTCAACGCCTCCGTCTGGGGCGGGGACCTGGACGCGGCGCGGGCCGTGGCCGCGCGCATCGACTCCGGCAACGTCAACATCAACGACATCCTGGCCACCGCGTACGCCGCCAAGGCCACCCCGTCCGGCGGCGTCAAGAACTCCGGCGTCGGCACCCGCCACGGCGACCAGGGGCTGCTGAAGTACACCGACGTGCAGAACATGGCGGTGCTCAAGAAGCAGGTCATGGGCGCCCAACCCGGCCAGGACTACGCGAAGTACGTCGAACGCATGCTCTCCGGCCTGAAGATGATGCGCAAGACACGCATCCGGTAGCGGGCAGAGGTCACCTGGTCAGGGGCGCGACGACTCAGCCTGCGCCGCGGAGGCGGGGGACGGGTAGCTGGTCGGCTCCTGCCTCGACGGCCGTGGCGTGGTCGCGCGCCCAGCGCAGCAGGCCGGTGACGTCGATGCCGTGGGGCGGCTCGTCCCGGTAGGGCTCGATGTGGTCGGCGCCGCGTCTGAGCAGGGCGACCGCGCCGGCGACGTTGCCCCGGGCGGCATGTGTGGCGCCGACGGCCAACTGGGCGAGGCCCTTCCACAGCCCGCGCGTCGCTTCCGGCGCGGCCTTCCACGCGTCTTCGAGCACTTCGTGAGCGTGGAACGGCATGCCGTCGTCGAGCAGCCGCTGGGCCTCCAGGAGAGTCTGTTCGGGTGACCGCGCGACGCCTTCCGGCTGGCGCGGGACACCGGGGACCCCGCGCGGCAGGGGCCGACCCAGCCTGTCGCGCGGACGCTCGTTGCGGGCCCGCCCCACCGCGTCGCGGTCGCGGTCGGTCGGTTCCCCGCTGCCACCGGAACTCACCGCTGCAGCCTCTCATCTTTCGGCCGCGAGCACCCGGTGCTCGGACGAGTCGGGTCTCGGTCGAGCTGGTGCACGTGGCCCGTCGCTCTCCTACCGCTGCGTGGAGTGTTTGTCGGCCTGGCGCGGCGCGGGGACTCCGACCGCGGTCAGGATCTCCTCCGGCCGGTCGGCGTTGCCCCGGCGGCCCGCGATCACCATGGCCTCATGACCTGCCGGTTCGGCCATCCCGGGTGGGACGACGAACAGGCTGATGCGGCCGCCGTTCGAACCGGTCACGTGGACGATGTTCTCGTCCTGGTAGGTGAACCCCTCCAGCCGCACCCGGTATCCGTCGACGTCGAGCTTGCGTGGCGCGCTGTCCCAACTGGACAGTGAGTAGGCGACTCGTT
>NZ_JBJMIE010000732.1:0-13838 GCF_045807065.1 Actinophytocola sp. | reverse complement strand
CGAGGTCGCCTTCCGGGAACTGGGCTTCGACTCGCTGGCCGCCGTGGAGCTGCGCAACCAGCTGCAGGCCGCCACCGGCCTGCGCCTGTCGGCGACCATGGCGTTCGACTACCCGAACGCCCTCGCGATGGCCGAGTACCTCAGCGAGCTGCTGGGCGATGTCCAACCGGCCCGATCGGCGCCCGGCCGCACGGTGAGCCGGGCCGATGCCGACACCGACCCGATCGCCATCGTCGGCATGGCCTGCCGATACCCCGGCGGGGTGAGTTCCCCGGAGGACCTCTGGACGCTGGTCGCCGAGGGCCGCGACGCGGTCAGCGGCTTCCCGTCCGACCGGGGCTGGGACCTGGACCGGTTCTTCGACCCGACCGGTGGACGTCCCAACACGACCTACACCGCCGAGGGCGGCTTCCTGCCCGACGCCGCCGACTTCGACGCCGAGTTCTTCGGGATCAGCCCGAACGAGGCCCTCATCATCGACCCCCAGCAGCGGCTGCTGCTGGAGTGCTCCTGGGAGGCGCTGGAGCGGGCCGGCATCGACCCCGCCTCGCTCAAGGGCAGCCAGACCGGCGTCTACGCCGGGCTGATGTACCACGACTACGGCATCGGGCCGGAGGCCGCCACCACCACCGGCGGCAGCCTGGTGTCCGGCCGGGTCGCCTACACGCTGGGCCTGGAGGGTCCGGCGTTGACGGTGGACACCGCGTGCTCCTCGTCCCTGGTCTCGCTGCACCTGGCGATGCAGGCGCTGCGCTCCGGTGAGTGCTCGATGGCGTTGGCCGGCGGGGTGACCGTGATGGCGAACCCCGGCACGTTCGTGGAGTTCTCCCGCCAGCGGGGCCTCGCCGTCGACGGCCGGTGCAAGGCGTACGCGGACGGCGCGGACGGCACCGGCTGGGGCGAGGGCGTCGGCGTGGTGGTGCTGGAGCGACTGTCGGTGGCGCGCGAGCGCGGGCACCGGGTGCTGGCGGTGCTGCGGGGCAGCGCGGTGAACTCCGACGGCGCGTCCAACGGCCTGACCGCCCCGAACGGCCCGTCGCAGCAACGGGTCATCCGCGCCGCGCTCGCGGGCGCCGGCCTCGCCGCGTCCGATGTGGACGTGGTGGAGGGACACGGCACGGGCACCGCGTTGGGTGACCCGATCGAGGCGCAGGCGCTGCTGGCCACCTACGGGCAGGACCGCGACCCGGATCGTCCGCTGTGGTTGGGCTCGGTGAAGTCGAACCTCGGCCATACGCAGTCGGCGGCGGGTGTGGCGGGCGTGATCAAGGTGGTGCAGGCGTTGCGCCACGGCGTCATGCCGCCGACCCTGCACGTGGACGCACCCACGAGCCAGGTGGACTGGTCGGCGGGCGCGGTCGAACTGCTGACCGAGGCCCGCGACTGGCCGCGCAACGGCCACCCGCGCCGGGCGGGTGTGTCCTCCTTCGGCATCAGCGGCACGAACGCCCACCTCATCATCGAGGAGGCCGACGAACTCACAGACCAGGTACAGGCCGACTCGCCGACGAGCGGCGCGAGCCAGTCGAGCGCCGTGAGTGGGTCGTCGGTGTCTGGGCTGGGTGAGCGGCGGTGGTCGGGAGTGGAGCGGGCTGGGGAGAGGAGTCGCCGGGAGCAGGCCGGCTCGCCGGCGGGCGGCGCGGGTCAATCGGGCGCTGCGGGTGGGCCGTTGGTGTCTGGGCTGGGTGAGCGGCGGTGGTCGGGAGTGGAGCGGGCTGGGGAGGAGAGTCGCCGGGAGCAGGCCGGGTCGCCGGCGGGCGGCGCGAGCCAATCGGGCGCCGTGCCGTTGGTCGTGTCGGCGCGGAGCGCCGGGTCGCTCGCGGGGCAGGCCGGGCGGCTCGCGACACTCCTGGCGGAGTCGGCGCGGCTGTCACCCGCGGCCGTGGCCGGGGCGCTGGTGTCCGGGCGGTCGGTGTTCGGTGAGCGCGCCGTGGTCGTGGCCGCGTCCCGCGAGGACGCCCTGGCCGGACTGACCGCGCTGGCGGACGGTGGCACCGCACCCAACCTCGTGACCGGCCGGGTCGCGGCTTCCGGTCTGCCCGGCAAGGTGGTGTGGGTGTTCCCGGGTCAGGGGACGCAGTGGGTGGGGATGGGTCGGGAGTTGTTGGATTCCTCTCCAGTGTTCGCGGATCGGGTCGCCGAGTGTGCTGCCGCGTTGGAGCGGTGGGTTGATTGGTCGCTGGTGGACGTGTTGCGTGGTGACGCCGAGCCTGAGCTGCTCGATCGGGTCGACGTGTTGCAGCCGGCGTGTTTTGCGGTGATGGTGGGGTTGGCGGCGGTGTGGTCGTCGGTGGGTGTGGTGCCGGATGCGGTGGTGGGGCATTCGCAGGGGGAGATCGCGGCGGCGTGTGTGGCGGGTGCGTTGTCGCTTGTGGACGCGGCGCGGGTGGTGGCGTTGCGGAGTCAGGCGATCGCCGCAAAGTTGTCCGGGCGCGGCGGCATGGCCTCGGTCGCGCTGTCCGCCGACGACGTGGCCGCCCGGCTGGTGCCGTGGGCGGGCCGGGTGGAGGTCGCCGCCGTCAACAGCCCGTCCTCGGTGGTGGTTGCCGGTGATGCCGAGGCGCTCGACGAGGTGCTGGAAACCCTGTCGGCCAACGAAGTTCGGGTGCGGCGGGTGGCCGTGGACTACGCGTCGCACACCCGCCACGTGGAGGACATCCGCGACACCCTCGCCGAAGCACTGGCGGGCATCGAGGCACACGTACCGGAGATCCCGTTCCTCTCGACCGTGACCGGCGAGTGGGTTCGGGACGCGGGTGTGCTCGACGGCGCCTACTGGTACCGGAACCTGCGTCATCAGGTGCGGTTCGGCCCTGCCGTCGCCGCCCTGCTCGATCAGGGGTACGGGGTGTTCGTGGAGGTGAGCGCGCACCCGGTGCTGGTCGCGCCGATCACCGAGAGCACCGAGGACACCGACGCGGTGGTCACCGGTTCCCTGCGGCGTGCCGACGGCGGGCCGCCGCGGCTGTTCACCGCCATGGCCGAGCTGTTCGTCCGCGGCGTCGCGGTGGACTGGCGCGCCGTTCTGCCTGCCCCGGCCGGGCGAGTGGACCTGCCCACCTACGCGTTCGACCACCGGCACTACTGGCTGCACGCGACCGAGGCCGCCACCGACGCCACCTCGCTGGGACTGGCCGGTGCCGACCACCCGATGCTCGGCGCGGTCGTGCACCTGCCGCAGTCCGACGGGCTCGTGTTCACCTCACGCCTGTCCCTGCGCACCCACCCGTGGCTCGCCGACCACGCGGTTCGGGGCGTGGTCATCGTCCCGGGCACCGGGCTGGTCGAGCTGGCCGTGCGCGCGGGCGACGAAGCCGGCTGCTCGGTCCTCGACGAGCTGGTGATCGAGGCGCCGCTGGTGGTGCCCCGGCACGGCGGCGTGCGCGTGCAGGTCGCACTCAGCGGCCCGGACGAGTTCGGCACGCGCACCGTCGACGTGTACTCCCAGCGCGAGGACTCGGACGGCTGGACTCGGCACGCCACCGGCGTGCTGACCGTCACCGGGCAGCCGGGCCACGGCAGCGGGTTCGACGGCGCCGCGTGGCCGCCGCCCGGCGCGGAACCGGTGGACATCGGCGCCGGCTACGAGCGGCTCGCGCAGGTCGGGTACGAGTACGGGACGACGTTCCAGGCCGTGCGGTCGGTGTGGCGACGCGACGGTGCCGAGGGCGGCGAACTCTTCGCCGAGGTCGCGTTGCCCGCGGACCGGCACGCCGACGCGGCCGGCTTCGGCATCCACCCGGCGTTGCTGGACGCGGCCCTGCACTCGACGCTCCTGAGCGCGGCGGCGGCCGGCGGCGACGGCGGTGGCGGTGGTGGCGACGGCAATGGCAGTGGCAGTGGCGGCCGTGGTGGTGGCGACGGCGCTGGTGCCGGTGGCGGCAGTGGCAGTGGCGCCGGAAGTGGCGGTCGCGCCAGCAACGGCAGTGGCGGTGGCGCCGGAAGGGGCGGTGGCGTCGGAAGGGGCGGTGGCGTCGGAAGGGGCGGTGGCGTCGGAAGGGGCGCCGGCGGTGGCAGTGGTGGCGCCGGCGGGGGAGGCGAGCAGGAACTGTCGCTGCCGTTCGCGTGGAACGGGTTGCGGCTGCACGCGGCCGGTGCCGCGGTGCTGCGGGTGCGGATCACCAGGCCCGAGCCCGGCGCGATGGCGCTGGAGGCCGTGGACGAGGCAGGTGGCCTCGTCGTCACGCTGGACTCGCTCGTGGGCAGGCCGGTGACCGGCGAACAGCTGGCCTCGGCGGCAGGCGCCCCCCGCGTCGACTCGTTGTTCCGCGTGGACTGGACCGCCTTGCCCACGGTCGCGGCGGCGCCCGCGCCGTCGTGGGTGCCGGTGGCCGACGCGGAAGGGGTGGCGACCCTGGCCGACGACGTGCTGTCCGGCGCGGCCGCCCCGGCCGCGGCGGTCCTGCCGGCGGCCGTCGGCGGCACGGTGCTAGAGCGGACCACCCACGTGCTGGACGCCGTCCAGTGCTGGCTCGCGGGCGGCGGGCTGGAGGAGACCCGCCTGGTGGTCGTGACCCGTGGCGCGGTACCCGCAGGCGACGGCGCGGTGACCGACCCCGCGGGCGCGGCAGTGTGGGGCCTGGTCCGGGCCGCACAGGCGGAGAACCCGGACCGAATCGTGCTGCTGGACCTCGACCCGGCCGGCGCCACCAATGCCATCGCTGGCGATGCGGTATTGGGTCTCGGTCGGGCCGGCGCCGCCGGTGCCGCCGGTGGCGATGCGGTGCTGGATCTCGACCCGGCCGGTAGTGGCGATGCCGTCGATCTCGACCCGGTGCTGGACCTCGGCCCGGCTGGCGCCGCCGATGCCATCGGTGGCGATGCGGCGTTGGGTCTCGATCGGGCCGCCGCCGACGGTGCCGCGGGCATCGACGCCGTGCTGGGTGCGGTACTGGCCTGCGGTGAGCCGCAGGTTGCCGTCCGTGGCGCGGTGTTGTCGGTGCCGCGGCTGGTCCGTGCCGCCGGTGTCGTGTCGGCTGCGCCGGTCTTCGGTTCGGAAGGGACGGTGTTGGTCACCGGCGGCACCGGGTCGCTCGGTGCGCTCGTGGCCCGGCACCTGGTCGCCCGGCACGGGGTGCGGCGGCTGGTGCTCGCCAGCAGGCGCGGTGCGGCGGCGGACGGCGCCGGGGACCTGGTCGCCGAGCTGACCGGGCAGGGCGCCACCGTGTCGGTCGTCGCCTGTGACGTGGGCGACCGGGAGCAGGTGGCCGTGCTGCTGGCCGAACACCGGCCCACCGCCGTGGTGCACACGGCCGGTGTCGCCGACGCCGGGGTGATCGGCACGGTGACCCCGGAGCGGCTGGCGGAGGTGTTCGCGCCGAAGGTGGACGCGGTGCGTCACCTCGACGAGCTGACCCGGGACGTGGACCTGGACGCGTTCGTCGTCTACTCGTCGGTTTCCGGTGTGTTCATGGGTGCGGGCAGCGGCGGCTACGCGGCCGCGAACGCGTACCTGGACGGGTTGATGGCGAGTCGTCGCACGGCGGGTCTGCCGGGGCTGTCGCTGGCGTGGGGCCTGTGGGAGCAGAGCACCGGCATGGCGGCGGGCACCGACGAGCTGGCGCGGTCCCGGATGAACCGGCGCGGGGGCCTGCTGCCGATGACACCCGCGGAGGGCATGGCGCTGTTCGACGCCGCCGTGGGGTCCGGGCAGGCGGTGCTCGTTCCGGCCAGGCTGGACCTGCGCGCGGTGGCGGGCACCGAGGTGCCGCACATGCTGCGGGGCCTGGTCCGGGCGGGTCGGCAGCAGGCGCACACCGCCGGCGCGGCCGACGAGCGCGGACTGGTCGAGCGGCTGGCCGGGCTGCCCGCCGAGGAAGCGACGCGGGTCCTGCTCGACCTGGTGCGCACGCAGGTGGCCGCGGTCCTCGGCTACCGCGACGGCCACGACATCGACGCGGACCAGGGGCTGTTCGAGCTGGGTTTCGACTCCCTCACCGCCATCGAGCTGCGCAACCGGCTCCGCGCCGTCACCGGCGAGAGGATCTCGCCCAACCTCGTCTTCGCCCATCCGACACCGGTCCTGATCGCCGCGCACCTGCACGAGCTGACGTGCGGCGAGGCGGCCCCGGTGGCGATCTCCGTATGAAAGAAGGGTGACGACGTGTTCGACGTGGACCACTACCTGCGGCGCATCGGCTGCGCCAGGCAGTCCGGTGTGGACATCGCGACGTTGCGGCAGCTGCAGCGGCGCCACCTCATGGCGATCCCCTACAGCAGCCTCGCCTACGACCTCGCCGACGGCCCGGACATCGTCGACCTCGACGACGACGCCATCTTCGACACGAGCGTCGCCGACGGCCGCGGCGGCGCCTGCTACCACCTGAACCGGCTGTTCCACCGGCTGCTGCGGGAACTGGGCTACGACGTCACGCTGGTCGCGGGCAGCACCGTGGAGGGCCGGGACAACTTCGGCACCGACGTCGAGCACATGTTCAACCGCGTCCTTCTCGACGGCGGTGACTGGCTCGTGGATGTCGGCTACCCGGGTCCGACCTATCTCGAGCCGCTGCCGGTCACCGACACGGTGCAGTCCCAGTACGGCAGCCAGTTCCGGTTGGTCGCCGAGGAGAACGGGTTCGCGCTGCAACGCAGGGGAGCGGCCACCCGCTGGGGTGTCGTCTACACCTTCACGACGAAAGCCCGCCAGTGGAGCGACTGGAAGGAACTGGAGGACAACTTCCGGGAACTCCTCGCGAACTCGGAGCGGACCGACACCCAGGAGGTTCTGTGCGGCCGGGCCGTCGAGGACGGTCAGGTCTTCATGCGACAGCGCCGCTACCTCACCGTCCGAAACGGCCGGGAGCAGGTGCGCACGATCACCGACGACGACGAGCACCGGATGCTGCTGTCCCGCATCCTCACCGGCGACCTCGGTTGAGCGTTCGACCGCAACCAGAAGGGCAACGATGGAGAACGAGGAGCGTCTGTTCGTGTGGCTGGCCGACACCTGGCGGAGCGGGTTCTCGACGTGGGCCCGGTTCATGGGCTCGGTCTACGGCGGCGAGCCGATGGCGAAGGCCGAGGAGATCGCGTCCCTCGAGCAGGCGTACCAGAACTCGCCGGACACCGCGGAGCGGGAACCGTGAACACCAGGATCCCGGTCCGGCTGGGGGATCGTTCCTACGACGTCCTCGTCGGCCCGGGAGTACGCACGGCGCTCGCCGGCGTGGTTCGCGGACTGGGTGCCAGAAGGGCCGTCGTCGTGTCGGCCCGCCCGCCGGAGTGGGTGCCCGACACCGGGGTACCGACGCTGCTGTTGCCCGCGCGGGACGGTGAACAGGGCAAGACACTGTCCACAGTAGAGCAGCTGTGCGGCGAGTTCGTGCGGTTCGGGCTCACCCGCTCCGACGTCGTCGTGTCCTGCGGCGGCGGCACGACCACCGACGTCGTCGGGCTGGCGGCAGCGCTGTACCACCGGGGCGTGGCCGTGGTCCACCTGCCCACCTCGCTGCTCGCGCAGGTGGACGCCAGCGTCGGTGGCAAGACGGCGGTGAACCTGCCCGCGGGCAAGAACCTGGTCGGCGCGTTCTGGCAGCCGAGCGCGGTGCTGTGCGACACGGACTACCTGTCCACCCTGCCGCGGCGGGAGCTGCGCAACGGGCTCGGCGAGATCGCCCGCTGCCACTTCATCGGCGCACCCGGCCTGCGCGACCTGCCGCTCCCCGAACAGATCGCCGCGAGCGTGACCCTCAAGGCGGGCATCGTGGCCGAGGACGAACGCGACACCGGCGTGCGGCACCTGCTCAACTACGGCCACACGCTGGGCCACGCCCTGGAGATCGCGACCGGGTTCGCGCTGCGCCACGGCGAGGGCGTCGCCATCGGCACGGTCTTCGCCGGCCGGCTCGCCGGCGCGCTCGGCCGCATCGGACAGTCCAGAGTAGACGAGCACCTCGCGGTCGTCCGGCACTACGGGCTGCCCACCGCACTGCCCGCCGACGTGGACCCCGCGGTGCTCGTCCGCCAGATGCGCCGGGACAAGAAATCGGTCACCGGCCTCGGGTTCGTCCTCGACGGGCCCGCCGGCGCGGAGCTGGTGACCGACGTAGCCGAGGACGTGGTCACCCGCGTCCTCGCCGAGATGCCGCGGGCCGACCTGGCCGACCTCGTCGGGGCCGCCACGACCGGCCCGGTACCGGCATGAGCCGGTTGTCACAACGCACGTACCCGGTGGCGCGGCGGCTGGCCGAACAGCTGACCGCGGCGCTGGCCCTGCCCGCCGCGCAACAGCCGCACTGGCCGGACCCCGTGCGGGCCCGCGCCGTGGCCGGGCTCCTGCACCACGCCCGGCCGATCGTGACCCGGGACGAGACGGCCCGGCTGCACGACCGGCTCGCGACCGTCGCCAGGGGCGAGGCGTTCCTGCTGCAGGGCGGTGACTGCGCCGAGACCTTCGCCGACAACACCGAGTCGCACCTGCGGGCCAACCTGCGGGTGCTCCAGCGGATGGGCGAGGTGCTCGGCCGGGCGGCGGGCCGGCCGGTGGTCACGGTCGCCCGCATGGCCGGGCAGTACGCGAAGCCCCGTTCCCGGGCCGTCGACGCACTGGGACTGCCGGCCTACCGCGGCGACAGCGTCAACTCCGCCGAGCCGACACCGGCCGCGCGGCGCCCCGACCCGCACCGGATGCTGCGCGCGCACGCCAACGCCGCGGTCGCGATGGACGTGGTCCGCGGGGCCGGGGCCGGCGAGGTCTACGTCAGCCACGAGATGCTCCTGCTCGACTACGAGCGGGCCGTGCTGTCGGTGGACACCAGCGGCCCGGAGCCGCGGTTGTCCAGTGGGCTCGCGCACTTCCTGTGGATCGGCGAGCGCACCCGCCAGCTCGGCGGGGCGCACGTCGCGTTCGCGGAGCTGCTGTCCAACCCGATCGGCCTCAAGATCGGTCCGGACGTCACCCCGGAGCAGGCCGTCGAGTACGTGCGGCGCCTCGACCCGCACGGCACCCCGGGGCGGCTGACGCTGGTGAGCCGCATGGGGCACACACTCGTCCGCGAGCTACTCCCGCCGATCGTGGAGAAGGTCAGCGCGTCCGGGCACGAGGTGGTCTGGCAGTGCGACCCGATGCACGGCAACACCCGGACCTCCGCGAACGGGTACAAGACCCGGCACTTCGACCACGTGCTCGGCGAGCTCGCCGGGTTCTTCGAGGTGCACCGGCGGCTCGGCACCCACCCCGGCGGCATCCACGTCGAGGTGGCCGGCGAGGACGTGACCGAATGCCTCGGCGGCGCCGGCGGCATCACCGAGACCGACCTGCCGGCCCGCTACCGGACCGCGTGCGACCCGCGGCTCAACGCCGAGCAGTCGGTCGAGCTCGCCCACACCGTCGCGGAACTGCTGTGCGCCAGGGAAAGGCCATGAGAACACAGATCAGCGGCACCACCCGCCTGTACGTCGTCCTCGGTGACCCCGTGACCCAGGTGCAGTCGCCGGGGCTGATGAACCCGCTCTTCGCCCGGCTGGGCATCGACGCGGTCCTGGTTCCCGTGCACGCCAGGCCGGCACACCTCGCACAGGTCTTCGGCGGGCTGCGGTGCGCCGGCAACGTCGACGGCATCTTCGTCACGGTGCCGCACAAGGTGGCGGTCGTCGCGCTCGCCGACCGGCGCAGCCCGACGGTGGAGATCACCGGGAGCGCCAACGCGCTGCGGCGGGAGGCCGACGGCAGCTGGTACGCGGAGAACTTCGACGGGCTCGGCTTCGTGACCGGTCTCGTGGACGCGGGTCACAACCCGAAGGGCCGGCGGGTGGCGCTCGTCGGTGCGGGCGGCGCGGGGAGTGCGATCGCGGCCGCGCTGCTGGCGGCCGGCGCGGACCGGCTGTCGGTGTGCGACCCGGACACCGCGAAACTGGCCGGACTTCGCGCGCGCCTGGACGCGCACTGGCCGGATCGGACGGTCATCTCGGCCGAACCGCGGGTGGACGGCGCCGGCATCGTCGTGAACGCCACCCCGCTGGGGCTCCGGCCCGACGACCCGCTGCCGTTCCGGCCGGAGGCGCTGCCGTCCGGCATCGTGGTCGCCGACATCATCATGAAACCCCGCCAGACCCGCCTCCTGCGTGAAGCGGCGGCGCTCGGCCACCGTGTCCACTACGGAATCCACATGCTCGACGGACAACTGGACTCCTACCGCGCGTTCTTCGGGCTGGGGGACGACTACCAGATCGAGGGATGTGACGTTCCGGGCGCGGACCTACCGTGAAGTGGGAGGCAGAGGCCGTCGCCGTCCCACATCCGCCTTTTCCCGGTTGGACCAACGTGGAGATTCGGAGAGATATGAACGCGCGACAGGCGCCAGAGTTCCCCCCGTGGCCGCAGTACGACCAGTCCGAAAGGGACGGTCTGATCCGCGCGCTCGAACAGGGTCAGTGGTGGCGCATGGGGGGCAGCGAGGTCGACTCCTTCGAGCGGGAGTTCGCCGAGCACCACGGCGCGGAGCACGCGCTGGCGGTCACCAACGGGACGCACGCGCTCGAGCTCGCCCTCCAGTGCATGGGGGTGGGGCCGGGCACCGAGGTCATCGTGCCGGCCTTCACCTTCATCTCCTCCTCCCAGGCGGCCCAGCGGCTCGGCGCCGTCGCGGTCCCGGTCGACGTCCACCCGGACACCTACAACATCGACGTGGCCGCGGCCGCCGCGGCCGTCACCCCGCGCACCCGGGTGATCATGCCGGTGCACATGGCCGGGCTCATGGCGGACATGGACGCGCTCGCGAAGCTCTCCGCCGACACCGGCGTGCCACTGCTCCAGGACGCCGCGCACGCGCACGGCGCGCGCTGGCAGGGCAGGCGCGTCGGTGAGCTGGGCACCGTCGCGACGTTCAGCTTCCAGAACGGCAAGCTGATGACCGCGGGCGAGGGCGGCGCCGTGCTGTTCGGTGACACGGAGCTGTACGAGACGGCGTTCCTGCGCCACAGCTGCGGCCGGCCCCGGGACGACCGCCGCTACCACCACCGGATCGCCGGTTCCAACCTGCGGCTCAACGAGTTCTCGGCGTCGGTGCTGCGGGCGCAGCTGCGCCGCCTCGACGAGCAGATCGCGCTCCGCGACGAACGCTGGACCCTGCTGTCGCGGCTGCTCGGCGCCATCGACGGGGTCGTGCCCCAGGGCGGCGACGAGCGTGCCGACCGCAACTCCCACTACATGGCCATGTTCCGCGTCCCCGGGATCACCGAGGAGCGGCGCAACGCCCTGGTGGACCGGCTCGTCGACGCCGGCCTGCCCGCGTTCGCCGGCTTCCGCGCGATCTACCGCACGGACGCCTTCTGGGAGGTCGCCGCACCCGACGAGACCGTGGACGCGGTCGCGGCACGCTGCCCCAACACCGAGGCCATCAGCCGCGACAGCGTCTGGCTGCACCACCGGGTCCTGCTCGCGGGAGAGCCGGAGCTGCACGCCACCGCCGAGATCATCGCCGACACCCTGGCCGCCGCATGAGCCTTCGGGTCGCTCTGGTCGGGCTCGGCTGGGCCGGCCGGGAGCTGTGGTCACCCCTGCTGCGCGAGCACGCCGACTTCGAGGTGGTCGCCGCCGTCGACGCCGACCAGGCCTCGCGCACGGCGTTCCGGGAGGCGACGGGCGTCGCCGTGCACGCGGCGGTGGACGCGCTCAGCCCCCGGACCGTCGACCTGGCCGTGGTCGCCGTGCCCAACTACCTGCACGCCGAGGTGGCCGGGGCCCTGCTCGCCACCGGGATCTCCGTCTTCCTGGAGAAACCGGTGTGCCTGACCGCGGCCGAGGCCGACACCCTCGCGGCGGCCGAACGCAGCGGCGGCATGCTGCTGGCCGGCAGCGCCGCCCGGTACCGCGGCGACGTCGCCGCGTTGCGGCAGGTCATCCCGGAGCTGGGCGACATCCGGCACGTCGACCTCGGCTGGGTCCGGGCCCGCGGCGTGCCGAGGGCCGGCGGCTGGTTCACCCGGCGCGACAAGGCCGGCGGGGGAGCGCTGTTCGACCTCGGGTGGCACCTGCTCGACACCCTCGCGTTCCTGCTCGGCCCGGTCCGCTTCCCGCAGGTGGTCGGCGTGACCTCGGACGACTTCGTCAACGCCGGCGCCTGGCGCGCGGCGTGGCGGCGGGACGAGCCCGGCGCCGACGCCGCCGACGTGGAGGACACGGCGCGGGGGTTCCTGGTGCGCGACGACGGCGTCTCGGTCTCCCTGCGGGCCAGCTGGGCCTCGCACGCGGCGCGGGACGTGTCGTCGATCCTGGTCGAGGGCACCGCCGGCACCGCGGAGCTGCGGTGCACGTTCGGCTTCAGCCCCAACCGGGACCCCGAGCCCGTGCTGACGGTGACGCGCGAGGGCACCACCACCCGGCTCCCGGTGCCGGCCGAGCCGATCGGCGTCGAGTACCGCCGGCAGCTCGACGGCCTCGCCGCGCTGCTGGCCGACCCGGACAACCGCGGCAGGGCCATCACCGAGGCCCGCCCGATAGTCCGCATGATCGAGAGCTTCTACGCGTCGGCCCGCTCAGCGCGTGCGCGGCGCGCGGTGCCCGCCTACCAGTAGAGAGAGGCCCCATGGCAGTCCCGAGCGTCGAACGGCCAGACATCGCGACCGACACGCTCGCGCCGGTGCGGCACGCCGTCATCTTCGACCTGGACGGGGTCGTCGTCGACAGCTTCGCGGTGATGGGTGAGGCCTTCGCCATCGCCTACGCCGAAGTCGTCGGCGAGGGTCCGGCGCCGTTCGAGGAGTACCGGCGCCACCTGGGCCGCTACTTCCCGGACATCATGCGGATCATGGGCCTGCCGCTGGCGATGGAGGAGCCGTTCGTCCGCGAGAGCTACCGCCTCGCGGACCAGGTGACGGTCTTCGACGGCGTCCTCGAACTGCTGCTGACACTGCGGGTCCGCGGGCTGCGGCTCGCCATCGCCACCGGCAAGAGCGGGCCGAGGGCGCGCTCCCTGCTCGACAGGCTGGGCCTGCTCCCGTTCTTCGCACACGTGATCGGCTCCGACGAGGTCGCCAGGCCCAAGCCGGCCCCGGACATCGTGCGGCACGCGCTGGACCTGCTGGACGTGCCGGCCGAGCACGCCATCATGGTCGGCGACGCACCGACCGACCTGGTCAGCGCCCAGGGTGCCGGCGTCGCCTCGGCCGCCGCGCTGTGGGCGCCGCCCGACGACGTCGACGAGCTGCTCGCCGCCGGCCCCGACGTGGTGCTGCGCCGGCCGGCCGACCTGCTCGCCCTCTGCCCGTCGCTGCCCGGCCGCTGACCGGCGTGGCGCCGCCGCACTACCTCGGCGTCGACATCGGTGGCACGAAGGTCGCACTCCGCGTCGAGACCGACGCCGGATGCGTCGACGAGACCACGTTCACCTGGTCGCCGCCGCACAGCGCCGCCCGGGACCTCGCCCAGCTCACCGAGCACGTGGCGGCGCTGCGGGCGAGGCTCGGCGCACCGCTGCGGGCGGTGGGCGTCGCGATGCCGGGCACCGTCGGCCCGGACGGCCGGGTGAGCGCCTGGCCCAACCGTCCGGAGTGGACCGGCCTGGACCTGGACGCCGCACTGCGTCGGCTGTTCGGCGACGCCGTCGTGGCGTGGGCGGACGACGGTGACCTCGGCGCGCTCGCCGAGGCCCGGGCCGCGGCCTGCGACGACCTGCTCTACGTCGGTGTGGGCACCGGTGTCGGCGGCGGCCTCGTCCTGAACGGCGCGCCGTGCCCCGGACTCCGCCGCGGCTCGTTCGAGATCGGGCACGTGATCGTCGACTTGGGTGGCGCGCCGTGCGTCTGCGGCCGCCGGGGCTGCCTGCAGGCGCTCGCCTCCGGCCCGGCCACCCTGCGCCGCGCGGCACAGCTACGAGGCGCACCCACCACCGCCGGGG
>NZ_JBJMIE010000731.1:0-17412 GCF_045807065.1 Actinophytocola sp. | reverse complement strand
CAGACACCGGCGGAATCTCATGGACGCCCGAACCGATCGGTTCACCGTTATCGCCGAAGTGATTCGGAGGTGGTTCAGCGACGACATCGAACCCCTGCACGTCGCCCAACCTCTCCCGCGACAAGACACCCCACCCAGCCAGGTGCCCCGCTCAACCCGGCACAGCCTCCCGAGCGTCCGCCGCTCTAGACCATGCGCGAGGTCCCCAACGGGCTTAGCGAAGACGTGGCCACCCACCCAAGAAAGCGACAAATCCGATGACACTGAAGTTGACCCCGCCGACCAGCAAGTTCTTGACCTCCTCCGAGCCACGGCACATCATGCTCAAGCTGATGGCCGTCCTGGCCGGTCTTGCCATGGCGTTCCTGCCCAGTCGGTGCGACGCCGCGACGGCCACGGCGATTGCGGCTGCGGCCGCACACGCCCAGGCGGTGTGACGATGACCGCCACCTACCGGCTGCCCCTTCTCGAAACGGACCCGGACCAGGCATGCCACGTTCTGTGCGGCACCAACGCCGCTATCGACTGGGACGATGACCCAACCCGAGTCTCCGCTCGCCTCGGTGACTGCCGGGTGGAGGTGTTCGCCGAACCTTGTCGGCTACTGCTGATCACCGGACCCAGCAACGACGCCGTCGGCGAGACCGCTAACCAACTCGGCTACTGCCACGGCACGATCACCGAGATCAAGTACGGCGTCGCCACCCGGCCACCGATTGTCAGCTCGAGATGATCCGCCCAGCCGGCGAAACCGTGCGACGGCGCGAAGCAACCCCGCGCTACATCCCCGACGAACTCCCGGCCCTCCGAAACGGACAACGCCTCATCTGGTCATCCCCGGCCAGGTGATGCCCCCACCCATGAGCACGTGCCGAACCCGCACGGTCCTGACTGGGAGCGACCGATCCATGCCTGAGCACTCGCGCCACACCCCCGGCGATGCAGCACGCATCAGCGAGGCCATCCCGCCCGAGGCAAACACCGATCACAAGTGGCTCACCTTGGCTGCGGCCGCTTATCTCATGGCCTACATCGAGGAGCACGGCAACAACCAAGAGACGACGGCTCGTCGAGCACTCCGCGAGAATTTCCTTGAGGGCAGGGAGATGTGCCGTGCGGGCGCAACCCGAAATACCAGGCCAGGCGCTGCTGCTGTCGCGGACGTTCTCGACGAGGACGTTGACCGCCTCTATGTCCTCGCCGCCGACGTCAGCCAGGAACAACTAAACGCCGCTCTCGCCGAGGCCGCCGCCGCAGTCGGGCTGAACACCTACTCGTCGCAGGAGATCAACACCCTCGACGGCTTACTTGCCGCGCTCTACTCCGTCAGCGCCGACCTCGCCAACCGGGTACTGACCTACGCCCGCCCGCTGACGGCTGACGAATGGAACGGCCTCGGCAGCTTCTTTATCCGCGGACTGATTCTCATCGGCAACCCGGGCGGCCTCGACCCCGCCCCTCACGACACCGACAAGTCGACGCACGAGGGGATCGACAACGGCCGGTGAACAATCCCGATCCGGAGTACGCGGCATCCAACGCGCAGAGCCACAACGTCCTCGGCGGTCTGGTGGCCGGCCACAGTGTGCAAGCCGCGACCATCACCGGTGGAGTACATATCCAGTCCTCCACCGGCGCGTCGATGCCCACCGTGCCGCGTCAGCTTCGCCCTGCTCCGCCACACTTTACCGATCGCACGGAGGTGCTCGCCGACCTCGACAAGATCGTCACCGATGGCGATCCAAGCCGGAGCGGTCCGGCGATGGTGGTCATCGTCGGACCCGGTGGAATCGGGAAATCGGCGTTGGCGCTGCGGTGGTTGCACAACGTCGCGCCGCGCTATCCCGATGGGCAGCTGTACGCGGATCTTCCGTCCGGCAGTGACTCGGACCCGTTGCTCCTCAGTGCTGTCCTGGGCAGCCTTCTCCGCGCTCTGGGGGTCGCACCGGGACTCGTTCCAGCTGACCTCGGCGAAGCCGCGAGCCTGTTGCGGTCGGTGACAACCGATAAGCGTTTGGCCCTGCTAGTGGACAACGCCACGTCGGCCGAGCAGGTCCGCATCCTGGTGCCGGCCTCATCGCGGGAGCGTGGTGGTCGTGGCGAGCAGAAACCGCCTCGGTGGTCTGGTCATGGAGGGCGCGACATTCCTGAGGCTGCCCCCGTTGGATACGTCGGCGGGTGCAGAACTGCTGACCCGCACTGTCGGCGACCCCCGCGTGTCACGGGATCCGTCCGCAGCAGCGCGGCTGGTGGACCTGTGCGGTGGATACCCGCTCGCATTGTCGATCGCATCGGGGATATTGACCACACGATCGCATTGGGACATTGCGCGGCTCGTCCAGAACTTGACCGATGAACCGCGTCGGCTGACAAATATGACCCTCGAAAAGGATCTCTCATTGACTGCGGTATTCGACGATTCGTACCGGCAGTTGGATGCCGACACTGCCCGCGCATACCGGCTGCTGGGACTCATCCCCGGCCCCGACTTCACCGCTGCCCTGGCCGCCGTTGTGCTCAACCATACGGAGCCCGATGCCGAGGAACTCCTGGAGGCTCTGGTCGAAGCGAGTCTTCTGGAGACCCGTGACGGCCAGCGCTACCGCTTCCACGATGTGCTACGAGCCCACGCCCAGCAACGCGCCGAACAGGAAGAGGAATCAACGGTACGTGATTCCGTATTGGATCGCGTTCTTGGACACTACCTCAAACTCGCCGCCATCATCTACCGAACAGTAATGCCGAGAGAGTGGCGGGCCGGCCCGATCTATGAGCATCTCTCGAACGGGCCCGCGCCATACAGCGGCACCGCGGAGGCGCTGGATGCGCTGGAACCGGAACTCCTCACCATCATGGCGTCCCTGCATGACGGCCTGCAGGGACACCGCGACGATCTAGTGTGGCAGGTGGCTGAGGCGCTGTGGCCGCTTTTCCTCTACCGCCAGCATTTCGCGCACTGGGTGCAGACCTACCAGTGGGGTGTGGAGGCGGCGACGCGGTGCGGCCACCAGGTTGCCCTATCTCGCATGCATCGCCAACTGGGAATGGCCTACCACAACCAGGGACAGAACGAGGAGGCCATCAAGCAAGGCACGCTCGCGCTGGCGGCAGCGACAGTGGCTGGACACGGCCAGGCCGAGTCCAGCGCGCGATCCCTGATCGGTCTGTCCTACCGGGATGCCGGGCGCATCGCCGATGCCGTCGCGCTCTTCCGGGACGCCATCGCCAGCGACCATGAGGCGGAGCGGCGACGCAGCGAGGCGCTGAACTGGCGGCGCCTCGGTCAGGCACAGATCCTCGCCGGCGACCTCGCCGAGGCGATCGCCAGCTTGCGACACGCCCAAGCCCAGGCCATCGCACTGGGAGAACCGATCGTCGAGGCCATGACCACAGTGCACCTGGTGGATGCGCTCAGCCGCGATGGGCAGTACGACAAAGCCGCTGACCTTCTCATGCGGGTCAGTGCGACCATCGAAAACGAGGGTTCCGCACAGTATTCCGGAGTGCTGCTGTGGGTGCGAGGTGAGCATGCACTCCGCGTCGGCGAACCCGATCTCGCTCGCTCTTACCTCGCCCAGGCGCACCTGCTATTCGATTCTCACGGTATTCGACGGCACGCGAACCGGGTGGCGGCCACACTCGCCCTCATCGACCCGCCTCCGGAGAACCCATGACCTGCCTGGACAGCGCATACATGCGTCCACACAGGAACTCTCGGGGCCGGACGGACTGTTCACATCGCGAAACGCCTGGGGAAGGTCGATGTGTATAGACCGCCCGCTTGAGAGAGATCGGGATAGGTAACAAACAGAAAGGAAGTACATGGAAAAGCGAAGAATCCGCATCGTTTCGGCACTTGCTGTCCTGCTCGCGATAGCGGGGCTCACGTTCACCACGGTTCCCGCCACTGCGGCCGAGACGCCCCAGCCGGGGGCCGCCGGCATCGGGGACTCCCTGTTCCCGGGACTGGGAAACGGCGGGTATGACGCCCTCGCCTACAGCGTCAACCCGCACATTCCGGCGGGGGTTCCGGACCAGCCGGTACCCAGCACCGAGCGGATGAACGCGCGAGCGACCCAGGCGCTGAGCCGGTTCAACCTGGACTTCGGCGGGCCGGGTGCCGACGCCGTCACCGCGGTCAGCGTCAACGGCCGGCCGGCCGTTTTCGACTGGCAGCAAGAGAACCAGGAACTGGTTGTCACGCCGGCGCAGCCCATCTGCAACGGCCGTGTGTTCCATGTCGACATCGCCTTCGCCTCGCATCCGGTCACCCCGGACCCGGCGAACCCGTACCCGGACGGCTGGATCACCACGGCCTCGGGCGGCTCGTTCACCGCGTTCCAAGCCGCCAAGGCTCACCAGGCGTTCCCGGTCAACGACCACCCGCGGGACAAGGCGAAGTGGACGTTCAACATCGACGTGCCCGACGGTGTCACGGCGGTTGCCAACGGGACGTTCGCCGGCACCACCGAATCCGATGGACGCGCGACTTGGAAGTACGAGTCAACCGACCCGCTGGCCACCGAGCTGATCCAGATGGCCGTCGGAACCGATCTGCAGATCATCCAGCGCGGCACGACGGCTGGCGTCGCCTTCCGCGACGTGATCCCCGCAAGCCAGCGGGACCTGGTCGAACCCCTGCTCGCCGAAGGCCCCGATCAACTCCGGTGGGCGGTGGCCAAGATCGGCAAGTTCCCGTTCCGGAACTACGGGAACTTCGTGGCCGACCAACTCATCGGCTACAGCCTCGAGACACAAACCATGTCGATGTCCTCGATCGTGCTGTTCAAACCCGACTACCTGCCGGGGAAGACCGGGGTGGACTCGTTCGTCCTCCCGATCACTCTGCATGAACTGATCCACCAGTATTTCGGCGACTCGGTCTCGCCCTACTCCTGGAGTGACATCTGGCTCAACGAGGGATTCGCTACGTACTACGAGAAGTGGTACGCGGCCGAGAAGGGTTGGCTCGGCGCGTGGGGCTACCCGTCGTTCGAGGCGTACGTGCATGACCAGTACCGGCTCGGCGACACCATGCGACACGACGACGGTCCGATCGCTCAACCAACGCCTGATGTCGACCTGCTCGACAACTACGCCATCTACGATGGCGGTGCCGTGGTGCTGTACGCGCTTCAACAGGAGGTCGGTGACTCGACGTTCACCGCGATCATGCGGGGCTGGGCCCGCGAGTTCGCTGGACGCTCGGTCAGCACTGGCGACTTCGTCCGCTACGCGAGCAGAGTCGCGGGCCGGGACCTCACCGGCTTCCTGAATCCGTGGCTCTACGACACCCACACTCCGTCCATGCCCGGTCACCCGGACTGGACCGTGGATCCGGTGACGGACACGACCGTCGCGAGAATGCACGCGGACCACCCGGGCCGCCGCGCCTTGGGTCTAGCCGCGTAGACGCGACTCACGAGCGGGGGCCGGTGGCACCCGGCTCAGCGAGTCGCCGCATCTGCAGCGAGACGTTACCCGTCCGCGAACGCCCAGACGCCAGCCGCGCTGGGCGTTCGCGGAGGCCGCCTCATCTTCGGTCCCCACGGACAGGACGGTGCTCGACTGTGGCATGCAAGACGCGTGGTGCGACTTGACGACTGAGGGAGTGTGCAGTGAGCAGAGAGGGGCAATCGTGGCCGACCACTGGAGTAGCGCAACCCAGGGCGGGTTCGACGTCGCGGCCGATGTTCGGGGACTCCTTGCTGCGCTGGCGGAGTCGGCACCGCCTCCTGAGGTTGATTGGATGCTGACACGCGTCGCCGGCGCGATCATCCAGGTCCTCACGAGCCACGACGAGATTCCGTCGGCCGTGCGCACAGACGTGGTGAACGTGATCCGTGCTGCTGGCCGGCTGCGCCACACCGCCATCGCCGGCGCCGTGGCTCAAGCCGCGTGGCGCTCATCCACAGTCTGTGAGCATCTCGACTGGTGTCGGGAACTCGCGCGCTACGGTGAGGACGCGGCGATCACCGGCCGGGAACCGGAGTTGCTGATCGAACTGCTCGACAGCAGCGCCGCGGTGTACTCGTCGACAGCTGACTGGCCGGGCGCGGAACGCGCGTGGCTTCGCGCGCACGCGGTGGCCGAGTCCCTCGGTGACGCCGCGCGAGGTGTGCAGCTCCTCCGCCTGCTCACCACCAACTACCTGAACTGGGAACGACCGCACAAGGCGGCCGACACGTTGCTGGAGCTCGTGGCGATCCACGAACGCGTCGGGAACCGGGTGAAGACGGCTGAAGCGCAGGCTGCTGTCGCCCGGATCATGACCAACGCTGGGCGTGCGGATGCCGCGATCAAGTATCTCCGGAAAGCCGACCGCTCCCTTCACTCGCGTCCGGACACCCAGCCCGAGCTGGCCATGGTCCTGAGCGATATCGGCCACGTATATGCCCAGTTGGGGCGGATCAACACCGCTCGCACCTATTACCACGAAGCGTTGGCGTTGGTCGTAGACACCGACGATCGGGCCGCTGAGCAGATCCGCGCTATGCAGTCGGTATTGCCGAACGGTGATCACGACGGCCTCGACCTAACTGCTCGCTGGCGAAGTCGACCGGGGTGACCGTCTGCACCCACCTGGCCGGTCGTTCAGCGACGCCGATCCGTTGCGGGCCCGGCATGCCCAACCCGCACGGCCTGAGCGTGCTCGACTGGCAGCAGGGTCCGCCTCGAGAGCGGCGACCGCACAGAACCGGCACTACCAGCCTGGATGTCCAGCTACGTCACCCTGCCGTCTCGGCCCAACACTGGCCCGCTCATCACCGGTGCGCCAGCAAGCTGACCAAGGCCGAGAGACTCGGGGCGTCGGGGTCGTTGATCAGGGCGAGATCTAGCAACAAATTAATCGCCGCCCGCTTCGTCCGGTATCGTCGTTTCTGTGAATCGCGTGGAGGACAGTCAAACTGCCCCCAACAACGCGGTGGACCTCCAAAGGTTGCGTGAGGACAACGCGCACACGTCCGTGGTGTGGCGGCGGGCGGCACCCCGGTGTCCCACCTGGGTAAGGAGACCGGGGCGCCACCCTGGTTAGTAAGGAGACCGCCTGGTCGACTCAGTCTGCTTGTTGTGTGCCCACGTATCCGTTGGGGAGGATTCCCAAGTACACAACTTGCATGGCGAACCTGGCGACATCCAGTGTGGCCATGAGCGGCGTATCAGAGTCAACGGTGTCGCTCATGTCGACTTCGTCCAACCGGAGATCCGATTGGTTCAGGATGTCCGTCAAGTCCTGAACCTTCAGCTCGATCATTTGCTGAACTTCTTGTCCGCCAGCTGGATCAGTTGTTGCAGCAGTCCTGGTGGGCCAGCTGGATCGAGTTGTTGCCGAACTTCTGGTCGGCCAGCTGGATCGAGTTGTTGCCGAACTTCTGGTCGGCCAGCGCCGCGCCGCTGGCGTCCGCGCCGACCGCGCCGACGGAGAGGGCGGCGATCGCGAACGCGGCCGCCACGGTGGACCTGTAACTCCAACTGCGCATGATTGCTCCCTTGTTCCTGGGGTGGATTGCGGCAACACATCGGACCTCAGCGGTCCATTTCGGTTACCTGGTGACGATCCAGCGTCGAGCACCAACGGCTCCATGTCGACGGCAAGCGCGTCGAGTTCGCACTCCACACGTGTTCCGTCGGCGGTTGAGCCACGATCAGGAGACCTACACCGGATGTCTGACGACTACCTAACTCCGGCAGGCAAGAACAATCCATGACCAATGACGTATACGGCGGATACATCAGACACATACGACGTATCCCTGCTGGTCGCCAGAGATATACTCAACTCCGCAACCGGTTCGATTGTCAGGAGTTCACACCGTGCCCGCCAGTGCCCCCAGTGAGCGCCACTATTGTCGATGTGGGACACCCACTGCAGCTGACAATCCGGACGGGCGCTGCGGACGATGTCGGCAGGAGTTCTGTGACCGACAGAACGCGTCACCCCGTGTCCCGACAAGCTTCTGGAGCACACCTCAGATTCGAGCAGCGTTCGCTGCTCGACACATCGGCAAGGTTGCGCGAGCGTACCGACAACATTCTCACCACGACATCATGTTTGGCTCAGGAGGCATCACCCAAACACTCTTGGGGCAGTGGCTAGGGATCTCCCAGGCGCAGGTCTGCCGTGTAGAAACCGGGAAACCGATCAAAGATATTGACACACTATCTCACTGGGCGCAGGTGTTGCGGATTCCACCTGATCTCTTGTGGTTCGACCTGCCGGGCAACCGACGCATTGACGGAGTGTCCGTTAACGGGTTGATCGACGGCACAAGTGTCGATATGAAATCACCGTTATCATTACGTGAAGACGACTGGCTGCCGGACGATAGTCGTGAACTCGCAGACCTCTTGCGTGGCGGCGCGAACCTACCGATTAACGCTTCGACCGCAACGCGTCTAGCGCACGAGTGGCTCGTTACAGAGCCGCCGCACGTGGTCGAGGTAGGTTCTGGTCGCCGGATTGGCGAGGGTCTGGTCGGCAAGATCGAACGTCGTATTGCGGAACTCCGGCGAATGGATGACTTTGTGGCGGGCGGTGATCTATACAAGCTCGTCGAACGAGAGTTGCATTCTACTGCCGCGCTAGCCCAAAAATCCAACTACACCCAACGAATAGGCCTCCGTTTGCTGAACGCTATTGGCGAGTTGAGTCAGCTTGCCGGATGGGTCGTTGGTGATGCTGGACGGTACGACGCAGCAGCTCACTACTGCACAGTTGGCGTGAAGGCTGCCCACGCCGCTGGCAATCTCGGAATGGCCGGCAACCTGATATCGACGCTCAGCTATCAGGTGGCGAATATCGGTAACCCTCGCGACGCCGTACTTCTGGCTCAGAGCGCCGACGCTGGAGGCAAGCGCGCAACACCGGCAGTGCGAGCGTTGTTTAAAGAACGCCTGGCCTGGGCATATGCCAAGGCAGGAGACCGTCGGTCCACGGAACGCACTCTTGCTGCTGTCGAAGCGGCATACGAACGCGGAAACCCTGACAACGAGCCAGCGTGGATATATTGGCTAACCGAAGACGAAGTTAACGTGATGGCTGGTCGCTGCTTCGTCGAGCTGGGTCAAGCGGATCGCGCGATCCCTCTATTGGCTGACGGTTTGAAGAGTTACGACGAGCGTCATACCAGGGAGCTTGCTCTCTATACAAGCTGGTTGGCAGAGGCGCATGTGCAACAAGGCGCGCTCGATGAAGCCGTAGCTGCTGCGTTTCGTACGCTAGAGCTAACTTCACAAATAGCGTCGGCTCGCAGCGATGATCGGATAAGAGTGCTACTCGGAAAGTTTCAGCCCTACGAGAAGGTGTCAGAAGTGGCGGACTTTGAAGCGGCTGTAATTGAGTTGGCGGATAGTCAATCTTGAATGTCGGTATCGGATCGATCTAGCATGCCTTGCTGGGCGCGCGGTTCCGCCCGCCTGCAACGTCGAACCGGAGAGCGAGCGCCACTGTCGGACTGACCTGCACCATCACCGGATCCCGGCCCGGCCCGCGTTGGATCCTCGACGCCTGCATGGCACCGCACCGTTCGGCGACGAAGCGGCCTGGACCCACCCGCCAGCCTCAGTGCTCATCGCAGACGGCTGGCTGTGGGACCGAAGCAGCGCCGACTCCAAGGCCGGGGCTGCGGTCTTCTGCTACATAGTCGTACACCTCGCCCACCATCACCGAACAACTGCACGGCACACTGGTGCTGCTGTTCGACGTCGACGCACACATAGGCGGCTTTCGGAGGCGCGAGACCTACTTCGACGCCCGAGGGGGTGGCCTGCGTGATGATCGGCTACCCCGGCATGTACAAGCTCGGCGGCGGCGTGCACGGCGCCAAGCTCCACGTCTACGGTGTCGCGCCCGATTCCCGCGGCAGCAAACCACCTCCAACGCCATCGAGAAGACCGCCCACCTGATCACGGTCATGTCCACGGGCAGCTACCCGACAACACCAGCGAGACGTTCCCGATGACCGGAAAGCTCACCGACACTGCCATGACCGGCGGCGAAGGCTTCTCGGTCACTCCGACCCTGCGCACCCTCAGCATCGACATCCCACCACGCCGCGTTCGACACCACAGTCGCCGCGGGCCTGCCGGAACACCTCGTCACCCAGGTCGATGACCAATGGCCAGATACCCGCCCCCACGCTCATCCAGGCCGTCATGTGGCCGGCCTACGCACTGACCCGAATCCCGCCTCCGCACCGCCCTCCAGGACGCCGCCGGCGCCGCTGGCATCGACCTTGACGTGAGAATATCGCGGGACTGTCGAATATCGACAACTACCTCGCCGGCCTGGGCATCCCCGTCACGGCCGGGTCGGCGTCGACTACGTCGCCCTGCACGCCACCGACGAACGCATCCGCCTGGACACCATCCCGACCGTGTACCACGCGCCAAGCTCGCGTTGCTCAGCACGTAAACGCCACACCCGCTCGCGTGTCAGACTCGCTGGGGCCAAGCGAGGCCGTCGGGTCCTCCTGATCGCAACAATCCAGGTGGTGCGAGCTACGCGGTCGCGACACGCGCGATCAGTGCGGTGAACGTGGGGCCTCATGCCGGCCACTTAAAGGCCGCGCCGCCCAGCAGCGCGGTTGCGGCGGCGCAGACGCTCGGTCTTCAGTAGTCGTGGCCAAGCAGGGCGGCACGGCGAGAGCGATCCCTTGGAGCGCGAACCGTGCATTTACAGCACTCGCAGTCGAGCTTCCAGCCGTCTCCTGGCGGACGGTCGGTTCCCGGCGCTCGCTGAGGCCGGGTCGTGGCGTGAAAGAACGTGATCTGTCCGGTAACAGCATTCGTCGCTGTGGATGGCCTAGTTGGGACTAACGGAGCGTGTCAGCGCGCCTCCACGTAGTTGATGTTCCAGGCTGTGGGGCCGTGCCGCAGGTGTGTCCAAGAAGATGTCACGGCAGTTGACAGGCGCTGGGCGCCCTGACTGGCAATTGCCAACATGCAGGCAAAATGCAGATTTCGTCCAGGCCTTGCAGCCGCCGGACATGTCGTTCGGCGTGTCGGATGGCCGGAAACAGCGGCAGGTGTGCTGGCGCAAGCGCAGTGACCTGGGGAAAGTAGAGGACGTGCTCGCACGGTACGGCTTTCGATCACTCAGGCCGATCGTGGGCGAGCACCGGTCGTCAACTCGCTGCGGTGACCTGGGGTCCGTAGCGCTTGGGGGGGTTGACGGCTCGATGGGGTGCTCAGCGGGACTTCCAGGGGGAGGTTGTCCCGCTGAGCACCACTCAGGAGAGGTCGCCCAGGCCCCTCTCCCGCATGACTGCGGACAACCGCGCGACGCGGCCGACTCCCCCAGTCGCTGTCCACGGTACAGGACGAGCACGTTAGTCCCAATGGAGTAGTCGGCGGAGGTATGCGCCTCCGCGTAAAGGGGGTTGTCATGTCGAGTAGGCGCACGGATGACCGCACAGCTCCGGTATGGCCACGTGATGTGCGGTCGCGTGGCTCAGCGGATGTGCTGATGCGGTACGAGGCCATCCATGTCGCGGCTCTGGGAGTCGAGTTGGGACGGGAGGTCCGTACGCCGTGGCTGGTGCGACGGGGGCGCTCTCGCTGTGGCCGATGCCCGTCGGACCCCACCGCGGTCGATGGGCGGACCAGCCTGAGCGGGGTCGAACTCGCGCCCCCCCGTGCTGGCGGTATGGGCCTGCGCCTCTCTATTTCGCTACGCCCATAGTCGGCGGCGAATAGAACGACTTTGTTGGGGGATGTTGTGGCTGAGAGGAGATCTCGGCCGCTATATGTGGCTGGGGTCGCGGGCGGCGTGGGTACGTCAACGTGGACCCGCGCCTTCCGTGACCAAATGCAGGTACCGGTCGTGGAGCTTGGAGTATTCGCAACGTACCTGGCGAGTAGAAATCGCGTTAGCGGACCTGTGGACGTTCTTGTCACGTCTAATACTGCTGCGGCGGCCGCGCAAATCGGTGGGGCGCTTGCCCGGTGTGAGCGGCCGCCTCTGCTGGTTGTGATGCACACGGTGCCTGGCAGTATCGGGGCAACCCGCGCTCATCTACGCAAGGCCAAGCCTCACATCACACGCCGATTCGATGTGCCACATCAGCATTGGTGGCTGGAGCTGGACGAACCACCCGGTAGTTACGTTCCGAAGAGTTTCACAGAACTAGTTCGGGCTATGCCGGCGGCTCTGCACGAGATGTACAGCGGACCGCCGACACCGAGGCCAGCCGGTGTGCTGGCACACGATGTAGGAATGCAGGCTCCGGCACGAGGTTCGGAGGCCGGAAATATTGCGCACGTGTCACATCAGGGGGGACACGCGCTGCGTCAGCGCCACAGTCGAGGCTGAGCGCTCGCACGTTAGTTCGGGGGGAATAGTGCAATGTTTGAGCGGGCATATGCCCGGCTCATGGTTTGGCTAACACAGCCATCGGATCCGTTGATTCCTAATCCGGATCCGAAAGCGCCGCCAGGAAAACTTGCGGACGCTGCGGACACGCTGCTGGCTTGGCTCAAATGGGGAGGCCTGGCCGGTTCGGTGGGTGCGTTGGTGGTTGCCGGAATCATGATGGCCGTCGGCAGACGAAACCGAAACAACATGGCCGTTGAAGGCGCGATGGCAATGCCCTGGGTGATCGGCGGTCTCGCACTGATTCTCGGCTCGGCATCAGTCGTGACGTGGCTGCTGGACGGTGGCCAATGACGACACGAACACCGGAGTCGACGACCATGTCAATGGAAATACCAATAGTCACAGCGCGGTCAGTCTGTCCTCATGTTGAGGCGGATCAGTCGCGAATCGCGTGTGGTTGTCTGCTGGAACCGCGGTCCATACGCCACGTCTGGCGTGCTGGCCTGGTGGCCCTCGTCGCTCTGCTAGCGGCGGTGCTGACCGCTCCTGCCGCTGGTGGGGCACCGAGCGATGTCGACAAACTGCCCGCTGCGCTGGCGAAGTATGTCGTGGGATCGCCGGCGTGGCTGGCCGCGCCGTGGATGACTGCACCGTCCTGTCGAGACAACGGTGGCGACTTCTCGGTGTGGGTCGAGAACGTCATCGCCGACACCCCGGCGCTGTTGACGTTCTTCCAGAGCAGCATTTTCGGCGACCACGTCCCTGCACAGGACAGATCACGCCGCGATGCGATCCTCGCCGGCTACCGCACGCTCGCCAATAAGGGTCACCACGTGCCGGCCGGCTTCTGCGTGAACGACATCAAACGGTGGGCCGGCGAGGACCCGGAGATGAAGCCGTTCGGGTTCGCGTGGGGCACGGACCACACCACCATGTTCACCTGCACCGACAGCACCGCAAGCAGCGGCATCGGCGCTGAGGGGAACGCGGAGTCGGGGGCGGACCACAATCGGGGCGTGGGCGCGGAACGGGCACCGTGTACCGGGTTCCACCTTCGCTGTGACGGCGCCTCGACTGTCGGGGATCGGCTGCGGTGCGCGATGTGGAACGTGTTCTCCGCCCGCTACGTCGCGAACGTCGAGGCCCTGCGGGCACGCGCCATCAACGCCCATCCGGCTACCGGTTCCGCCCCGACGGTGGAGAAGGCATCGACCTGGAAGACGGTCCTGGCCATCGCGGTACCCGCGGTGCTGGTCGTGCTCGCGGTGGGTCTCGGCTGGCAGGCCCGTGCTCGCCGCCGCCAACAACAGGGCCAGCTACGGGGCCGGGACCGGTCCGTGCCCGTGACGGGAGGGGGTGTGGACGGTGATGAGGTGGAGTGATCGGCCCGCGCGGTCGACCGTCTCGCGGCAACGCCGGCGGTGGCTGCGGCTGCGGCGGGTCGGGGTGGTGGCGCTGGTGGTGGGCGTGCTTTCCCTGATGAGCGTCTCGCTGGCGGGGGCGGCGCCCAAGGATGTCGGTGAGATCCCGGCGCCGTTGCAGAAGTACTTGCCCGGGTCACCGGGGTGGGACTCCTCGCCGTGGATGACCTCGCCCGCATGCCGGGACAAGGGCGGCGACTTCTCCGCCTGGGCCGCCGCGGTCATCGTGGACACGCCGGAACTGTTGAAAGTGTTCAACGCGGACATTTTCGGCCCGGACGCCCCGAAGGAAGGGAAAGCCAGGAGCGACGCCATCCTTGCCGGCTACCAGCAGTTGGCTACCGATCTCCAGGGGCAGATCCCGGCCGGATACTGCGTCGATGACGTCAAGCGGTGGGCTGGTGAAGACCCGAAGATGCGGCCCTTCGGCTTCGCCTGGGGCATGGTGGACACCACGATCTTCAGCTGCACCGACACCGAACCCGGGGTGAAGGAGTCGGAATACCGGAACAAATGGGTCGGCGCGGAACGCGCCCCCTGTGACGGGTTCAGTGTGAGCTGCAAGCACGCCGGCGCGGACCAGAAACGCTGCGACGCGTGGAACGAGTTCTCCGCGGACTACACCGATCGGGTCTATACCCTTCGCGCGACCGCGATCAACGATCATCCCGCTTCGCAGCAGGGTGAGGTGGATACCCGGATCAAGAGCCCTGAAGAACTCGCGGGAGATATCGCGGACAGTGCATTCGGCAAGCTCGCGACAGCAATCGCAAAGGGCGCGGCCACATTTCTTGCGGAGGCGATGACATTCTGGACCCGAACGGACCGGTCGTCCATGCTCAAAAGCCCGGCGATCAAGAGCATCCAGGACTCCCTGTGGTACGTGGCGGTAGTGCTATTGGTGGGCAGTGTGATGTGGCAGGGAATCCTGCTGTTGTTCAAACGCAAGCCGGATCCGCTCGTGAACGCGGGTATGGGTTTGTTGTCGTTCATCGGTTGGTCAACGCTGGGTGGAACGGTAGCCGTGGTGCTGTACGAGGCTGGTTTGGCACTGACCACTCAGGTGTTGGATGAGTCCATCGACAAGTTCGCCACCGCAATGGGCACCGCCATGATGGCCAACGTGGTCGTATCGGCGCCGATCATTTTCTTCCTGGCAATCATTCTGTTCTTGTTGGCGTGTATCCAGTGGTTCCTAGGATTCTTTCGAATGGGTGCATTGGTTATTCTTTTGGCGTTGATTCCGTTAGCGGCTGCCGGGCAGATCAACGAGTCGACAAAACCGTGGCTGCCGAAGGTCGCGGGGTGGTCGCTCGCCCTCATCTGTTATCAGCCGGTCTCGGGTCTGGTGTTCGCGATCGGGTTCACCCTGATCGGCGACGGCACAGACATCTCCACGGTCCTGACCGGGATGGCCACGCTCGGCCTGGCGGTGATGTCGATGCCGACGCTGCACCGGTTCTTCGACTGGGGCGGACGTAGCTTCGCCAGCGGTGGCGGTGGCGGCGGGGGCCCGATGGTCGTTGGAGCGGCGGCGAGTGCGCTCGGCGGCTCGTTTGCCCAGTACATGGACAGGTCTGGCCCCGGCGGCCGAGGCGGTGGCGGCGGCCAAGCTGGCGGGGGTGGTGGGCCCGGCGGTGGCGCGCCGCCGGTGGCCGGCGCGAATTTCGGGGACGTGCCCGGCGGAGGGCCTGGCAGCGGCGGCAACGGGGCACCGGGTGGCGGCGGGCCTCGTCCCCAGGCTGGGGGCGTGGTGCCCGCGGTCTCCGGCACACCTCACGGATCACCGACGACGGCAGCGGCTGGGGGGACCGCAGCGACATCGGCCACCTCGGGGGCAGCGGGGTCATCAACTGCAGCAGGGGCGTCGGGGGTATCGGCGGCGGGCGCAGGACCGGCGGGTGCCGCGGTCGCGGCAGCTCATATGGCCAGAGATCGGGCCGCCGGGGCGATGACCGACGGGGCGCCACCACCGGGAGGTGACCGGAATGGGTGAATCACGCCTCTACGGCGGCTGGCGCCCCCGCCGAGGGTTTGGCCTTGGCCGGCTGAGTGAAGCACAGACCGCGGTGGTCGCCGGCTGTGTGCTGGTGCCCTTGGGGACCTGGATCGTCGTGGCCACGGTCGGGCTCTCGGCGCTGGTGATGGTGGTGGTCACCACAGCTGCGGCCGGGGTGACGGTCTTGACGATGGTCCCGCACCGATCGCATGGCACCTCGTTGGGCGGCGCTCTGGTGATCTGGGCCCGCACCAGCGCGGCGCGGCGCAAAGGCTGGACGGAATGGGAAGGCGCGGTGTTCACCCGCCATGCTCGCGCGCTGGAGCTGCCGGGGGTGCTGGCGCCGTTCATGCCGCTGTCCACCCAGGACGGACTGGGCAATCCCTATGGACTGTTGTGGGACCGGCGGACGGGAAGACTGACCGCGTCACTGCGGGTCGCGCCGGTCGGGACGGTGCTGGCCGACCAGGAACGCACTGATCTGTGGATCGGATCCTATGCGGCGTGGATGGCCGCGCTTGGCTATGAGCCGACCATCGAATGGGTGTCGATCACCATCGAGTCCGCGCCGTCCAGCGGCGCCGAGCTTGCCCACTACGTCGCGCAGCGGGTCGACCCGGCCGCGCCGGTGCTGGCCCGGGACACGATGGCGGAGATCGCCGCCGCGCACCAGGGCGCCACCGCTGACATCTCTGTTCGGGTCAGCCTGACCTTCCAGCCGCACCGAGCCCGGCCGACCCCGCGGGACGACGCCGAACGGGTCGCCGAGGTCAGCCGGGCGCTGACTGGGCTGGAAGGGGATCTGCCGCTGTCCGGGGTCGCGATCCTGGGTCGGGCCACCGCTGCGGACTGGACGCACTGGTTACGGCTGGCCTACGACCCCCACGCCCGAGCTGAACTCGCGCAGTTGTCCGAGGAGCAGTACCTGCTGCCCTGGCCGGACGCCGGCCCGGTCACAGCGCAGGCGCACAACGACCACCTGTGGCACGGCTCGGGCTGGTCGGCGTCGTTCGCGATGGCCGCGCTGCCCAACCAGCAGGTCACCTCCACGGTGCTGGCTCCGCTGGTCACCCCGGGCCGCTACCACCGCCGGGTCACGATCACCTATCAGCCCCATCCGGCCGACCAGGCCGGCGAGATGGTGACCCGAGAAGCCACCGGCTCCAGCTTCCGGCGCGAGGTGCGGCGGCGACGCGGTGTCGACGAGACCGCGCGGGACCGGGCCGACGAGGCCCGTGCCCGCCAAGCCGCAGAGGAGGAAGCCCACGGCGCGGGTGTGGGGCTGTGGGGGATGTATGTGACCACCACCGTCGAGGACGAACGTCTGCTGCCGGACGCGGTCGCTGACCTGGAAAGCCGCGCCCGCAACGCCAAACTCCGGCTGCGTGCCTGTCATGGCTGGCAGCACGTCGGGTTCGCGGCGAGCCTGGGGGCGGGGATCTATCCGCCCGAGCTGGCCAAGCGTGGGCGGTGGGCCCGGTGACTCATCGGCCGGACACGCGGCTTCCGCGTCGTGATCGACGCCCCACACCCAACGTTCCCCTTCCGCTGTATCCGCAAGTCACGGGTGCACAGGGGACCCACGGTTCGCCGCTCGGGCACGTCCACCCTCGACAGCGAGGTGGTAATTACAGTTCGAGCGATGATATGAAGTGCTTATTTTAGTGATAGATTGT
>NZ_JBJMIE010000730.1:0-3596 GCF_045807065.1 Actinophytocola sp. | reverse complement strand
GTCACGGCGGTGCTGGCCGAGTTCGGCGCCGATCCGCTGGACTGCTTCTGCTATGGCGACCACATCAGCGACCTGGAGATGCTCGCGGCGGTCGGCAACCCGCACGTGGTCGGCGGCGACGCGGAACTGTGCGCGCACGCCCGCCGCCACGGCTGGCCGGTGCTGCCCGCCGACCCGGGTCCGCTCCACCCGGTTCCCGTACTCGCCCGGTGCTGACCGCCCGTGTCGGTGGTTGGCTTGGCCGCGCCGCCGACACGGGAGGAGCCGGCCCGATGACCGTCCTGCTGCCGTTCGGCGTGGTGGACGAACTGGGCTGCTACGTCGACGCCGGCACGGTCCGGATCGCGATGCCGGTGAACGCACGCGCCACCCCCGGCGCGGAGGAGCCGCTGGGCAACCTGTCGAGGCTGACCGATCACGAGCACGCCGGCGCGGAGGCGGTCGGTGGACGCGCTGCTGGCCGACGTCACCAGGCAGACGAGAGCGGCCGAACTCGTTGGCAAACCACAGCTCGACGCGGTGAGCCGGTTGTTCGCGACGCTGTGGCTGCCGGTCGCGGTGAAGGCCGGGCTCCGCCACGCACTGCTGGCCCCGAGGACGGTCGAACGGTTCACGGCCGGTTTCGCCTCGGCGTGGCGGCTGCGGGTCAATTTCTGTTGCCCGGCGCGGGACGATGTACTCATGGCTCTGTTCGTGTGCGCGGGGTGCGGCGCTGAGCTGACCGCTCCCGTGGCGCGGGTGGCGCTTCCGGCGCATGCGGACCAGCAGTACGGGCACGAGCTGCTGCCCGCTCTGATGGCACCGGGAACCTACGCCGTGAACCCGGAACCATCCGGCCCACCGTGGCGGTGGTGGCAGGAGGTGGGCGAGGCGGAGGCGGCGTCGCGAGGTGTGTACGCGCCCGTCGACGCGTTGTCGTACGGCTCGGCGGGGGCGGTGGCGGTCGCACCGGGCGACACGCGGGGCATGGCCCTGATCCCCGACCGGTGCGAGGGTTACTGTCTCGGCTTGGACGGCCGGGCCGGCCCGAACCTCGCCTGCGTGGACTGCGGTCGCGCGGTGGCGACCCGCGTCGACGACTGCTCGTTCTGGCAGGCGGTCTGGCTCGACCCGGACGCGGTGCGGCGCGTCGACGGTGCCGCCGTGGACTGGGCACCCGACAGCGTCCCGCCGGTCGAGGAGCCCCTGGACTGGAGTCCGGTGTGGACGGCCGCGGCGGGGGTTGCGCTGGCGCACCTGCTGGTGGCGTCCGGTGGCGCACCGGTGGCGTTGCCGCCGGGCATGGTCACGGACATGTTCGGCCACGTACTCGATGCGTTGTTACCGCCTGGTCCGCCGGCGGTAACAGCCGCCCTGGCGGGCCCGGACCTGCCTGCGCCGGACTGCGACATCGCCCTGGTCCCGGTGCACCCCCGGACGGGGACGCCGTGGCGACTACCCGGCGCGGCGATCGTGCCGGTGGCCGCGCCGGTGTGGCAACACCTGGCCTTCCAACACGACGCGCCGTCGATGCCCGCGACCCGCGGCCTGCTCCCGGACGACCTCCCACCGCAGCAACCGTGGGTTCCGTTCCGCCCGGACGCGCAGGTGTTCCTGGACACGCTGGCCCGCCTGCCCGAGGTCCGCCGACCGTGGCTCCGGGAGATCTACGACCGGGTCAGGACGTTCCCGCGCCCGTTCTAGCCGGCGGTCACAGCGGACGGCACCGATCGGCGATCCGGCGGGGGACGTGACCGCCTTCCGGATGCGGTGCGACGCCTAGTAGTCGGGTCGCCCGGGGGAATCTCACCCCGGGCTCCCACGGAAACGTACGTGACGTGAAGTAGGCCGCCGACGAGGTGCCGTGGTGGTCCTTTTTCCGACGGCCCCTTCCCGAACCGGACGTGCCCGATTTCCGTAGCATCCGGCTCTCCGGTGTTCATCGTGGTTGCCGTGTCGGGCATCCGTGGTAGTAGATGTCCTCGTGGCAGGCGCGGCAGACGACAAGGGGGCCTGTATGAGGCTGTGACGGCACGACGGCGAGCAGCCATGGTCCGCCCGGTGAGCCCACCCCAGTACTCTGTCCCGGTGATCGGGGGATGGGCCGGACGGTTGGTCCACGGTCGGTTGGCCGGCGAGGTGGGGCTGGCCGCCGCGGTCGCGGTGACCGGTCTGCTCCTGGCCGGTGGTGAGGTCGCGATCTATCTTTCCCACGCGACGCCGGTAGTGCGGCGGTCGATGGCCCAGGTGGAGCTCTGGCAGTACGTGCTGCAGGGCTCCTCGATGGTCATCACGGGCTTCCTCGTGTTGGCGCACCGGGTCGCGCGCGTTCTGGGGTGGCTGTTGCTCGGCGCCGCGGTCGTCTTCATGGTGGCGGCGTGCCTGTCGACCTGGCTGCGGTTCACCACGGAGGTCACGCCGCTGGTGCGGGTGGCGGTGTACGGCGAGTACGCGCTCTGGGAGGTCCCGCGGGTCGTCTTCGTCCTCATCCCGTTGTTCTTCCCGACCGGGCGGTTGCCCGGTCGGTGGGCCAGGCCGCTGGTGGTGGGTCTGCCGGTCGGGATTCTCGCCGTCGAGGCGAGCGCCCTGCTGGGGTTTCAGTGGTGGCACCCGGGTGGGGTGCCGATGCCCAACGCGCTGTACTCGGCCCGCTGGGCGACGATCCAACCCGCGGCCCAGCGGCCGCTGGAACTGCTCGTCTGGTTCGGGATCGTCGTCGTCACGGTCTCGCCGATCCTGCGCTGGCGCGGCTCGGACCGGCTGGCGCGCCGGCAGATCGCCATCGCGGTGTCGGTCTTCGTCCTTTTCCTGGTCGAGGAGGGGTTGCGGCACCTGTTCTTCTGGTCCTGGTGGGTCGCGGCGGCCAAGCTGGTGGTGGCGGTGGTGTGGCCGGCGATCATCGGTTACGTGGTGATCAGGGACCGGCTCTACGAGCTGGACCTGGCGGCGCGGCGGATCATCGCCGGGGTCGTGCCGGTCGTGCTGCTCGCCGTGGTGTACATGGCCGCGGCGGTCACCATGTCGCTCGCTGTGCCGCGGGACGGGGCGGCGCTGGCGGCCGTGCTCGCGGTGCTGGCCGCCCTCGTCGGGCTGGTGCTGCGCCCGATCAGCGGCTGGGTCGTCGCCAGGGTCGACCGGCTGCTGTACGGCGACCGCGCCGAGCCCTACCAACTCGCCCGCCGGCTGGCCGGCCAGCTGCGTGACGGTGTGGGGCCGGCGCAGACGCCGGTCGCCGTCTGCCAGATCGTGGTGAGCGCGCTGCGGTTGCCCGGCGCGGCGCTGGACGTGACGGTGGTGCAGCCGCCGCGCCGGGTCGCCGAGGTCGGCGAGCTGGGCGCCGAGTTGGAGTCGTTCGACCTGCGCTACCACGGAAAGCTGGTCGGCAGGCTTCTCGTGCCGCCGCGTCCGGGACAGTCCCGGCTGGACGACCTGGACCGCATCGTGCTGCAGCCGCTCGCGGACCTGGCCGCGCCGGCGGTGTCCGCCCTGTGGTTGCAGGAAGAGCTCGCGACGAGCCGAGTCCAGCTGGTCAGCGCTCGGGAGGACGAGCGGCGGCGGTTGAGGCAGGACGTCCACGACGGGCTCGGGCCGTCGCTGGCCGCGATCCGGTTGCGGGT
>NZ_JBJMIE010000729.1:0-17497 GCF_045807065.1 Actinophytocola sp. | reverse complement strand
CGGGGGAGCGCGGGCGCGGTCGTGCTGGCGCTGGTGATCGCACTCGTGACCCTGTTGTCCGGCAGGGTGTACCGGCGGAGGCCCTCGTGATCCCACCCGTGGGCCACCGCCGCGCGCCGGTGTTGCGCTGGCTGGCGTTGCTCGTCGCGGCCGTGCTGTTCCTGCTGCCGTTCTTCGCGTTGGTGCGGGACGGCCTCGCCGCCGGCTGGTCCACGGTCACCGACCTGTTCTCCGACATGGAGATCCCGTTCGCGCGGAGCCTGCTGAACTCGACGGTCGTGGCGGTGCTGCAGACCGCCGGGCAGTTGCTGCTGTGCTCGCTCGCGGGTTACGGCCTCGCCCGGGTTCCCTACCGGCACGCGGGCAGGGTGCTGGCCGCGGTGGTGGCGACGCTGATGGTGCCCACCGCGGTGACGTTCGTGCCGAGCTTCGTCGTGGTGTCGAGCCTGGGCTGGCTGTCGGACCTGCGCGGGCTGGTGGTGCCGGGGTTGTTCAGCGCGCTGAACGTGTTCCTGTTCCGGCAGTACTTCCTGGACTTCCCCCAGGCGCTGGAGGAGGCGGGCAGGATCGACGGGCTGAGCCGGTGGGGCGTCTACTGGCGCATCGTGGTGCCCAACTCCCTGGGGTTCGCCGCGGCGATCGCGGTCATCGACTTCATCGGCAGCTGGAACCAGTTCCTGTGGCCGCTGATCATCGCGCAGGACTCGTCGACGTGGACCGTCCAGGTGGCGCTGTCGAGCCTGCTGACGGCCCAGAACCCGAGGGTGACGCTGCTGTTCGCCGGCGCGGCGGTGTCGATCCTGCCGATCGTGGGAGTGTTCGTGGTCCTGCAGCGCTACCTGGTCCGCGGCGTCGCCGAGACGGGCCTCACGGGCTGAGGAAGCGCGGCGTCAGACCAGGTCGACCGTGACGGGGACGGCGGCGCCGAGGGTGTGGCCGACCGGCGACGACGCGATGACCTTGGCGTGCAGGGCCTCGAGGTCGGCACGCGGGGCGGGGGAGCTGATCCTGACCGCCGCGGTGATCGACTCGAAGCCCGCGTGGCCTTCCGCCAGGCCGAGGAAGACCCGCAGGTCGATGTCGCCCTTGACGTCGACGGTCAGCTCGTCGAGCCGGATACCGGCCACCGACGCGTTCGCGGCGTAGCCGACCGCCAGGCAGTTGCCCAATGCGGACAGCAGTTGCTCCACCGGGTTCGGGGCGGTGTCGCCGCCGCCGAGGCCCGAGGGCTCGTCGGAGGGGGTGGGAGCGAAGCCGCGGACACGGGCGTCCGACTGGAACCCACCGGTCCAGGTGACGTGGGCGGCCCAGGTCGTGTCCGCCTTCTTCGGGTCCTCCTGGATCGCGGTGACCAACGCGCCGACAGCGGCCAGGTCGACGTTGTTCAGCGTGCCTGTTTCGACGGTCATGGTTGCTCCTTCGCCGGGGCTGACTCCGGCCTCCAGCCTGCTTCCTCCCGCGACCTGCGGCAACGGCTTCCACGGTGTGGAACCGCGCTTGCTCCCTTCGGGACGATCCGTCGATACCGACGGACCGTCTTGACGCGCGGCGCCGATCGGGGTCAGAGTTAGGCGAACGTTCGCCTTCGCCGAGGAGGGTGGCCCGTGTACGTGTCGCTCCGGGATGTGGCGGCGCGTTCCGGCGTGAGTTTCCAGACCGCCAGCAAGGTCCTCAACGGTGGCCGGGAGGGTGTGGTCTCGCCCAGCACGCGGGAGCGCATCCTGCGTGCCGCGGCCGAGTTGGGGTACGTGCCCAACGCGATGGCACGGGGACTGGTCCGGCAGGCGTCGGTCACCGTGGGGGTCGTCGCGGACGACTTCTCCGATCTCGCGGTCTCGCAGTTCGTGCTGGCCGCTCAGCGTGCGGCGGCGAGCCGGGGCCACGCCGCCCTGATCAGCAGCGTGCACGCCAACATCGACGCCGGGCTCGCGGTGCGCAAGCTGCTGGAGTACCGGGTCGACGGGATCCTCGTCGCGGCGCCGACCCTGGAGGACGACCCCGCGCTGGGTGCCGCGCTGCGTGGACCCCTGCCCGTGGTGAGCATCAACCGGGTCACCGGCGCCACCGTGCCGACGATCGGGTCCGACCACACCGTCACCGGCACGCTGGCCGCCGAACACCTGCTCGAGCTCGGGCACCGGCGGATCGGCACGGTCACCGGCACGCGCACGCGGCAGGTCGTGCGGGCCCGCATGCGCGGGTTCCGGGCGGCGCTGCGCGCGGCCGACGTGGAGCTGCCCGAACGGCGGATCGTCGAGGCGGACTGGACCTCCGAGGGCGGCTGGGCCGCGACCCACCGCCTGCTGGACGCCGACCCGACCATCACCGCCGTCTTCGTGCACAACGACACGATGGCCGTCGGCGCGTTGAAGGCGTTGCACGAGAGCGGGCGGCGGCTGCCCGCCGACTGCTCGGTCGTCGGCTGCGACGACCTGTCCTTCGCCGGCTACCTCGTGCCGCCGCTGACCACCGTGCGCATCCCGTTCCAGGAGACCGGCGAGCGCGCCGCGACCCTGCTCGTGGACCGCATCGGCGGCAAGGAGATACCCCAGCGCGACCTGTTGCCCGTCGAGCTGATCGTCCGCGAGTCGACGAGCCCCCCAGGCTCACGTTAGGACGGTGGAGAATGAACGGTCCCCCCGCACAACCATCTCCCAGGAATGCCCTTACCCGACGCGGCGTGCTCCGGGCCGGCCTGCTGGGCGCCGCCGCGCTCACCACCGCCGGCTGCGCCTCCGTCGGCGCCGGGCTGGTCGACGCGCGGCCGAGCGCCGACACGCTGGCGTACTGGAACCTCTTCGGCGGCGGCGACGGTGTCCGCATGACGGACATGGAGGACGGCTACCGCAAGGCCAACCCGGGCATCGACCTGCAGGCCGTGACCCTCGCCTGGGGGAACCCGTACTACACCAAGCTGGCGCTCGCCACCGTCGGCGACCGGCCGCCCGACGTCGCGGTGTCCCACCTGACCAGGATGAAGACGCTCGCGGCGGGCAACCTGTTGCAGGAGCTGGCTCCCGAGGACCTCGAGCGGCACGGCATGAGCGCCGCGAAGTTCAACCGGCGGGCCTGGGAGGCCGGCCTGATCGACGGGAAGATCTACGCCATCCCGATCGACACGCACCCGTTCGTCCTGTTCTACAACACGAAGATCTGCGAGCAGGCCGGCCTGCTCGACTCGTCCGGCAAGCTCGTGCCGATCAAGGGGCAGGACGCGTTCGTCGACGCGCTCACCAGGATCAAGCAGGTCACCGGCAAGTACGGCGCCACGCACGGCATCAACTCCGACACCGCCACGCCCTGGCGGCTGTTCCAGACCCTGTACGCCCAGCTCGGCGGTGAGGTGCTGGCCGACGACGGCACCCGGGTCGTGCTCGACGACGCCAAGGCGAAGCAGGTGCTCGACTACCTCCGGTTGCTCACCGTCGAGAAGGGACTGATGCCCGGCAGCATCGACTACCAGGGCGCGATCGCGTTGTTCGCCAGCGGCGCGGCCGGGTTCCACCTCAACGGCGAGTGGGAGATCTCCACGTTCCAGACCGCCAAGATGCCGTTCAGCATGACGTTGGTGCCCAACATCTTCGGCGGTCCGTACGCGGTGCAGGCCGACTCGCACACGCTCGTGCTGCCGGTGCGGCCCGACCACGGCCGGGAACGGCTCGACCTCGCGCTCGGCTTCGTGCGCTCGATGCTCGACCAGAGCCTCACCTGGGCCAAGGGCGGTCACGTGCCGGCGTGGCGGCCGTTCACGACCAGCGGCGCCTACCGGGAGCTGACCCCGCAGTCGGAGTACGCGGCCGCCGCGGACGCCGCCGTCTACGACCCGCCGGCCTGGTACTCCGGCTCCGGCTCGAACTTCGAGAACGTGATGGGCGGTGCCGTCGGCGCCGTCGAGGCCGGCGGCATGTCGGCCGACGCCGCGATCGCGCAGATCCGCGCGAAGCTGTCCCAGCTGGCCCGGACCACGCCCCCGGTGTGAGAAGTCAGAGGAGGTTGGCCGTGGCCACGACCATCGAACCGCCCACCGTCCGCACCCCACCACCCCCGACCCACCCGGTGGCGCGCACCCGGCGCGAGGCCCGGCCGCAGGGGCACGGGCGCCCCGCGCTGCTGTTCCTGGCGCCGTTCCTCGTCCTGTACACGCTGTTCATCGTCGGGCCGGCGCTCTACGGCGTGGTCATGAGCTTCTTCGACACCAGCATGGTGTCCACCGGGCTCGGCACGTTCGCCGGCTTCGGCAACTACGCCGAGGCGCTCACCAGCGGCGACTTCTGGTCCTCCCTGTGGCACACCGCCTGGTTCACGATCCTCACCACGCCGCCGCTCATCGTGCTCGCGCTCGTGTTCGCACTGCTCGCCGAGCGGGCCCGCCGGGCGCGGTGGTTCTTCCGGCTGGCGTTCTTCCTGCCCTACATCCTGCCCTCGGCCGTCGTCGCGCTCATCTGGATCTGGATGTACACGCCCGCGCTCGGCCTGCTCAGCCGCACGATGACCGCGCTCGGCTTCGCCGAGCCCAACTGGCTCGGCGACCCGGACATCGCGATGGTGTCGCTGGCCGTCACCACCGTGTGGTGGACGCTGGGCTTCAACTTCGTGCTCTACCTCGCGGGCCTGCAGGACATCCCGCGCGACCTGTACGAGGCGTCGGCCATCGACGGGGCCGGACCGTGGCAGCAGATCCGGCTGATCACGGTGCCGCTGCTCGCCCGCACCACCACGCTCGTCGTGGTGCTGCAGATCATCGCCTCGATGAAGGTGTTCGACCAGATGTACATCATGACCCAGGGCGGCCCGAACTCTGCCACGCGCTCGCTCCTGGAGTACGTCTTCGACGTCGGGTTCACCGACTTCCGCAGCGGCTACGCCGCGGCCGCCTCCACGCTGTTCTTCCTCGTGGTGCTCGCGGTGTCGACCGTGTGGGTCGTGCTGACCCGCCGCCAGGAACCGGAGATGTGACATGGCCACACTCGCCTACGACGCGCGGCCGCTGACCACCGCGGAGGCGCAGCGCTTCGCCACCTCCGCCGACCGCCGCACCCGCCTGTTCAACCGGTGCTGCGCCGGGGTGCTCGTCGCGTTCGCGATCCTCTGGCTGGTGCCGCTGGCCTGGGCACTCGACACCGCGCTCAAACCCAACGGCGACACCACGAACCCGACCTGGGCCATCACCCACCCGACCCTCGGGTCGTTCCGGACGCTGCTCGCCGAGGGCGACATGGTCAGCTGGTACGCGGCGAGCTTCATCACCTCGGCGCTGACCGCGGCCGGCACGGTCCTCACCGCGAGCCTGGCCGCCTACGCGTTGTCGCGCCTGCGGTTCCGGTTCCGCTGGCTGGTGTTCTGGGCCATCCTCATCGGCATCATGATCCCCAGCCAGGTGCTGATCGTGCCGCGGTTCCGGGAGCTGGGCAATGTCAACCTGCTGAACACGTACTGGGCGGTGATCCTGCCGCAGATCCCCATCGCGATCGCGGTGTTCGTGTTCAAGCAGTTCTTCGACGGGATCCCGAAGGACCTCGACGAGGCGGCACGCATCGACGGGGCCGGGTTCTTCCGCACCTACCGGCAGGTCGTCATGCCGCTGGCGCGGCCGGCGGTGTCCGCGGTGACGATCTTCAGCTTCGTCTGGACGTGGAACGACCTGCTGTGGCCGCTGCTGGCGCTGTCCAACCCGAAGATCATGACGATCCCGGTCGGACTCGCGACCGTGCAGGGCACCTACGGGATCCGCTACGCCGACACGATGGCCTCGGCCATCCTCGGCGCCCTGCCGCTGGTGCTGGTGTTCCTGCTCTTCCAGCGCCGCATCGTCGAAGGCATCGCCGGCACCGGCCTGAAGGGATGACTCCATTGCAGCACGCCGCCCTGACCCTCGACCCCGCGTTCGCCATCGCCGAGGTCGACCCGCGCCTCTACGGGTCGTTCGTCGAGCACATGGGCCGGTGCGTCTACACCGGGATCTACGAGCCGGACCACGACAGCGCCGACGGCGAGGGGTTCCGGGGCGACGTCGCCGAGCTGGTGCGCGAGCTGTCCGTGCCGGTCCTGCGGTACCCGGGCGGGAACTTCGTGTCCGGCTACACCTGGGAGGACGGCATCGGGCCCCGCGAGGACCGGCCGACCCGGCTCGACCTCGCCTGGAAGTCGCTGGAGCCCAACCAGGTGGGCGTGGACGAGTTCACCACGTGGGCCCGCCGGATGGGCAGCGAGCCGATGATGGCGGTGAACCTCGGCACCCGGGGCATCGACGCCGCACGCAACCTCGTCGAGTACGCCAACCACCCGGGCGGCACCCACTGGTCGGACCTGCGGCGGCGCAACGGGGTCGCCGAGCCCCACGGGATCAGGCTCTGGTGCCTGGGCAACGAGATGGACGGGCCGTGGCAGATCGGCCACAAGACCGCGGCGGAGTACGCGCGGCTCGCGGCCGAGACGGCGAAGGCCATGCGCCGGGTCGACCCGTCGATCGAGCTGGTCGTGTGCGGCAGCTCCCACCAGCGGATGCCGACGTTCGGCGACTGGGAGGCGACCGTGCTGCGGGAGACCTACGACCTGGTCGACTATGTCTCCCTGCACAGCTACTACGAGCAGCGCGGCGCCGACCGGGGCAGCTTCCTGGCCAGCGGCGCCAACATGGACCGGTTCATCGAGTCGGTGGTCGCCACCTGTGACCACGTGCGCGGGGCGGGGCAGCACAGCAAGCGCCTCAACCTGGCCTTCGACGAGTGGAACGTCTGGTACCAGGCGCGGTTTCCCGGCGAGGACAACCTGGACTGGGCGCGGCGTCCTCGGCTCATCGAGGACGAGTACTCGGTGGTCGACGCGGTCGTCGTCGGCAGCCTGCTGATCTCGCTGCTGCGCCACGCCGACCGGGTGAAGATCGCCTGCCTCGCCCAGCTCGTGAACGTGATCGCGCCGATCCGGTCCGAGCCGGGCGGGCCGGCGTGGCGGCAGACCACCTTCCACCCGTTCGCGCTGACGTCCCGGCACGGGCGGGGCAGCGTGCTGCGGGTCGAGCCGACCGGGCCGACGTACGAGACGTCGTGGATGGGGGAGGTGCCCGTCGTCACCGCCACGGCCGTGCGGGACCCCGAGTCGGGCGCGGTCACGCTGTTCGCGGTCAACCGCTCGCAGGACTCGCAGGTCGCCCTCGACGTGGACGTGCGGGCGCTGCCGGAGCTGGCGGTCGGCTCGCACCTGGCGCTGTTCGACTCCGATCCCGAGGCGACGAACACCGCCGACCATCCCGACCGGGTGACGCCGAGGCGGCTCGCCGACGTGAAGACCGCCGACGGGACGGTGACGGCCGTGTTGCCGGCGCTGTCGTGGAACATGGTCCGGCTGGGCAGCGCGCAGGGGTGATCGCGCGGTCGGGCACCGGTGCGGGCAGACTCCTGTCATGACCTCAACGGACGAAGGCCGCTGACATGCACTCGGCCGGCATTGTGCTGCACCCGCGGCGCGACTCGGAGGCGGCGGTCACGGCGATGCTCGACTGGGCGGCCAACCGGGGGATCGAGATACTCGGGATCGCGGACGAGATCCAGCGGCTGAACTGCGCGGCGGTGGGTGTGACGGCCGCCGAGCTGGCCCGCCGCTCGGACCTGCTGGTCAGCCTCGGCGGGGACGGGACCATGCTGCGCGCGATGCGGCTGGTGGACGGGCAGCGGGCGCCCGTGCTCGGGGTGAACCTGGGCAAGCTGGGCTTCCTGGCCGAGGTGGACGTGCCCGACCTGCCCGCCGCGCTCTCGGCCATCGACGACCACCAGTTCACCGTCGAGCCCCGGCTGGCCGTCGACGCGGTCATCGGCGGGCAGACCGCGACCGCGTTCAACGACGTCGCCGTGGTGCGGGTGCCCGGGGACGGCAGCGCGGTGGTCGCGGTCCGGGTCTCCGGGCACGAGTTCGTCAGCTACGCCGCCGACGCGGTCATCGTCGCCACGCCGACCGGGTCCACGGCGTACAGCTTCTCGGCTGGCGGGCCGATCACCAGCCCGGCCGTCGAGGCCCTGCTCGTGACGCCCGCCGCGCCGCACTCCGCGTACAGCCGCGGCGTGGTGCTGTCGGTGCACGACACGGTGGAGCTGGACATCCTGCCGACCAGCGGCCGGTTGGCCGTCGAGGTGGACGGGGAGGTCCGCGGCTACGTCGAGCCGGGGAACCGGATCGAGCTGCGGGGGCGGCCGAGTGCCGCCCGGGTGGTTCGGCTGGGCATGACGACCTTCTACCAGCGTGCCCGCCGCAAGCTGCGCCTGACCGACTCGCCGGAGATCCCGGTGACCCCGTGACGGAAAGCGCCGCCATGGCCATCGACGCTCGATGCCACCACGCCGGCCGCCCTGGCACTGCCACCTCGAGCACGACAGGCTCACGCGGGTGAGTTCGGATCGTGCGGGGGAGCTGCGGGGGATCGCCGGGCTCGTGCTGACCTGCCGGTTCCTGACCGAGCTGGCGCTGCTGGCCGGCCTGGCCGTGGCCGGTGCCCGCCTCGGCGACGGGGTGGTCCTCGCCGTCGTCGACGCGGTGCTGCTGCCGCTGGTCGCCGCGGCCCTGTGGGGCCTGTTCATCGCGCCGCGGGCACGCCGGCGGCTGCCGGAACCCGCGCGGTTCACCGTCGAGTTCGTCCTGTTCGCCGGCGCCGGTCTGGTGCTGGCGCTGACCGGGTGGGTGGTGGCGGGCAGCGCACTCGCGGTCGTCGGGATCGGCTTCGCGGCCCTCACCCGGGTCTACGCCGAGGGCGGCTGACCCCGCCGGCATGGGTGCCGGACGCGCGGGTAGTCCGTGGACTCGACACCGCGGGTGAGGAGAACTCGGATGGACAGCTCGGTGACGTTCGTCGGGACGGCCACGACCCTGTTGCGGTTGGGCGGGTTCACCGTGCTGACCGACCCCAACTTCCTGCACCGGGGCCAGTGGTCCTACTTCGGGCAGGGGCTGTTCTCCCGCAGGCGCACCGAACCCGCGATCCAGCCGGGTGACCTCCCGCCCCTGACCGCGGTCCTGCTGTCGCACCTGCACGGCGACCACTTCGACCGGGTGGCGCGCCGCGAGCTCGACCGCGACCTGCCCCTCGTGACGACCGAGCACGCCGCGCGCAAGCTGTCCCGCGCCGGTTTCCGGTCGACCGCCGCGCTGTCCACCTGGGACACCCACGAGTTCACCGACGGCGCGGCGACGCTGCGGGTGACGGCAGTGCCGGCCCGCCACACGGCCGGGCCGCTGAACCTGCTGCTGCCCGAGGTGATGGGAAGTGTCCTGGAGTACCGCGCCACCGCGGCCGCCGAGCCGCTGCGGATCTACGTCAGCGGCGACACGGTGTACCACGACGACCTGGCGAGCATCCGCGACCGCTTCCCGACGCTGGACCTCGCCCTGCTCCACCTCGGCGGCACGCGTGTGCTGGGCGTGTTGCTGTCCATGGACGACGAGCAGGGCGTCGACCTGCTCGAGCTGCTCGGCCCGACCGCCGCGGTGCCGATCCACTACGACGACTACGGGTTGTTCCACTCGCCGGTCTCGAACTTCCTCGAGGCCGTCGCGCGGCGGCGTCCGGCCGCGGACGTCCACTTCCTGAAGCGGGGCGACACGCTGCCCCTCACCGTGCCGGCCCGGCCGTGACCTTCAGCGGCCGGGCCCGTCGAGCTCGGTGTGGCGGCCCGTGAGGGTGTGCGCCAGCTCCGACAGCGTGATGTCGAGGTCCTGGGAGGTGCGGCGGAGCAGGTCGAACGCCTCCTCGGCGCTGATGCCCCGGCGCTGCATGAGGATGCCCTTGGCCTGCCCGATGACGTCCCTGGTCCGCAGCGCCCGGCGCAGCCGCGCCGCGCGCAGGTCGGCGAGCCGCACGGCCTCGGTGTTGGCCACGGCCAGTGCGGCGTGGGTGGCCAGCAGCAGGGCGCGGTCGCGGGTGGTCTCGTCGCCGAGCCGGTCCGTGCGCAGGGAGTAGATGTTGAGGGCGCCGGACAGGCGGGGCGGGGTGACCTCGGGCAGCAGCGCGGTGGAGAGCACGGAACGGTACCCGCGCTGCGCGGCGATCGGGCCGAACCGCGGCCAGCGCCGCTCGGCGGCCAGGTCGGGGCTGTAGGTGTAGGCGAGACCGGGGCCGCGGGCCGCGTCGAAACAGGGGCCCTGGTCGTAGCGGTACTGGAGGTCGTCCAGCGCCGTCCCCACCGGGTCGGTCTCCACCGGGGTGCGCAGGTGCCCGTCGCTGCCGCGCAGGGTCAGGCTGACCAGGTCGGCGGCGGGGATCACCGCGGAGGTGGCGGCGACCACGTGGGACAGCACGTCGGCCACCGTGTCCGCGGTCAGGAGGAGGCTCGCCAGCCGGGCGAACTGCCGGGCCAGTGGACTGGTCTCCGGGTCACCCGCCGGGTGCGGCGCGCCCGCGGGGCGGGCGACGAACTCGGCCTTGTCCCTGCGCCAGTCCACTTCGTGCATGAAGCTCCATCCCTCGTCGTGGCGAAACCACCGGGTTACCCCACCGGGACACGACAGGAACGCGACTCGGCCAGAAAAGAGCCGAGCCGCGTTCCTGTTGGCGTAGCTCAGGACTCGTGCTGCTGCTGCACCGAGGTCCTGGCCTCCTGCGCACGGCCGGCCACGTCGCTGGCCGCCTGCCTGGCCTCGTCCGCGACGGTGCTCGCCGCGTCCGAGGCGGTGTCCCGGACCGACTCGACGGCCTGCTGGGCGGGTTCGCGCAGGTTGTCCCGCACCTCCTGGGCGAGGTGCTCGGCCACCGGCCTGCCGTACTCCTGCGCCGTGTCCTTCGCCTGCTCGGCGAGGCGCTCCTCGGCCTTGGTGGCCGGCACGAGCGAGGACAGCAGCCAGCCGGCGCCGAACGCGATCAGCCCGGCGGCGAGCGGGTTGCCCTGGGTCTCGCGGCGGATCGCCTGCGGCGCCTCCTGCGCCGCCCGCGCCACCGTGGACGCGGCGGCCTGCGTGCCCTCGGCCACGGACGACGCGGCGGACGACGCCGCGTCACCGACCGACGACGCGGCGGACGAGGCCGCGCCGCCGATCCGGTTGCCGGCGGCGGACATGGTGTCACCGGCCGACGAGGCGCCGCTCTGCGCGGTGCCCATCACGCGGTCGCGCACGGTCGTCAGGGCGTGGCGGGCGCGGTTGACGCGGCGGTGCACGATGCGCCCCGGCGTCACCTTCTCGGCGAGCAGGTCCACATCGGTGCTGAGGCTGCGCTGCGTGCGTTCGATGTCGCGGCGGAGCCGCTCCGGTTCGTTGGGAGTGGTCATGATCTCTCCTCGTGGGGCTTGACGGCGTCCGGGACCTGTTTGAGGGTGTCCACGGTGCGTTCCGGCACGGGGTTGACGGACCGCAGCTGACCGCGGCCGGTGGTGTAGAGCACCGCGGCGATGATCGCCCACACGATCGCGACGATCAGCGCGGAAAGTCCCTCGTCCATGACGTTGGCGAGGGCCCACCAGAGCGCGAAGGACAGGAACAGCAGCACCATGTAGCCGGCGAACCCGGCGCCGCCGAGCATGCCGGCGCCCTTGCCCGCCTTGGTCGCCTCCTGCTTCAGCTCCGCCTTCGCCAGAGCCAGCTCCTGCCGCATCAGCGTGGACAGGTCGCGGGAGACGTTGCCGAGCAGCTGGCCGACCGACACGTCCCCGACGTCGGGCGTGGCCGTGTCACCGGGTGCCGAGTACGGCGGACCACCGGACGCCGGGTACGTCGCACCGGCCGATGCCGGATACGTCGGACCGCCACCCGACGGAGCACCCGGTGCGGGGTACGTCGGACCGGTCATCGGGTCACCGGCCCGGGGTGACCGCCGCCCGGTCCCACCGGCGGCGGTGGCGGCACGGAGTAACCCGGCGACGCCGGAGTCGTGGGGGGCCGGCCCGGCGTCGCCGCCGGTCCGCGGTAGTCACCGGCCACGGACTCGCCCGGCCGGTAGTCACCGGGCACGCCCGTCGGCGGCGGCACCGAGTAGCTCGGCGTCGTCGGCGGGGCGACCGGCTGGCGCGGCGCCGGGCTCGGGTACTGCGTGCTCGACGGGCCCGGGGTGACGCTGTGCCGGCCCGCGGACCCGTTGGGCGAGCCCGAGCCCGAGTCCGAGTCGTCGCTGTTGGCGGCGATCACGCCCCGCGTCAGCCGGCCGACGAGCACGCCGGCCACTGCCGCGCCGGCGAGGAACACGCCGGGCCTGCGGCGCGCGAACGCCCGCACCTCGTCGAGCAGCGCGCCGGGCTCGCGGTCGTCGAGCCAGGTCGCGGCGTCGCGCGTGCGCTCCGCGGCCTGGCGTGCCAGCTCGGGTGCGAGGCCGTTGCCGTCGGTCTTCTCGGCCATCTCGTGCAACTGGTCGGCCAGCGCGTGCAGGCCGCCGGCCGCCTTGCTCTGGCCCTCCTTCGCCTGCGCGTGGAGCTGGTCGCGGCCTTCCCGCAGCAGGTCCCTCGCCTGCCGCGTGGTCTCCGAGGCGACACGCCGCACCTGTTCACCTGCGGTGTCGCTGACCTGTCCGCCGCGTTCGGCCGCGGTCTGCGCCACGGCGGACGCCTCCTGCTTGGCAGCCTCCGGGGTGGACTGGGGTTGTTGTCTGTTCGGCGGGGTGTACCCGCCGGTGGGATCGGTCACCTGAGCCTCCTCCTAGTACGGCGTGGCGGCTCGATTACCCGGTCGCGGACCGCATAACCACTGATCAAGGAGCGGTTTCCGCCTTACCGGACGGGGTATCTGCCGACCGTGACATCTACCCAGCGGGTCCGCGAGCTGCGGCGCGTCGCCGAGCGGAACTTCGGTTGGTCGCGGCTTTCCGACCACCAGCTCGAGGCCATGGAACAGGTGATGGCCGGGCGCGACGTGCTGGCCGTCCTCCCGACCGGCGCGGGAAAGTCCGCGATCTACCAGGTGCCCGCGTTGCTGATCGAGGGCCCGACGCTGGTGGTGTCCCCGCTGATCGCGTTGCAGCACGACCAGATCGACGGGATCGAGGACAGCGGCGTGCGCGAGGACGCCGTGGCCGTGAACTCGAGCCAGCGCGGCGGCGAGCGCAAGCGCGCGTGGGAGGCCGTGCGGCGCGGCGACGCCGAGTTCCTCTTCCTGTCCCCGGAGCAACTCGCCAACGACGAGGTCGTCGACGAGCTGAGCGAGGTCGGGGTGTCGCTGTTCGTCGTGGACGAGGCGCACTGCGTCTCCTCGTGGGGGCACGACTTCCGGCCCGACTACCTGCGCCTCGGCCCGGTGATCGAGCGGCTCGGCCACCCCCGTGTGATCGCGTTGACCGCGACCGCCGCGCTCCCGGTGCGCGAGGACATCGTCGCGCGGCTGGGGCTGCGGGAGCACCGGGAGGTGCTCGCCGGCTTCGACCGGCCGAACCTGCACCTCGCGGTGGAGCGGTTCGCCGACGACCGGGACAAGCGCGGCGCGGTCATCGCCCGGGTCCGCGCCATGACCGCCGACCCCGCGACCCGCCGCGGCCTGGTCTACGTCGCGACCCGCAAGGACACCGAGTTCTACGCGGACGAGCTGGCCCGGCTCGGCGCCCGCGCCGACGCGTACCACGCCGGGATGCGGGCCGCCGACCGCCAGCGGGTGCACGAGCGGTTCATGGCCGACGAGCTGGACGTGGTGGTCGCGACCTCGGCGTTCGGCATGGGCATCGACAAGCCGGACGTGCGGTTCGTCGTGCACGCGTCGGCGCCGGAGTCACTGGACTCCTACTACCAGCAGATCGGGCGTGCGGGCCGGGACGGCGAGCCCGCCTCGACCGTGCTGTTCTACCGCCAGGAGGACCTGAACCTGCAGAAGTTCCTGACCGCCGCCAGGGCGCCGGAGGAGGCGCTGACCGAGGTCGCGCGGGCGCTCGACGCGCACGACGAGCCGGTGCGCCCGGCGCGGCTGGCCGACGAGGTGGACCTCCCCGCCGCCCGGCGCACGCGGGCGGTCAACCTGCTGGAGCAGGCCGGCGTGGTCGCCACGACCGAGAAGGGCGGGCTCGAGTACGTCGACGCCGACCGCTCCCCGGAGGAGGCGGTGGAGCACGCGGTCGAGGTCGCGGAGGCGCACCAGCGGCTCATCCGCTCCCGCATCGACATGATGCGGGGCTACGCCGACACGACCGGCTGCCGCCGCCAGTTCCTGCTCGGCTACTTCGGTGAGGCGCTGCCCGACCCGTGCGGCAACTGCGACAACTGCGACACCGGGCAGGCCACGGCGGCCGCGACGTCGCCGGGGAGCGACCGGTTCCCGCCCAACACCAGGGTGCGGCACGCGGAGTGGGGCGGGGGCGTGGTGATGTCCACCGAGGAGGACCGGCTGACCGTCCTCTTCGACGACATGGGGTACAAGACCCTGTCACTGTCCACAGTGGAGGAACAAGGTCTGCTCGACTAGCCCGCCTCCCGGAATTTCGAAGACCCACGGGACAAGGCCCTAACCCAGCAGGGGGAGCGGTGCGAACTCGTGGTGTCGCCAGAGCAGGCGGGAGGTCTCCTCCGGGTAGGGCATGACCGCGGGTTCCGCGTCGAAGATCCGGGTGAGCCGGGTCTCGCCGTCGAACGCGGGCCAGCCGGGGTCGCCGGTGGTGGCGAACGCGGTCCACGCCGTGCGGAACGCGGCCGACAGCCGCTGGGCCTCGGCCGAGGGTTCCGGACCGATGAGCAGCGGGCCGAGGTCCGCGTCGAGGGTGCCGAACAGCAGGGGGATGTCCAGCCCGTGGCAGGCGCCGAACCGGCCGCCGGCACCCGGGGCCGGCCAGGTCAGCTCGTACAGGTGCGCCCTGCCGCCGCCGGCGACGTGGGACTCGGCGAGGTGGAGGGAGGGCATGCGGAACAGCCAGTCCGACCGCACCCGCTCGTACAGCTCCTCGGCCGAGGCGGCCGGGAACGCCGTCCGGTAGGCCTGTTCGCCGTCCGGTCCCGGGGCGAACAGGCGCAGCGACCGGGTCGCGGCCGCGTCGCTCACCGTGCCGAACTTCCCGGCCATGCCCATGAACAGCCGGAACTCCTCGCGGTTGTGCCCGACGACCAGCTCCACCGCACGGGCCGCGCCACCGGCCAGCGCCCGCCACGGGGTGGTCGGTAGCACCTCGCCGTCCACGACCGGGGCGAAGCAGGTGTCGCCGTCGGCCAGCTGCCCCCAGCGGTCGGCGTACCGGCGCGACGCGGCGCCCACCGCGTCGCCGGCCTCCGCCAGCTCTCGGGGCTCCACAGTGGACAGTTCGGCGATGGTCGGGCGCAGTCCCCGCTGGGCCGCGATGGCGGCGGTCACGTCCGCGGCCAGCTCGGCGGACACGAACGTGCCGGGGACGCTCTGGGCCACGGCGCGGCGGAACAGCCCGGCCGCGGCCGGCATGACGAGCAGCGCGGCCACCGACCCGGCACCCGCCGACTCCCCGAACACCGTGACCCGGTCGGGGTCGCCGCCGAAGGCGGTGATGTTGTCGCGCACCCACTCCAGCGCGGCGACCTGGTCGAGCAGGGCACGGTTGGCGGGCGCCCCGGCGATCGCGGCGAAACCCTCGACGCCCAGCCGGTAGTTGCAGGTGACCACCACCAGCTCGCCGTCCCGGGCGATCCGCCGCGCGTCGTAGCCGGGCTGGGCCGAGGAGCCCAGTTTGTAGGCGCCGCCGTGGATCCACACCATGACCGGGCGCCGCGCGGCCGGGTCCGGCGCCGGCGTCCACACGTTGAGCGTCAGCCAGTCCTCGCGGGTCTCCGGCCGGCCCGGCGCGGCGCCGCCGGCGAGCCGAAACCCCGAGCTCCCCTGCGGTGCGGCCGGCCCGAAGGAGAACGCCTCGCGCACCCCGTCCCAGCGTGGTGCCGGCCGAGGTGCGCCGAACCGCGCCGCGCCGACGGGTGGCGCGGCGAACGGGATGCCGCGGAAGACGGCCAGGCCGCCCTCCCGGCGGCCGCGGACAGCGCCCGCGGCGCTGCGCACCTCGGGTTCGACGGACACCTCGGTCATCGACGGCCCCTTCCTGTCGGGCGAGCGCGGTTACCCCCGATCGTCGCAGACGCGGACCGGTTCCGTCGGCGAGTGCGCGGCACGGGGACACGGACCTGGTTTCCGTGCCGCCCCGCGCGGTATCTCTGTGGGATGGTCAGCGAGCGCCGTGCGGCGCGTGTCATCGTGATCGCGATCCTGCTGGGGCTGGCGACGCTGGTCGTCGTCGAGTTCGTCCTGCGGGTCGAACGGATCCTGGTGTGGTTGCTCATCGCGCTGTTCCTCGGCACGGCGCTGTACCCGACGGTGGGCTGGCTGGAGCGGCGGGGGCGGTGGTGCCCCCGCTGGCTCGCCACACTGGTGGTGTTCGTCGTGGTCCTGGCGGCGATGATCGGGATCCTCACCGCGTTCGCGGTGCCGCTGGCGCACGAGGCCACCCAGCTGGCCGGTCAGCTGCCCGGCATGATCGCCGACGCCCGCGGCGGTCGCGGCCCGATCGGCGACCTGCTGGCACGGACACACGCGCTGGAGTTCGTGCGGCAGAACCAGTCCCGCATCCGGCAGATCGCCACCGGCCTCGGCACCCCGGCACTGCAGCTGGCCCGAGGGTTGGTCACCGGCATCGTCGCGACCGTCACGATCGTCGTGCTGACCTACCTGATCGTGCTCGAGGGCCCGAAGATGACCAGCGGCGGACTCGGGCTGCTGTCCCGGGAGCGGGCGGAGCGCGTGCGCCGCGTCGGGGCCGCGTGCGCCAGGACGGTGACCGGCTACATCAGCGGCAACCTGATCATCAGCGTGATCTGCGGCCTGCTGACCTTCACGGTGCTGCTGATCTTCGGCGTGCCGTTCGCCGCGCTGATCGCGTTGTTCGTCGCGATCGCGGACCTGATCCCGCTCGTCGGCGCCACGCTCGGCGCGATCGTCGCCGCCATCGCGGGGTTCATCCACTCGGTGCCCGCCGGCATCGCCGTGGTCGTGTTCTTCGTGCTGTACCAACAGCTCGAGAACCACCTGCTGCAGCCGGTCGTGTTCGCCCGCACGGTGAAGCTCAACCCGCTGACCGTGCTCGTGTCGATCCTGCTGGCCTCCGAGCTGGCGGGCATCCTCGGTGCGCTGCTGGCCATCCCGGTCGCGGGCATCATCAAGGTCGTCCTCGCCGACCTGTGGGAGCACCGGCCCGGCGCCCCGGCCGCGCGGGGAGCGGAGGAGGCACCATCCGCCGTCCGCGACGGCGACCGTGACGGCAGCAGCCGGGGTGGCAGCGACAGGGCCGACGGTGACCGTCTCGACGACGACCGGGATGGCAGCGACCGGATCGACGGTGACCGCGTCGACGGCACGGAAAGCGACGGCACGGAAAGCGACCGCGCCGTCAGCGGGCCGGCGAAGGCACGCCCCGGCGCGGTCGACGGGGACCTCGGGTAGGAGCGCGGCTCCTGGCCCTCGCTCGGTCCGCCCTCCCTCCGTCCGCTGCTCGGCGCTCGCTTGGTCCGGTGCCGTCGGTCCGGTCGCTCGGTCCGGCTGCCTCGGTCGGGCTGCCTCGGTCGGGCTGCCTCGGTCGGGCTGCCTCGGTCGGGCTGCCTCGGTCGGGCTG